>JBCBGZ010000001.1:0-130658 GCA_038526245.1 Pseudomonadota bacterium
GATCCCCTTGAAGGCACGACGCTGACGGCCAAAGCCATGGCGAACGCATTAGCCGTGTTGGCGATCGCACCGCGCGGCGGCCTCCTGTATGCGCCCGACACATATATGGACAAGCTGGCCATCGGTCCTGGCTATCCGGACGGCGTCGTCGACCTTCACGCCTCTCCTGCAGAGAACGCAGCGGAACTGGCCAAGGCCAAGGGTGTGGACGTCTCCCAGATCACGGCATGCGTGCTCGACCGCGCCCGGCACTCCGACATCATCGAAAGCCTCCGATCCGTGGGCGTTCGGATCAAGTTGATTACCGATGGGGATGTGGCCGGCGTCATCGCCACCACCGATCCGAAGACCGGTGTCGATATCTATCTCGGCCAGGGCGGCGCACCGGAAGGCGTCCTTGCGGCAGCCGCGCTTAAGTGCGTTGGCGGTCAGATGCAGGGCCAGCTGGTTTTCCGCAATGAGGACGAGCGCGCCCGGGCCTCGCGAACAGGTATCACAGATTTCGACAAAACCTACTCACTCAACGAGTTGGCGTCTGGCGAAACTGTGTTTTGCGCCACAGGCGTCACCGATGGCGACCTTCTGGGTGGCGTGCGCAATGATGGCGGCTTTATCGACACGCACACACTCGTAATGACGTCAGCCGATGGCCAGGTGCGCCGGATCCACTCCCGTCACCGGGCCTGAGCTTTCGCGCAACGGGCGAAGACCTGATCTACCCAAGGCGGACGCGACTCGCTAAACCTTGGGTATGTCTGCGCAAGAAGCTTCGCCAGAGCGCCTTTTCGGCGTTTCCAATTCCCTGACGGGGCGATTTTGGTGCATGGAGGCGCCAGACCCGCTCCGCGTGCGTCAGTTGGCGGCACATCTCGGCAACGGCGATTTGCTGGCGAGGTTGCTGGCCCTGCGCCAAGTCGGCCCAAATGAGGTAGCCAGCTTCCTTGCGCCGACCTTGCGCAGCGAGTTTCCAGACCCCTCCAGCTTCACCGACATGGATAAAGCGGCCGCCCTCGTGCTCGACGCGATCCTTGAAGGGCAGAATGTCACTGTCTTTGCGGATTATGATGTCGATGGCGGAACCTCTTCGGCGCTTTTGGCCAGATATTTCCGCGCCTGGGGCCGTGACCTTGGCCTCTACGTCCCGGACCGGCTGACAGAAGGCTATGGCCCGTCACCCGAAGCGTTTCGGCACCTGAAGGCCAGTGGGGCGGACCTCGTCATTACCGTGGACTGCGGTGCAGCTGCGCTTTCGGCCCTGCAGGAAGCGCGCGACATCGACCTGCCCATTGTCGTTATCGACCATCACCTGATGCATGGCGAAATCCCCGAAACCGCTGCGCTGGTAAACCCGAACCGGCCTGATTGTCAGTCTGGATGCGGGCATTTGGCCGCCGCGGGCGTTGTGTTCGTTTTTCTTGCGGCGTTGAATCGTCTGGCGCGTCAGCGCAAGTGCGTGCCCGAAGAGGGATCTCTGCCGGATCCGATCCAGTGGCTCGACCTGGCGGCACTCGGCACACTTTGCGATATGGCGCCTCTGCATGGTGTGAATCGCGCCTTTGTCCGGCAAGGATTGACAATACTAAGTCGAAGCGAAAATGTGGGCCTGCGCGCACTCGCCGATGTGGCGGGACTGGGGGAAGTGTCGAGCGTGTACCACGCCACTTTCATGTTAGGGCCGCGCCTGAATGCTGGTGGGCGGGTCGGCGACCCCTGGCTCGCTGCAAAACTGTTGGCCAGTGACGACCGCACTGAAGCGCTGGACCTTGCTGAAAAGCTGCACGGGCTGAACGATGCCCGTAAAGCAATTGAAGCTGATATCCTGACCCAGGCGACGGCATCCGCCGAACGCCAATTGGAGGAGAACCCGGACCGGGGCATCCTGATCGCTGGCGGGGAAGGGTGGCACCCGGGTGTCATCGGAATTGTCGCGGGCCGTTTGAAAGACCGGTTTCACCTACCGTCCATTGTCATCGGTTGGGGCGCCGAACTCGGGCCGGTCGCAAAAGGCTCTGCGCGATCTGTTCCTGGCGTGAATATTGGCGATGCCATCGCGGCTGCGGCGACGGAAGGTGTTATCCTGAGTGGCGGTGGTCACGCTATGGCGGGGGGGCTGAGTTGCGCACCCGAGCAAATCCGAGACCTGGATGCCTGGATGTGCGCGCACATGGACCAGTTCAAGACAGAGCGTATCGCGGCGCGGGAACTCTCGATAGATGTCCTGCTGGCTCCGGGGGCGGCGACGTCAGAGCTGTTTGACGAAGTCGCCAGGATTGGACCGTTTGGGGCAGGGGCGCCCGAGCCTGTGTTCGCCATCAGAAATGTGCGCGCAGTTGGTGCCCGGCGAATTGGTACCAATCACTTGAAGTTTTCGGCGGAAGACGAAACCGGACGGGTTGAGTGTTTGGCCTGGCGGATGGCCGATGAACGCCTTGGTGCAGCGGCAATCAATGGAAGCAGGCTTCACCTGGCCGGCCGACTGAAAACCGATACCTGGAACGGTCGCAGGCGTGTGCAGTTCGAAGTGATGGACGCTGCCCTCGTTGATGACACGTGACATTCCGCCCCCTGACAGCCTTTGACCTCACATCAAAGCTTGTCAGCCTGCATCGACCCCGCTATATCGCGCCTCTCCACCGAGTGCGCTCCCTTCGTCTATCGGTTAGGACGCCAGGTTTTCAACCTGGAAAGAGGGGTTCGATTCCCCTAGGGAGTGCCATCGGCTGGGCCTTCACCACAGTTTAAGGCCCCCATGCTTAGAAGGCGGGAAACGTTCTGCAGGACCTTCCCATGCCGTCTGATCCCGAACCCCAACTGCGCCTTGTGCCGAGTCGAATGCTCAAGGACTGGCTGGCCGCCGAGAATGTGAGTTTTGCGTTCACCACGTATCAGGCAGGAAAACTCTTTTTTGTAGGGGTGTCGCCCGATGGGGAGTTGTCTGTTTTTGAGCGGACCTTCGCCCGCTCCATGGGCTTGACCTACGAAGGAAACACACTCTGGCTTGCGACCCTCTACCAACTCTGGCGCTTCGAGAATTTTCTTGATCCCGGACAAGTCGATCAGGGGTATGATGCCGTGTTTGTCCCGCTTGAGGGGCGCACCACAGGTGATGTGGACATACATGATGTGGTGCTTGGGGCTGAAGGTCGTCCCAACTTTGTTGTGACCCGTTTTAACTGTGTGGCTGAACTCGACGAGACGGCCAGTTTTCGCCCCGTTTGGCGCCCGCCTTTCATCGACCGGATCGCAGCTGAAGACCGCTGTCATCTCAACGGGCTCGCCGCAGCGAATGGTGTCTTGTGCTACGCCACGGCCGTGGCACGGACCAATCTCGCCGAAGCCTGGCGCGATGGCCGGCGCGAAGGTGGGATTGTCATGTCCATCCCCGATGATGAGATCGTGGCGACCGGCCTCTCCATGCCCCATTCCCCGCGCTTGCATCGCGGCGAACTCTACGTCCTGAATGCTGGCAGTGGGGAATTCGGTCGGGTGGATCTGGCCACGGGAAAGTTCGAACCCATCGCATTTTGTCGCGGGTTTCTGCGGGGGCTCGCTCTGGTCGGCAACTATGCGATTGTCGGGGCATCCTTGCCGAGACGCGCCAGTGCCTTTGAGGGCCTCGTCCTGCAAGAGCGCCTCGAAAGGGAAGGCGTTGGCGCCAAGTGTTCGATCTCTATCGTCAACCTGCAGACAGGTGACGTGGAGCATTCATTGCAGATCGAGGGCGTTGTCGAAGAGCTTTATGATGTCGCGGCTCTCCCGGGTGTTCGCAATCCGAAAGCGCTCGGTTTCCGGACGCCGGAAATTCAGCACGCGCTGAAGTTGGGCCAGTCCCGTTAGTGCGTAGCCGCTGAGGGCAATGGGTAGCACCTTTCCAAGAATTCACAGCCATTCCCTGAGCCAAGCCGTGACAAATCTCCAGTCTGCGCTTAACTAAAGGGCTGCTGGGGAATTTTAGACTGATGACTCAACCCGCAAAGGATGAGATGGGCGTCGAGCCCGACAGTGTGCGCGTGATTGGACGGATCAAATGGTTCGACCAAGCCAAGGGCTATGGGTTTGTGGTCAGTGAGACTGCGCAGGACATCCATATCGGCGAAGATATTCTCCTCCATGTCAGTTGCCTGAAAGAGTATGGCGAAACCTATGCTGACGAGGAAGCGCGCATCGTTTGCGACGCCGTTCATCGAGAGCGTGGCTGGCAGGTTTCCCATATCATTGAGATGGACAAGCCGCGCGCGACTGCGGCCCGCGAAAGCGGAGAAGCGCCAAAGCTCGAGCCGGTCATTGTCAAATGGTTCAACCGTACAAAAGGCTACGGGTTCGTGAGTCGGGCCGGCGAGACGGAAGACATATTCATCCATGCCACCGTCCTGCGTCCGGCGGGAATTGAAGAGGTTGACCCCGGTCAGCGCCTCCTTGCGGCCGTGGTGTCGGGGGCGAAAGGCGCGCATATTTCGCTGGTGCAGTTGCCCTTCGAAGATTGAGCGCCGCAGGCGGGCAACCCTCTACAGAAAACCTATTGTGATGGCGGGGCGGGGCGGCTAAGCCGATGGCCATGTCACGTTCATTGCTTTTATCGCTCGTCATCCTTTTTGCCGGAAGCCTGATTGGGGCGCCTCACATGGTCCAAGCGCAGGAAGCCGCCCAGCCCACCTTGGAGACATCGCCGCTGACCATCGTGTCCGGCGACGCTCGACATGCCTTTACGGTAGAACTCGCCCAAACCCAGGAGCAGATCGCCACGGGCATGATGTTCCGGACCGAGATGGCGCGCGATATGGGGATGCTGTTTGATATGGGCGTGCCGCGCCGCGTCAGTTTCTTCATGAAGAATACGCTGATCCCACTCGACATGTTGTTTATCGACAGCGATGGCCGGGTGCTCGCGATTGCCGAGAATGCCGTGCCGGGCTCCTTGCGATTGATTGATCCCGGAGTGCCCGTGAAAGCCGTTCTCGAACTGAATGGTGGGCAGGCTGGCGAACTCGGTATTTCGCCCGGCGATAATGTTGAGCACGCGCTGTTTGCGCCCAGCGATGGCGAATAGTCCAAACGAAATTCCAGAGGGTTTTTCTGCTGCAAAGCTGCGCGGTCCCTTCACAAAGCACAGTGGGCCCGTTTACCGCGCTGACGACCCGGAAGACCTGAGATCCGGCCTGCTCGTTCTCGATCGCCACTGCAATGGTATGGGGTTTCTCCATGGCGGAATGCTGGCGGCGTTTTCCGATAGCGCGCTGGCCTGGGCCGTCTGGTGGCATACGCAGAGACGTTCGGTCACGCTAAAGCTTACAATGACCTATCTCAGTGCGGTGCAAACTGGCACGTGGCTGGAAGCGCGCCCTGAGGTGACCGCTGAACGCGATGATTGCGTGCACGTTTTTGCGGATGTGATCGACCAAAATGGCACCAATGTAGCGCGGGCAGATGCGGTGTTTCGTCTTTTGCGGCGGAATCGCACTTAATTTCACCGATCTGACTGCACTGGACCGCGAAAGGGACTTGTGCAGGGGGGCGTGTTTTGAGTATCTGGAGTCCGGAGCGTGGCGCAGTCTGGTAGCGCATCTGGTTTGGGACCAGAGGGTCGTAGGTTCGAATCCTATCGCTCCGACCATTTTTTTGTCGTCACCGGGAGACCAGCCTTGGACGCGCGGATCTACAAACCGAACAGGTCTCAGATGCAGGCGGGGCGCGGAGGCACTCAAAAGTGGGTGCTTGAGTTCATCAAGGATGGTCAGCGCAGCACAGACCCGCTTATGGGCTGGACGAGTATTGATGACACAGCAGGGCAAGTCCGGCTGGAATTTGACACCCGTGAGGCCGCGATTGCTTACGCCAAGCGTGAAGACCTGACGTTTCGGGTCGACGAACCGCGAGAGCCCAAGCGCCTTGTGAAGTCATACGCGGAGAACTTCAGCGCCAACCGCAAGCGTCCCTGGACTCACTGATTTCCTGAAATTGGCCCCTTAGCTCAACTGGATAGAGCACCGGACTTCTAATCCGACGGTTGCAGGTTCGAGTCCTGCAGGGGTCGCCATTGGGCGGTCTAAACTCGGCTGGCTGAGGAAAGTTAACGCCAAACTCTCCAACGTTTCGAAATTTATCGAGGGGTTTCACGGCCTATAAATGTCTCTCCCCTACAACGGCAGGGTGCCCGTAAGAGGCGCATCAACAAACAAACGGGCTTGGCCCGGGTAGATGGAGTTTCATAATGAACCTGAAGAAGGCCCTTCTCGCAGGCGCTGCTCTGATGGCTGTTGCCGGTATGCCGGCACAAGCCTCGATCGTCGACAACCCTCACTTCCGCGTACTCGGTCTCGTGGTTGTCTGGAGCGCAGACGCCGGCGGCAACACCGTGGTCAACGACTTTGTTATCGGCGCCGGCGCTGCAGGCGGCACGGACCTGATCTCAGGCACCAACGGTAACACGGTTGTGACTGGATCGCTCGCTGCGACAGCAACCAGCGTTGGCGGTGCGTCGAACTTCGACATCACCGGCGCAGTCACCAGCCCGAACTTCTCTGACGTCAACTCAGACGGTTTCCTCGACGCAGGCGACACGTTTGACGCGTTCACGATCGACGACACGACCGATGTGGGCGTGAGCGGCGCTCAGCTGAATTCCAGCTTCTTCGTGGCGTCCAACACGGCGTTCAACATCGTTGCAGACGCTGACCTGGTCACCGACCCTGCCACGACGGACTTCACCCTGGCTGACATCGGCTTCTCCCTGTCGCACACAAATGACGACACGGGCCAAACCGAAGCTGACGGCACGACCGCTTTCGCTTTCGGTAGCGCGGCGAATGCTTCCGTTGGAACCAGCACCGCAGCGGTTACCGACCTCGGCGACATCGAAACCGCAGGCACTGTATTCACGGGGAGCGCGCGTACCGCTGCCAACCGTGGTACGATCCAGGAGCAGTCGGTTCGCTTTGATGCAACCTACACGCTCGGCGGAACCCAAGGCTACGACCTGTCCATGGGTGCTGGCGACGTCGAAGCAGACGTGACCTACACGATCTTCGTGCCTTGATCGCACGCTTCAACGTAACCTGATGTAATAGAACAGCCCGGCGACATGCCGGGCTGTTTCTGTTTCGGGAGATGTCGGTGCGGGACGCAGCGCGTATACCGCAAAGTAACCCTCTTGGTGTCATTCAAAGCCTTCAAGTTACCTGACCAAGGGGTCTCCATGCGCAGTTTTATCCTCTCCACAGTTGGTATTCTCTTTTTGGTGTTGGGCGCGCCGCAACCTGCCTTTGGGTTCGGTGTCGGTATCCAGCCCACGACCGTGGAAATGGAAGTCGAGCCAGGCGAGCGCAAACGGCAAGTCATCAACATTGGTAATGTCCACCAGGAGAAGACCATCTCTCTAACCATTGGTCTGGCGGACTGGGCCCTGACCGAAGATGGGCAGATTTCGCTCTCGCCTCCCGGAGACACGGAACGCTCCAGCGCCGAGTGGGTTCGGTTCAGCCCTGCCTTTGTCACGCTGGAACCCGGTGAAACCCAGGAAATCGTGGTTGATATGGCCGCTCCGGTGCGATTGCGCACCGCTGGTGACTATCGCTTCGCGCTTCTGGCATCGACAATCCTGCCCGATGAGCGCAATGCCGGGTCTGGTGTTTGGCGGCGCTACCAACTGGCCAGCCTATTCTATCTCACGGTTGGCGATGCCGAGAGTTCGCCCGCTATTACGTCCAGCGGTGTTGTCGTGTCAGAGACCGGGCAAACTGTACTGGGTCTTCGCGTTGAGAATGAGGGCAACGCCCATGCCCGCCTCGGCGGAACGGTGAACATTGAGACCAAGTCCGGCGAAACCGTGAGCGAACCGATTGGGAACCTCGTTGTGCTGGATGGTGCGGCCCGCAACTATCAACTGCCCCTATCTGTGTCTCTGGACGAGGCTGAGTCGATCTCTGTAGCCCTCGAAAATACGTTTGCGCCGCAGTTTTCCAACCGGTTTCAGGTGCTTGAACCACATGCTGTACCGGTGCCTCAGAAGCGGGCCGCGATTGCCAACGAAGACGCTGCTCTGGAGTGATGAAAAACGCGCTGCGGACACTCCTTGCCGCGGTTGCTGGCGTTCTCACCGCGTTTGGCGCTGAAGCCCAGTCTTTTCTGGACTCAGATTTCTACTGCCGAACCTATGGCTGCGTCGTCGTCCATGACGGCTTCACCTTCGACGTTTACGACAATTATATTTTCGCCAATGGGCGAACGGTGGCGCCTGACCAGCCCATGATCCCGTGGACCGGAAATCCATTCCAGGGGACCGGCGCAGTCCAACCCGTTTTTACGGGGACACGTACCGAGGGGTTTCACACCGTTCCGTTGCAGGAAGAGGGCGTTATCTTCGGTGTCGACTTTGATGGTGGTGGGACGATCGATCTCTCAACAACCGCGAATCAGCGCGGATTTCTCGATGAGAGTGGTGTTTTCGAGCCTTTCCAGTTCTCGGAAACATCCGTTTTGCGTGCAAGCGAGCAATCAAGCCAGCGAAGCTTTTATCTGACCTCGCGCACAGATTTTTATGTCGCGGCCCAGGCCACAAATCTTGGTGAAGGGTCTGCTTTTAACTCACCAACCCGACTGGCCGATGTTGGGTTTTTCTATGGGATTACGCGGAACGGAAACGATGCTGGCATGGCCTTTGGATCGCGTGCGCGAAACGGCAATTATTTCTCTGCGCTGAATGCGGTCGATGACCTCGGAGACATCACGTCACCCACCTATATTCTTGAGTTCAGAAACGCCATTCGCCGACGTTCCGCGAACTCGCTTCCGGACCAGTCCGTGCGCTTCGATTACACTTATGGCTTCTCAGATTATGACCTCTCCATGGGGGCCGGGCACCTGCGCTACCAGATCGAGTTCACATTCTATAATCGCTAGACTTGCAGGGGCGCGAGGACACCTCCATGTTGGCACCATGACCAGACGACCAAGACCCAAGATCGTTTCCCTGAGCGAAGCTGCTGCGCAGCAAGTGAAGGGCATTATGGATGCGCGCGGCTCGGGCTATTTACGCGTGGGTGTCACGAATGGCGGCTGCGCGGGCATGGAATATGTCATGGACTATGTCGACGCTCCGGAGCCTCTGGATGAACTGGTCGAAGACCGCGGCGTGAAGATCGTGGTCGATGCGAAGGCAGTTTTGTTCCTTCTCGGATCCGAGGTCGACTATGAGACAACACTGCTTCACGAGAAGTTCGTGTTCAGAAATCCGAACCAAACGGATGCCTGTGGTTGCGGCGAGAGCGTGACAATTGTGCCTGCTGAGCAGGCCTGATCTGTAATAAACGCTACAGAGTGCCTTTTATCGTACGTTTGCCCGAACAGAGAAAATCTCAAAACTACTGTTACGGTATCGAAATAAGTCGTGCGTTTGTACGAGATGTTTTCAAACCTGAAATTGCGTAGCTAAGGCCGAACCTCGCCGCAGGTCGAAATGTTATCAATTTGGGAGGCTAGGCGCGGTCGACATCCGCAGGTGCGCGTGCACCCAACGCAGCGTAGATATCCGCGGACGGCGTACTGTAGGGATCTATCCCCAGCGCAAAGGCTGTGTCGACGGTCATGTACCCGACGTTGAGATCGTTCGCCCTCTGGAAGGCCTCCATGGCGCGCTGGGTGCGCGGCCCGAAGGCACCGTCCACAAGGGTGGGGAAGCCTGCATCTGTCAAAGCGCCCTGGATCTCTGCCACTTTGAACCGATCCGTATTTGTCTCGCATAGGACTTCCGCCCATGTGAGCTCGTTGCCACCAACCACAACTTCACGTGTCACCGTCTCATAAACGGCTGGAACAACGATCCGACGTTCCTCGGCCGGGCGCACCAAAACGCGCACCTGGCGATCTTCGAAAACGGCGGGAATGATCTCTTCCTCATAGCGGGCGGGTTGAACAACCACTTCCCGGCGGATCGTTTCATATCGCGCGGGAATGATGCGTTCCTCAAGCCGAGGCGGGGCTACCATCCGTGTGCGTGTGATCGTTTGAATCTTGGCTGGTTCAATAACGCGGCAGAGCACTTCCCCTGTGGCGATCTGACCGTTGGCTGCGTTGGGCTGGGAGTCGGTTCCCGCCGCGCCGCGCCCGTACAAGCCCGAGCCGGTTTTCCAAACCACGCGTTCGGGCTCGACCACGACCGTTTCGGTATAGGTTTCGAACTGGGCTGGGACGACAAACCGTTCCACACGTTCGGGCTGCACAAGGACTTGTTCCTCGACCATCTCCGTGACGGCAGGGATAAACCGATACTGTGACGTCGCTTCCTTCACCATTACCCGGGTTGTGCTGGTCTCATACACCGCAGGGATCACTTCGATCTGAAATGTCTCAGGCGAAACAAGCTGCTCTTCGACGACCGATTGGGTGATCTCCGGGGAGAGAACACGCGCAAAGCACTGCCCATCCTGCGAGGCGGGCGGAAACTGTGCAGACACCTGTGCAAGCGCGACTGGGGCGGTGACAAGGGCGATAACGAGGAGCAAGATCTGGCGGAGCATTGGAAGATATTCCTTACGTCTGCTTAATGGATATGCCTCCAAGTGCGGATTGCGTAAAGAGAAAAATCTTAGAGATTACATGAAATTAGCGGAAAAAGCCGGAATTCGCGTCGGATTCGAAAAATCTCCATTAACGTTAAAAATCGTCCAATGGGCGAGCCTCAATCGGACACACTCGCGAGCGGGTAGAAAAGACTGCGCCGCGTACTGGATAAGCGCTAGGTCCATGCTAATCTCTCGTTCAACTGGACGATACGACCTATGACAAAATCCGAAACTCGACGGGGCGAAGCGCGCGATGATATTGTGCGCAGTGTGCTCGAAATAATTGCCGAAAACGGCATCGAAAGCGTGACGCATCGCTCTGCGGCCGCGAAAACGGGCGTTTCACCAGGCACGGTGACCTATCATTTCGCCACGCGCGACTCGCTGATCGACGCGGCTCTAACCCAATATGTCAGCGAATATCAGGCCGGATTGGCCGAAGCGGTGGCGAATCAACCGATTTCGTCGCGCGAAGCATTGATCCGGTTCCTGGTTGGAACCACGGCGCTTCAGCCAGATCACCTGACCCTGTCGATCATCGAGGCTGAAATGGCGCTATTGGCGCAGCGTACAGGCCGGCTCGCCGGTGTCCTGCAAGCCTGGCAACGCTCCATGGAGCCGATACTCACAGAAGTCCTTGAAGCCATTGGTGTGGCCCGGCCCGTGGAAGCGGCCCGCACACTGGTTGCCATCTGCCGTGGCACGGAGTTCGAAGTCATGGCGCGGGGGGCCGAGATCGAGCCGGAGACATTGCGCGCCCGGCTCGAAGCGGTCCTGAACGGATTGATGCTCTAGGCGTTCTGGCGAAGCCGCTTGATCGTGCCTGAAAAGTTCAGGCATGGCGTGCCGTCACCCGAGATAATGCCTCTGACGAAAATGAGCGAGCCGCCGGCCCGTAAGACCTCTCCCCGCGCTTCGATCAAGGCGCCTTCTTTAGGGCCGGAGAGGAACTCGCTGGTCAGGGCAACAGTCAGTCCATAGGCACCGTCCATCGCATGGCTGGCAATGGCGAAGAGTGCAAAGTCTGCAAAAGCCAGCAGGCATCCGCCATGGACAACACCCGCGCCGTTCATATGCCTCCGTTCGGCTCGGAAGGCGGCGACCGGCGTGTCACCATCCAGTCGGAAGTAGAATGGGCCTGCGGTCTCGGCCTCAAAGGGCTCGTCATCCCAATAAGACCATCCTGCGAACTCGCCTTCGGTCACTTCAATTTGCGCCATTCCATTCTCCCCGGTGTTCACTCTGGGGAACACCTTTAGTGCTCAGGCTGCGCGACGTATACTATCGTCACGAAAACCGGGAGGAACGGGCCATGGCCTTTGATGCAGAACTGCGCGCCCAATTGATCGAGACGGTCTCCAGATTTGTTGCTGAGAGATGCGTGCCCCTTGAGGCGCAAGTGGGCGATGAAGACAAGGTTCCGCCGGAAATCGTGGATGAAATGCGCCAATTGGGCCTGTTTGGGCTTGCAGTGCCCGAATCATTCGGCGGGCTGGAATTGGATATGGAAACCGAATGTCTGGTGGCTCTGGAGCTTGGCAAGACATCTCCAGCATTCAGATCCGTGGTCGGAACCAATGTCGGCATTGGCAGCCAGGCGCTGGTCCTGTTTGGCACGGATGCGCAGAAGGAACGTTGGCTTCCCGGCATCGCATCCGGCGATCTCATAGCCAGTTTTGCGCTGACCGAACCCGAAGCGGGGTCAGACGCAAGCTCTGTGCGCACGCGCGCCATCCGCGACGGTGATCACTACGTTCTGAATGGCACCAAACGCTACATCACCAATGCGAATGTGGCTGACGTCTTCACTGTCATGGCGCGGACCGATCCCGATCAGCCGGGCGCTAAAGGCGTATCGGCATTTGTGGTGGAGCGCGACACGCCGGGTCTCAGCGTCGGCTTGCCGGAAAAGAAAATGGGCCAGCAAGGCGCTCATATCTGTGACGTGATTTTCGAGGACGCGCGCGTGCCGGTGGAAAATCGCATTGCTGGCGAAGGGGAAGGCTTCAAGGTCGCCATGAGCGTGCTGGATAAGGGCCGCCTGCATATTTCTGCGGTTTGTGTGGGCGTTGCCGAGCGCTTGGTGCGCGAAATGGTGACCTATGCGCGTGAACGGAAGCAATTCGGTAAGCCTCTTATCGAGCACCAGTTGATCCAGGCGATGCTGGCCGACAGCCAGGCTGAGACCTATGCCGCGAAATGCATGGTGATGGATGCAGCACGCAAACGCGATGCTGGCGAAAAGGTCACCATGCTGGCGTCATCGTGCAAACTGTTTGCGGCCGAGATGGTCGGACGGGTGGCCGATAGAGCCGTGCAAGTGTTTGGCGGGGCTGGATACGTGACCGACTATGGCATTGAGCGGTTCTATCGAGATGTGCGTATTTTCCGTCTCTACGAAGGCACCACACAGATTCAGCAGATCATTGTTGCACGCGAACTTGGGCGCGCTGCAGAGCGGGGGGAACTCTAGTCATGTATGACGCCAAAACAGTCAATCCGGCCGAATTCGGCATGGATGCGGAACGCTTAGCTGCGATTCCGGACTATTTCCAATCTCGCTATATCGACACAGGCAAGTTGCCATGTGTGGCAAGTCTGGTGTCGCGCGGTGGCGAGGTCGTGCATGAATCCTACCGCGGTACGACCCATATCGGCGGCGAAGGCCAGCCGATTGGGCCTGATGCGATATTCCGCATTTATTCGATGACCAAACCCATCACGTCCCTCGCGGCGATGATGCTGGTTGAGCAAGGCGATTTGCGCCTCGATCACGCCTTGTCCCGCTACATCCCTGAGTTTGCGGAAACCCAGGTTTGGGATGGCGGTACGCTAAATTACTTCAAAACCCGGCCTCCTGAACGGGAAATCGAAATTCGCGACCTGTTCTTGCACACGTCCGGCCTGACCTATGGCTTTCTCTTTCAGCACGAGGTCGACGCCCTGTATCGCCGGGAAAAAGTCCTAGAAGATTCCGAAACTTTGGGTGAGATGTGCACGCGTCTCGCAGGCTTTCCGCTCTTGTTCTCTCCGGGGCAAAGATGGAACTACGGCCATTCAACTGATGTGCTTGCCCGTGTTGTTGAGATCGTCTCTGGCCTAGAGTTAGACGTTTTCTTCAAGACTCGGATCTTTGAGCCTCTTGGGATGGTCGATACGGACTTTTATGTGCCCGGCGACAAGATCGACCGCTTGACGGCTTGTTATCAGAAAAATCCGCTGGACCGCTCCATATCGCTGCAGGATGAAGCGGGTGCAGGTTCAAAGCTTTATCGCGAGCGACCCGGCGTCCTGAATGGCGGCGGCGGTCTCGTCTCGACCATGGGTGACTATCTGCGCTTCTGCCAATGCCTTCAGAATGGTGGACGGCTTGGTTCCGCACGTTTGATCAGCCCGAAAACCTGGGAATTCATGGCCCAGAACCATCTGCCGGGCGGCGCGAGCATCAAACATATGGGGGACAAGACGTTCAGTGAGGCGCGCATGGACGGGAATGGATTTGGTCTTGGCGGATCGGTGATCATCAATGTCGCCGAGACGATGCAGCCCGGCAGTTTGGGCAGTTTCAGCTGGGGCGGTCTCGCAAGCACCTTTTTCTGGATTGACCCGATGGAAGACCTGATTGCGATCCAGATGACCCAGATGATGCCCTCAAGTGCATATCCCATCCGGCCGCAATTCCAGGCCCTTGTCTATGCCGCCCTCGATGGCTGACCTTGATGCCGCCGTCATCCGCTCTGTTATCCTGGAACTGATCGAGGAACACGGGGCCGGGAAAACGATTTGTCCGAGCGAAGCAGCACGTGTCGCCTCACCGGAGGATTGGCGTGGGCTGATGAAAACTGTGCGGCGGGAAGCTGTCGCGATGGCATTGGATGGACAGGTGTCGATCATGCGGAAGGGCAAGCCGGTCGACCCGCTCGACTTCAAGGGTGTCTATCGCATCGGTTTGCCCACCGGGGAGGTCGGCAATGGCGAAGGCGCCTGATCCTTTCCATGATTTCGTAGTCGAGCTGTTTGCCCCTCTGGGACCCGTCACGGTCCGGCGAATGTTTGGTGGGGCAGGGGTGTTCTCGAACAAGGTGATGTTCGCGCTGCTCGCCGAAGGCGAGATCTATCTCAAATGCGACGCCGCCTTGCGCGAGGCCCTTGAGGCGGAAAACTCAGACCCGTTTGTTTGGGTGCGGCCCTCCGATGGCAGGCAGTTTGACATGGGATATCTGAAACTACCAGGCGATGCTGCCGAGGACCCAGACACAGCCAGCGTCTGGGGCAGACGTGCTCTGGATGTCGCGCTCAAGGCGAAATCAGCCAAAAAGAAGACAAAACCCTGAGCTTTCGGGCGCAATCGCGGCAAACCTGTCCTGATTGTCATTAAATCGCCCGCGATACAGCCTGCCCACCGCCCCATTGTCCAGGCCAGTGGCGAGTGTGAGGGGCTTAACCTGCCCATCGAACCATGATTGAACATAAGAGTAGCGGTTCGGCGTCTGGCGCGCCGTCCGGTGAGGAGGAGCAGACATGGCAAGCTTGGCCCTGGTCGACGACGACGAAAACATTGTGGCGTCACTCAAGATATTCTTCGAAGCTGAAGGCTATCAGGTGCGCACCTATTATGATGGCGAAGCCGCGCTTCCTGCATTGACCGAGAACCCACCGGACCTTGCCATCCTCGATGTCAAAATGCCGAAAATGGACGGCATGGAACTGTTGCGGCGCCTGCGCGCGACGTCTGATCTCCCGGTGATCTTTCTTACATCCAAGGATGAGGAAATTGACGAAGTGATTGGCTTCAACATCGGCGCCGATGACTTCGTGCGAAAGCCGTGTTCCACGCGCCTCTTGTCTGAGCGGGTAAAGGCTGTGCTGCGCCGGTCGCGCGGCGGAGCAGGTGGGCCGGAAGAGGGCGACTCGAAGCCGATTGTGCGTGGTCGCCTCACGCTCGACCCGAACCGTCACGCCTGCAATTGGGATGGCCATCCGGTGCGCCTTACGGTGACGGAGTTCCTGATTCTGCAATCGCTGGCCCAGCGGCCAGGCTATGTGAAGTCGCGCGACAATCTGATGGACGCGGCCTATGACGACCAGATCTATGTGGACGACCGCACGATCGACAGTCACATCAAGCGCCTGCGCAAGAAGTTCCGCGAAGTGGATGGCGAATTCGATGCCATCGAGACGCTCTATGGCGTGGGGTACCGCTACACTGAGACCTGATCATTGTTCAGTCGCTGACCAATGACACTGAAGGCTGTTTGCCACTGCATCGCCGCTTTGCAAGCGCGGGGGGATAGACTAGCCATGGGCAAAAGCTCTCACGGAAAGGTGGCAAACCATGGCTGATCCAGAAAACACACTCATCCTCGAAACCACTAAGGGATCGGTGACAATAGACCTTCTCCCAGACGTGGCACCGAATCATGTCGCCAGGCTCAAGGAACTCGCTCGCGAGGGATTCTATGACGGGATCATTTTTCACCGCGTCATCGATGGGTTCATGGCGCAAGTTGGTTGTCCGGAGGGAACCGGCATGGGCGGGTCTTCCAAGCCAGACCTGAAGCAGGAGTTCAATGCGGTGCCCCATGTTCGCGGAACATGCTCCATGGCGCGAACGAACAATCCAAACTCTGCCAACAGCCAGTTTTTCATCTGCTTCGACGATGCCAGCTTTCTCGACAAGCAGTACACCGTTTGGGGGCAGGTCAGCGCTGGCATGGATGTGGTTGACCAGTTGCAGAAAGGCGAGCCGCCCCGCAACCCTGATTCCATCGTGTCCATGAAAGTGGCCGCTGACACCTAGGACCCTCACGGCCATGGCCAAGCGGATGCCAAAAGTCAGTCGAAGAAACGGACGCGGCAGCGGCGTCCTGGGCTCTCGTATTGCCCGGCTGATTTTTGCATCCAATCTGGCCGGTCTCGCCATCCTGCTTGTTGGCGCCATGGTGCTGAATGAGATGCGGGCAGGCCTCGTTGTCTCCAAAAAGCAGGATCTGGAAGCCCAGGCCCAGGTGTTTCAGAACTTGCTCAGCGGCGGGGCCACGCGCGGCACACCTGCGCCCATGATGGATGTGGACCTCGCCGCAGCGGTGATCCGCGACCTGTCGCTGCCCCAAACCATCCGCGCGCAGGTTCGTGCGACCGACCGGGACGTGGTGGCCGACAGTTTCCTTCTGTCTGACCGGGTCGATGTCTCTGCGCTGCCGCCAATTCGCGATCCTGGCGCATTCTCAAAATGGAGCGCGGGTCTGTCCCGATGGGCCAGCGATCAATTGGCTGACATTTTACCCGACCGGGGCGGGGCATCGGTGCGCGCGCGGACCTTCGATGAAGAGTTCGCTGCCGCACTCGAAGGCGATATGGCCTCAAGCCAGCGCTTTTCAGATCGAGGCCAGCGCGTCATTTCAGTCTCAGTGCCGGTGCAACGCGTGTCTGCGGTCGTTGGCGTCCTGACGCTTGAGGCGAGCGACATTGAAGAAATCGTCCGGGCCGAACGCGCGGCCTTGTTACCCTTTATCCTCGTTGCTGTCCTCGTCGCGTTCATTACATCAAGCTTGCTTACGCTGGGGATTGCGCGTCCATTGAGACGATTGGCGGTCGCAGCTGATCGGGTTCGGTCGGGAACGTCAGAATCGCTTGATCTGCCGCAACTCAAGAAACGGAAAGATGAGATCGGCGACCTGGCCGAGTCGCTTGAGGCCATGACCGGCGCTTTGCTTGAACGTATTGTGGCCAATGAACGCTTCGCCGCCGATGTGGCCCATGAGCTCAAGAACCCACTGACGTCGATCCGTTCAGCTGTGGAGACGGCAGAGAGGGTTCAGGGCGACCCGGTGGCTTTGGAGAAGCTGCGCGGGGTCATTGCCAGCGATGTGCGCCGCCTGGACCGATTGATTACAGATATCTCCAATGCCTCGCGTTTGGAGGCGGAGGTCACACGTGTTCCTTCCGCACGACTCGACATTGGGCGGCTGTGTGCAGACATCGTGGAGACCTATACGGCGATATCGGGTGAGCGGGATGTCGGCGTCGTCTTTGACGACCAGACCATGGCCGCGGGGTTGAAAGTGCGCGGGCGGGACGGGCCGCTCGGCCAAGTCCTTCGCAACCTAATCGACAATGCGCGGTCATTCTCTCCTGAAGGAGGACAGGTGCGCTTGATCCTCGAGCAAGTGAATGATGGACGCCAGACCATAGCCCGCATCCGCGTCGAGGATGACGGGCCGGGTATTCCCCCCGACAAGCTGGAAAAGATTTTTGATCGCTTCTACACGGATCGCCCTGCCGGCGCAGCGTTCGGCAACAATTCGGGACTCGGGCTGTCGATTGTTGCGCAAATCATCGAAACCCATCGCGGCAAGGTCTATGCGGAGAATCGTGAGGCTGGCGGCGCCCGGTTCACAATAGACTTACCCGCGGCGTGATTTGTGTCCGCTCCCAGGCGCGGTATATGGCAGTTCGGTAATACAGCAGGCGAGGACACCAGACATGACCGATACCTTGGGCGCGCAAGCGCCTCAGCCCGCACAGAAGGGCTTTCTGGGATGGGTTGAGCGGACTGGAAACCGTCTGCCGGATCCGGTCTTTATCTTCTTTTACCTGATCATCCTGCTTGTGGTTATTTCAGTCGCCTGCGCCGTATTTGGTGTTTCGGCTGTTCACCCGACCCAGGTGACCGATGACGGTTCGCCGCTCATTGTGTCCGCAGCCAGCCTGCTATCACCGGACAATATCCGCAGGCTGTGGGTCGAGATGCCCGCCACCTTCACCCACTTTCACCCCCTCGGTTATGTGCTTGTTGTGATGCTTGGAGCAGGGGTGGCGGAACGTTCAGGTTTGTTTGCCAGCGCCATTCGCGGGGCGGTGAGGGATGCACCCAAATTCCTGCTGACGCCACTCGTGGCGCTGGTCGCCATGTTATCCAACCATGCGGCGGATGCGGGCTATGTCGTGATGATCCCTTTGGCCGCGATTGTGTTTGCCTCCGCCGGTCGCCATCCTCTGGCAGGAATCGCAGCCGCCTTTGCCGGCGTTTCAGGCGGGTTTTCCGCGAATGTCGCGCCGGGACAACTCGATGCGCTTTTGTTCGGCATCACCGAGACAGCCTATGAAGCCAGCCAGATTGATGCAGGTTGGAGCATGAACATTGCGGGTAACTGGGCGTTTATCTCAGCGCTTCTGCTGCTTTACCTGCCGGTCATCTGGTACGTCACCGACCGCATCATCGAACCGCGACTTGGTAAATGGGTGCCGGAGGCCGGCGCCGATACCAGCAGCTATGGCGACGAAGACAAGCCTCTCACCACCGAACAGAAGCGCGGCTTAACCTGGGCACTTTTTGCGATCCTCGGCGTTTGCGCGCTGTGGGCGGCGATGACGTTCGGCCCGGGCACGCCTCTGCTCGCGGACGGGCCTGGCACGGAAAACGACCCTTGGTACACGGTGGCCGGTCCATTTTTCCAATCCCTTGTTGCGGGCTTCCTTATCCTGTTCCTCGCCGCTGGATGGGCCTATGGCGCTGCGGCGGGTACGATCAATAACCACCGGGATCTCGTGAACATGATGGCGGAAGCCATGAAGGATATGGGCTATTATCTGGTTCTTGCCTTTGCGGCTGCGCACTTTGTGGCGATGTTCGGGTGGTCGAATCTTGGGCTGATCAGCGCCGTGCATGGGGCTGACGCGATTCAGAACAGCGGATTACCTCTGCCGGTTGTTCTGGGTCTGATTGTCCTGTTCACCGGACTCTTGAACCTGTTCGTAGGGTCGGCCAGCGCGAAATGGGCGCTTTTGGCACCCGTGCTTGTCCCCATGCTCATGTTGCTCGGCATCAGTCCGGAAGCAGCGACGGCGGCCTATCGCGTCGGAGATGGCGCGACCAACATCATTACGCCGCTCATGGTGTACTTCCCGCTGATTCTGGTCTTCGCCCAGCGTTGGAAATCGGATTTCGGTCTTGGCAGTCTGACGGCGATGATGATTCCCTATTCGATCTGGCTCCTGATCTCCGGTGTCGTATTGATCATGGCCTGGATCTATCTCGGATTACCCCTTGGGCCCGGTGCACCGGTGGGGATTTCGCTGCCAGAAATCGCGACCCCGTAATTGGTGTCTTGACCCAGGCAAATTGTGTGTCAGCGTTATGACACGGCATTTGCCTGGGAAGTATGCACATGATCGGTATCGTCGTGGTCAGCCACGGAAAACTGTCGAAGGAGCTGGTTGCCGCCGCGCAGCATGTTGTTGGCATGCAAAAGCGGTTTCGGGCGATCACAATAGAGGCTGAGGACGATATCGAAGCGCGCCGGGAAGAAATCCGCGAGACTGCGCGCGCCTGTGATGATGGTTCGGGCGTTATCATCCTTACTGATATGTTCGGCGGCACCCCGTCAAATCTGGCCATCTCGGTCATGAGTGCCGGCAAGGTTGAAGTCATTGCCGGTGTGAACCTGCCCATGCTGATCAAGCTGGCGGAAGTGCGAGAGCACCTTTCCCTCGAAGAGGCATGTGAGTCTGCTGCCGAGGCCGGGCGCAAGTACATCAATATCGCATCAGAGCTGATGAGCCGTGCCTGACGACAATTCCTGCGGGCCTGCGCTGCAAAAGGCGACCATTGTAAATGTGAAGGGGCTCCACGCCCGGGCTTCTGCTGCCTTGTCAAACGTCGCGGCTCAGTTTGATGCGAAGGTCACGGTGACCCATCGTGATGTGAGCGCAGATGCACGCTCGATCATGGATTTGCTTTTGCTGGTGGCATCAAAGGGCTGCGAGATCGAGATATCTGCGGAGGGGCCAGAAGCCGCTGAAGCGGTCACAGCTGTGGCAAGTCTGGTGGCCGACGGGTTTGGTGAAAAAGATGCGCCAATCGCGCCAGACGCCGACAGAACTAAAAGTTCGCCCGCGGGGTAGGGCGCAGCAGATCCGCTCCGTTCAGACGACGCTCACGGCGTTCCTGCTGAGGCGCTTCGAGATCCGTGATCGAGATATTGCCGGACGCGGGATCCACATATGCGCTCGCGATTGTGGTCACGACTTGCGTAAACTCAGCCTCGCTGACCATCCGATCGAGGTTAGGATCGAAGCGGACCGGATTCGCCAGGGAATCGTCCCGTGTAGGGAGTTGCTCGGCCCAGGCTTGCTGTTCCAGAGCGCTCAGAGCGCCGTCACCGTTTGCGTCGGCCGCTTCAAAAGCTGTCGCTGTGCCCTGCGCGCGTTCTGTCTGGGTGACAGTTCCGTCTTCATTCAAGTCGAATGACAAAAGGAGGCCGCCCCCGGGAACGTAGCGTGCAGGTCGCTCTCCAGGCAGCGTAACTTTTGCTGCGCCATTGCCGGGCAGGCGTACGATATCGCCATCAGCCGACTGTGCGCTCACCGCAGATGCGGGCGCAAATATCAGGATGCAAAGACTGATCAGGGCAGGGGGGCGCATTCGGATTCTCCGGCGTCGGTTGGCCTTAATCTACGCATGTGTTGCGTGAATGCCACATGAGAATGCTGTTAGACTGAAAAACTGGTTCCGCACCCGCATGCAGCGGTCGCGTTTGGATTGTTGATCTTGAAGGCCGCGCCAATCAGCTCTGTCGTGAAGTCGATCTCCGAACCATCAAGAAATTCAAGGCTCATTTCGTCAATCACGACCCCGACGCCATCGCGTTCGACCAGTAAGTCGTCACCGTTCTGTGTGTCGGTGAGGTCAAACTTGTAGGAAAAGCCGGAACATCCGCCCCCATCCACGGAAACGCGGAGGAGTTTAGCGTCGGGTTGCTTGGCTAGAATCGCCTTAATGCGCTCTGCAGCAGATTCGGTGAGGGTCACATTTGCCATGTCGAGGAAGATAGGCGCTCAGGCCGCCCTGGAAAAGAGACAAGTCTGGCTTGCGCCTTACGCGACCGACTGGCGCGCCTCGAAAGGGCGGTATGTGGATGAGGGCGAGTCGGCCACCCGCACGCCATTTCAGCGCGACCGCGACCGCATTATCCACGCGTCTGCGTTTCGCCGCCTGAAGCAAAAGACCCAAGTCTTCGTTGCCCATGAAGGCGACCATTACCGAACACGGCTGACCCACTCATTGGAAGTCGCCCAGATCGCCCGCTCCATCGCGCGTACACTGCGTTTGGATGAAGACCTCGCGGAAGCCCTGGCACTGGCTCACGATCTGGGGCACCCGCCCTTCGGCCATGCCGGGGAAGACCAACTCGATGCGTGTATGGAAGGGTTTGAGGGGTTTGACCACAATGCGCAGACCCTGCGCGTGGTCACAAAGATAGAGCGTTCCTATCCTCTCTTTGACGGGCTCAATTTGAGTTGGGAGACCCTCGAAGGTCTCGTAAAACACAATGGTCCTCTGCTCGCTGAAGATGCAGGAATAGAAGTTCTGCCGGTGGCTTTCCGGGACTTTCCCCATCTCGAAGACTTGCAGCTGACTACGTTTGCAGGCGCTGAAGCACAGGTCGCGGCCCTGTCAGACGATATCGCGTATAATAATCATGACATCGATGATGGGCTCGCGGCCGGACTCTTTTCGCTCGAGGAGCTCATGGAGATTCCGCTCGTGGGTGATGTGTTCAAAGGCGTGATGGACGATCATCCTGCGCTGAACAGGACTCTCCTGATCAAGGAAGCCGTCCGGCGTCTGATCGGTCTTTGGATCGATGATCTCACCACTGAAACGCTGGCACGTGCTCAGCAGGATAAACCTGATAGCGCGGCGGATGTCCGGAATATGGACCGGCCCCTCGTGGCCTTCTCCGAGGCGCTTGATCAACGCCAAAGCGCCCTGCGCGCCTTCCTGTATGAGCGGATGTACAAACACTACAAGGTTAATCGTATGCGCAGCCAGGCCAAGCGAATCCTGGCGGATCTTTTTGGCCTGTTTCTGGAACAACCCGACACGCTGCCGCCTCCCTGGCGCCAGGAAGCCGAACAAGTGGGCGGCAATCGCCGCGCGCGGATCGTTTGTGACTATGTGGCCAGCATGACGGATACTTATGCCATTGAAGAGCACAGGCGGCTGTTCAACCTGGATTCGATGATCTGACGGCTTCAGCCTCGCACTTTCGCGGTCGGGGCTGCCGCGTTTAGCGGGCGTTAACGCTCCGCGCCTATCGGTTAACGAATTCTCTTTTTCTCATATGGGGTTGAGCATGAGCCGTTACGGGGATGGCCCGATCGATTTCGGTCCCGCCGATGATGATTATCGCAGCTACGATATGCGCGGCGAAGAAACCGCCCGCGGGCCTTTGATCCTCGCCCTTGCGGCGGGCGTGCTGATCGTGTTTGGCGCCGTGGTCTGGAACACATATCGTCAGGGCGTGCGCTCTGAATCAGGGACACTGCCTCTGATCACGGCGCAGGCGGACCCCTATAAGGTGGTGCCGGATGATGCCGGGGGACGCGTTATTCCTGATCAGGAGCTTCGCTTCTACGATGAGATCGATGGGTCCACACGCCAGACGGCCACACCTGTGGAAGGTCTGCGGCGTTCCGTTTCGGCAAGCCCCAGCGAAGCACTCGCCGGGGGAGGCGCAGACGATTCATTCCCCGCACCAGCGACCGGCGATCTTGAACCCCTGACGGCAGGATCTGGCGCAGATGTGGATTCGGCGATTGGTGTGCCGCGCCGAAGCATTCTGGATGATGACGCACCGCGTATCGCAGCGCTGGATGAAGCGACGATGGCGCTGGGCGCCGAACAAGCGGCGCGCCTCGACCGGGTAACGTCGCCAGCTCTGCGCGAGTCGGGGGCGCGTTCCCCGCAGTTCAACTTTACCACTTCCGGCGCTTACATGGTTCAGATCGCTGCTTTGCGGGAATCTGCGCGCGCTGAAGCGACTTGGGATGCTATCTCCACGCGCCATCCTGATATCTTTGCTGGCGCTGAGAAGCGTATCCAAAGGGCAGACCTTGGTTCGCGCGGTATATTCTACAGATTGCGTGCGGGTGCCTTCGAGACCCGTGCGGATGCTGGCGCTTTCTGCGAGGCCATAAAATCGTCTGGAAACGACTGCATCATCGTCCAATGAGTCAAACGCCCCGCGCCTGCATATTGAGTGTTTCTGGTCCGGACTTGCTGCCGAGTGAAGCAAGTTTTCTGGCCGACGCGCAGCCATGGGGCATCATCTTGATGGGGCGGTCTTGCGAGACCCGGTCACAAGTTCGCCGTTTGGTGGACAGTATTTGGCAGGCGCTTGGTCGGCCGTGTCTCGTTTTTATCGATCAGGAAGGAGGCCGCGTTGCGCGCTTGCGTGCTCCGGAGTGGCCGGCGTTTCCCGCTCCTCGGACTTTTGGCTCTCTCTATGAGGCGAACACGGAAGCAGGTCTCGAAGCAGCTTATCTGAGCCACCGGCTCATGGCTGGCGAACTTGCCGATCTGTCTATTCACGCAGACTGTGCGCCAGTGCTCGATTTGCCCGTTCCAGGCGCCCATGACGTGATTGGAAATCGGGCTTTCTCCGAAGACATCGAGCCCACGATTGCGCTGGCCCGCGCGGCGATGGAGGGATTGAGCGATGGGGGCGTTGCGCCGGTCATCAAGCACCTGCCAGGGCATGGCCGTGCGCGTGTTGACAGTCATCTGGAATTGCCACGCGTGGTGGCTGGCCAGAACGAGTTACTCGCAAAAGACATAGCGCCTTTCGAAGCGCTGAACGCTGCACCTATGGCGATGACAGCGCATATTGCTTTCGAAAGTCTCGATCCTGATGCACCGGCGACTCTGTCGGAAACGGTGATTTCACAGGTGATACGCGGGCGAATCGGGTTTGAAGGTCTTCTGATGACGGACGATCTTGGCATGAACGCCCTTGGCGGATCCCTCGGCAGTCGCGCAGAACGCGCCCTCGATGCAGGGTGCGATGTGGTGCTGCACTGTGCGGGATTCACTAAGTCACCGGAAGATATCCTTTCTGAGATGGACGAGGTGGCGCGCCATTGCGGCCTTCTTTCCGAAGTTTCACTGGCCCGGGCTGAGCGGGCTGAGGCAAGCACCACGCACGCGAAACCGTTCGACACGCAGGCAGCGTGGTCTAGGCTGCGTGAGCTGCTGCCCCAAGAAGGCGCCCTTTCATGAGTGAACTCGCTCTCTCCATCACCGACCTCTCAAACGGGGCCGAGGAAGCTGACGCCGGCGATATTTTTGTCGTTGATACGTCAGTTTATGAGGGGCCACTTCATTTGCTTTTGGAGTTGGCCCGCCGGCAGAAAGTTGACCTTCTCCAAGTCTCCATCCTGACCTTGGCCGAACAGTATCTTGAGTTTATCGAAGCGGCGAAGACGCGGCGGATCGACTTGGCGGCGGACTATCTGTTGATGGCGGCCTGGCTTGCTTTCCTGAAATCACGGCTGCTTCTGCCAAAGCCGGAAAAAATCGAGGATGAAGACACAACGCCCGAGGACATGGCGCAAAGGCTGGCCTTTCGACTGAAACGGCTCGATGCGATGCGCCAGGCGGGCGAAGAACTGATGGCGGGTCCAATCCTGGGCGAGCGGGTCTTTCTGAAGGGAAACCCTGAACGTCCGAAAATCGTCAAACACGTGGAATATGACACGACCCTCTGGCATTTGATGCAGGCGTTTGGCGCGATCCGCGGGCGCCGGACGAAGGCTGCGCCACATAAGATCGAGAAACAATTTGTGCTGCCGCTCGAAAGCGCGCGCCAGGGGTTGAAGTCACTTGGGCCACAATTGAAACAGTGGTCGAGCCTTGACGATATCCGGGGGCAAATCCCTGGGATGGACCCAGATGTTCCGGAGCGTTCGGTTACCGCATCGGTTTTCTCCGCCGCACTCGAACTCGCCCGCGACGGCGACGTGGAGTTGCGCCAGGATTTGCATTTTGCGCCGCTATATCTGCGCGCGCCCGGCCCAGAGTCTGTGGAGGCCACACAATGAGCCAACCTGATCCAGAAACCCTCGAAAATGCCCCTGAGGCGATCCGCAATGCGGTGAAGCAGCTCTCTTTTGCCTACTCCCGGTCCGAGCAGGCTCTGTCGGAGACGTTGAGCGAGAAAATGGCGGATGCCATGCGGCGCGCTGAGGCTGTGCTGTTTGCCGCCGGTGAGCCACTGGACGCGGTCTCATTGTCAGAAATTTTGCCCCAGGGAATCGAGGCGGCTGAGGTGCTGATGGCGCTGAAGTCGCAATATGAAGGTCGGGGCGTTCAACTCGTCGAAGTCGCGGGTAAATGGCGGTTCCAATCCGCGCAGGATCTCGACTTCCTTTTTGTTGAAGAGCGCCAGGAGCAAAAAAAGCTCAGTCAGGCTGCTTTGGAGACGATGGCTATCATTGCTTATGGCCAACCGGTCACAAGGGCGGAAGTCGAGGCCGTACGCGGCGTTGCTGTCTCGAAGGGGACGATTGATACTTTAATGGAAACGGGTTGGATCCGGATCAAAGGACGGCGCAAGACGCCCGGACGGCCAGTGACTTACGGCACAACGGATGCGTTCCTCGAGCATTTTGGGCTCGAAAGCCTTTCAGTCCTGCCGGGTAAAGCGGACCTGGAAGCCGAAGGGCTGTTGAGCGATGTCATTCCAGAAGATTTCCAAATGCCCGGAGAAGAGGGCCTCGATGCCGAGGCCGGTGAGATGGATACCGAAGTCGAAGGCGAACCCGATGACGCAGGCGCGTTTGTGACGGATTTCATGGATGAGCCGCAAACCGCCGCCGCCGAGTAAGGCGCACTGTGCGTTTACCGCGCGGGTTTTCCAGCCTATGATATTCTGAGTTTCAGGAAGGAGACCCCAATGGGTTCGATTGGTCCTTGGCAAGTCTTGCTCGTGCTCGCCGTCGCCGTTTTGTTGTTCGGCGGTCGCGGACGTATTTCCTCAATCATGAGTGATATGGCGAAGGGCATTCGAAGCTTTCGCACAGGCCTCAATGAGGGCGAAGACCAAAAGAGCGTCTCCAGCGATGATGACCTGGTCGACGTGACGCCGAAGAAGGACGAGGCGAAAACCTCCTAACGAGCACCGCGTTCAGGGCCGAGGAAGGCGCAGCCTATGTTGCCACAAATTGGCATGACGGAGTTTTTGCTGCTGGCGGCGGTCGCTCTGATCGTGCTCGGCCCAAAGGACCTGTCTCTGACCATGCGCAAGCTTGGCCAGTTCGTTGCCAAAGGGCGCGCGATGGCGCGGGAATTCCAGGGCGCATTTGATGACATCGCCAAGCAGGCTGAGCTTGATGACCTGCGCAAGGAAATTGAGGAACTCAAGCGCAGCAACGCGATGACCGAAGCTCAGGACAGCTTGAAAGCTGTGGAAGCGGATATCAATTCCGCCGTCATGCGCGGAGACACGGCACCAAGCGCGCCTGCAGCGGACACCGAGACGCCAAAGCCCTCAAATCAAAGCCAATCGTCGCCAAAGTCTGCGGAGGGCGCAACTTGAGCGACGGCTCTTCAGGAACAGCTCTGCCTGACGATAATGGCGCAGGCGACGAGGTCGATGCATCCAGCGCTCCCCTGCTGGAACATTTGGCCGAATTGCGCGTCAGGCTGATCTGGTGTTTCGCCGCGCTGGGCGTTGGCACAATCGCCTGTTTCGCTTTCGCCAAACACATCTACAATTTTCTGCTCGTCCCACTCGTGAATGTCGCGCAAACCGAGCTTGGCGACACGGACTTCGAGCTGATTTACACCGCGCCTCTAGAAGTATTCTTCGTCCAGCTCAAACTTTCACTCTTTGCTGGCGTCTTTGTCGCGTTCCCGGTGATGGCGTATCAGATCTACGCCTTTGTGGCCCCAGGTCTCTACAAAAATGAACGCGGCGCTTTCCTGCCGTTTTTGGTGGCAGCGCCCACGCTGTTCGCCCTTGGCGGAGCGTTTGTCTACTATTTGATGCTGACGCTTCTATCGCGGTTCGCTTTGGGTTTTGAGCAAGAGGCAGCGGACGGTATCGCGGCTATCCAGCCCCAGATCCGGGTGGCTGAGTATCTATCTCTCGTCATGGCGTTGATCCTGGCATTCGGCCTGAGCTTCCAACTCCCCGTACTGCTCACGCTCCTGGGGCGCGTTGGATTGGTCAGCGCTGATACGCTCCGCAAGGGACGGAAGTATGCGATCGTTGGTATTCTGGCTTTTGCCGCCGTTTTCACCCCACCGGATATTGTGTCCCAGATCATGCTGACAGGTCCGGTGTTCCTGCTTTATGAGGCAAGCATCCTGTGTGTGGCCATGATTGAGCGTGGGCGCGATAAGGAAGAAGACAGTGACGAGACAGAGGCCGCCTGACGCTCTGCCGTTTTGCGTTCAGCTACGGTCAATCTTCGATCCTTAATTTGCCTTCATCGTCTGATTCAAGGTGTCGGCTATGTGGATTGCTCTCGTTGCACCTTTGCTGGTCACCAGTGACTCAGGCCCGCTGAGCGATGCGCTCTTAGCTGCGGACGCGCCCGACACGCTCCGGGCTGCATTTACAGTTGAGATTACGGCGGGTGACGCGTTCCGGGTTTATCGGTTTGATCCGCGCGAGCCCGAACGATCGCGCTGGAGTCTGCTGAAAGAGCAGGGTGAGAACAGCGAGATCGACGATATCGGAGCGGCTTGGGGCGCCGAAGCCGCCCCCGATGGCCGTTTATTCCCAGATGATCTGGGCAGCTCATTTTCAGGCACCGTCCAAGCCGATGTGTTCGATACTGCCTGGCGTGTGCGCATCGTACACCGGCCGACGTTTCATGAAGACCCTCTGGACGTCTGGGCGGCGCAACATCTGGAGTCATCAGCTTGGCTCGATTCGCAATCAGGCCACTTCCTCCGCCTCGATCACACGCTTCCGCGCCCGGTTACCGGTCCGCGCGGTGTTCGTGTCATGCGATACAATCAGTCCTATTTTCTGGAACGGGACCCTGAATTCGGTGTGAGTTTCATCACAGCCATTTCCATCGATCTCGAAGCGCGGGCGGGCTTTCGCATGGTTCAAAGGGCCTACGAGGTTCGAATTCTGTCGGCCGAACTGTTTTTCGCTTCGATTGCAGATGAGACTGCATTCTTAGAAGCACGCGGAAAATCTGTGCAAGGCGGCGGCTGAAACGCTCGGGGGCATTGGGCAGCGCAGCTTTCAAAGCTACAGTCAGACCATGGCGATTCACATGATTAAACTGTGCGTAGGGGCTGAAACCGTTGCCGACCTCGAAGCCTGGCAAAAACGGTTGCTTCAGACCTATCCGAAACCGGTGCACCACACGCGTATGTCGCCGAAACGGAAAGAGGAAATCCTTGCGGGTGGCTCGATGTATTGGGTGATCAAGAAAATGATCCGGGTGCGCCAACGCATTATCGACATTCGAACGGTCGATGATCGGGCTGGCAAACCCCTCTGCGAACTCGTCTTCGACCCTGAGTTGATCCCTGTCATGCCGCGGCGCAAACGTCCTTTCCAGGGCTGGCGATACCTGACTGTGGGCGATGCTCCGCAGGATGTGGAACCGGGACACAAGGCATCTGATGTGCCCCTTGGTCTAGACGAAGCGCTTAAGGACGCGATGGTCTGGTAGGCGCTTGCCTAAAGTGCGAGGGGAAGATTGTCGATGAGTCGGGTCTTGCCCAGCCAGGCAGCGCCGAGCAAACGCGCTTCAGAAGGCCATTTTGCTGGATCCTCGTTGAGTGCTTCGAGCGTTTCAGGGTCAACGGCGCTCACATAGTCTACCGATGTGAATCCGGCGCTTTCAATCGTTTCCACCGCAGAGGACAGGATTGACTCAAGGGCTGCGCCTTTCTCCTCAATCTGGTGTCTTGCATCGTTCAAAGCGGCATAGAGCGCATTGGCGCGCTGACGCTCGTCGCTGGAGAGGTAAGCGTTGCGGGAAGAGTGGGCGAGGCCGTCTGGTTCGCGCAGCGTTGGCGCACCAACAATTTCGATACTGAACCCCAGATCCTTCACCATGCGCTTTATGATCTGGAGTTGCTGGTAGTCTTTCTCGCCAAAGACAGCGACGTCCGGCCGGACATGGAGAAAGAGTCGGGCCACCACGGTTGTGACACCATAGAAGAAGTGTGGGCGATACACCCCGTCCAGCAAGTCTGACAGGCCGGGCACTCGTACTTCGGTCTTGCTTCCGGCTGGGTAAAGCTCATCAGCGTCGGGGATATAGGCGATGTCACACCCAGCGGATTCGAGCTTTTCAAGGTCACTGTCTTCCGTTCTAGGGTAGGATTCGAAGTCCTCTCCAGGGGCGAACTGGGTGGGATTAACAAAGATGCTTGCAACGGAAACATCCGCACGCTGACGCGATTGGGCGATTAACGAGAGATGACCATTGTGTAAGGCTCCCATGGTCGGAACGAAGCCAACGGACCGTCCTGTGTAGTGTTTACTGCACAAGACGCCTCGAAGTTCGGTCAGTTTGCGCACAACTGTCAGGGGATTTTTTGCCATTGGATTCTCTGGGAGTTTGGATATTGTGAAACCACTTATTAACCCGCATTGGGGAAGTTGTACTCATGGCTTATCGCATTCTTCACGCACTCAAACGTTTCGCTGTCCAAGCCGCCGTTCGCGGTTTGCCGGTAAGCAAATTCGATCCTGCTGCGCCTTCGCCGCGAATTCGATCATTTGAGGGCGCGGTAAGCAGTGTCCAACTCGACGATTTCCTCTTCGATCCGCTCGTTTCGAGTGTGAAGTCGACCGCCGATCTGCTTGGCGGGGAATTGTCCCGGGTTTCTGGCAAAATGGGCGAGTTGCGGCAATTGCTTGCAGATCTCGCGCGCATTGAGCCTGTGGGTGCTGTGGAAGTGAATGCGGTTGCTGCCCAGAATTTCCGCTGGTCTGAAGACATCTTGTTCGATGGTGATGCATTTGATGTGCCCGCACGTCCGGTGCTTGCTCTGGAAACCGAAGACGGTTTCCTTTTCGACGAGAGCGAGGCGCCGTTGCCGAGTTGGCAGGTCCTTCGTGAGTCTGAGGTGAGCGGGTTCCAACACGCGTAACTGCGCGCTCCCAGGGCGTGCGATCATGGGAGTAGTGTGAGTGCCGCCCGAAGGTTTTTCGCCGATAGTGTCATCCGGCAGTTCAGAAGTCGTTGAGCAGGCAAGCAAGCCTGCTCGCGTTATTGTTGTCGGCAATGAGAAGGGCGGGGCTGGCAAATCCACGGTCGCGATGCACCTCACAGTCGCTTTGATGCGTATGGGTGCCCGTGTTGGGATTGTGGATCTGGATGTCCGACAACGCACGCTCACCCGTTATATGGAAAACAGGCATCGTTGGGGCCAATCAACGGGCTCGTCGCTTCCGCTGCCAGAGATTATTCGCGTCGATGCAAGTGATGCCCGTGACTTGAACCAGGCTGAGCTTGAAGAAACGCGTCGGCTTGAGAGCAGTCTCGCCCGGTTGCGATCGACATGTGACTTTGTCGTTGTGGATGCGCCCGGCGGAGACACGTTTTTGTCCCGGCTGGCCCATGTCCATGCGGACACGCTGATCACGCCGCTCAACGATAGTTTCGTGGACTTCGACCTGCTTGGCGACGTGAACCCGCAGACGCTGGAAGTCATTCGCCCGAGCTTTTACTCTGAAATGGTCTGGAATTGCCGGAAAGAGAAGGCGCGCGCATCGCGTTCGCCCATTGACTGGATTGTGATGCGCAACCGCATGTCGCCTCTTGAGGCGCGGAACAAACAGAAAGTTGGGCAGGCTCTTGAAAAGCTGGCGAGGCGGATCGGTTTTCGTCTGGCGCCGGGTCTGTCTGAGCGCGTTATTTATCGCGAGCTGTTTCCAGCCGGGCTCACCCTGCTCGATCTGACCGAACGTGGATCGAATATCTCGTTCACGATGAGCCACGTGGCAGCGCGTCAGGAGATGCGGGATCTTCTTATCATCCTGCAGCTTCCCGAGCTTCAAGGGCGCGAAATTTCATTCTAGCGAACTGGTCGGGTGTTGATTGCCTTAAGCCGTTCCCTCTTGAGGGCGGCGGCTGGAGGTATGACGCCTACTGAATAAATCAGCGCATTATCTGGGACTTACTGTGTGTCGCCTTCGCCCATTGGGAAGGGTTGGCCGTTCAGCGTTGGCATGGCGGCAGCGTTCGGGTCGACAGGCTGCCTTACGCTTTCAAATGCGATATGGGTGCGGATTGCGCCATCCGTGGCTGGCGGTGTCGTGAAGCTCAGATAGGCTGCTTCAATCAGTTCCGCGACGTGCGCGTTGCGCGCCCGTGATGTGCGCCCGCCCAGCATAATTGTGATGACCCGAGTGTCGCCGCGAACGGCCGAAGCCATGAGATTGTAACCAGACGCGCGCGTGTAGCCGGTTTTGAGGCCGTCGACGCCGTCCACTGTGCCGAGAAGCTCGTTGTGGTTTTTGTAGGTGCGGGTTCCCCACCGAAACTCTGTTGTGGAGAAGTAGTGATAGTAGTTCGCATGTTCTTCCATAATCGCCTCGGCAAGAAGTGCCATATCGCGCGCGGTCGAGACTTGGCGCGAGTCGGGGAGGCCCGATGCATTGAAGAAATTCGTGTTGGCCATGCCCAGGCCGCGGGCTTTCGCGGTCATCAGCGCGGCGAAGCGCTCCTCGGTGCCGCCAATGTGTTCGGCGACGACAACGGCCACATCGTTCGCAGACTTTGTGATTAGGGCGTGGATTGCATCATGGACTGAAATCGTATCGCCAGTTTTAAGGCGGAGGTTTGAGGGGGGCTGGGACGCCGCAGTCCGGGACACGGTCATCATCGTAGACGACGATACGCGGCCAGCTTCCAGTTCATCGAACAGCATGTAAAGCGTCATGACTTTTGTCAGGGATGCTGGATAACGCGCGGCATCGGCGTGGCGCGCATGCAGGACGGTGTCAGTACTGGCATCGATGACGATGGACGCATAACGCTCGGCAGCTGCGGGGACGGCCGAAGCGCCCGAAGCAGTAATAATCGCAGCCAGGAACAGCTTTTTCACGGATATAGCCGAGGACACGCTCATTCTGCCTAGCTCCTTCAAGCAATGTGCAAACAGCCTACTCCCCGGCTGTGAGACTAGATTTCACCAAACCTGTTGACCAGTCGTTAAGGTCAGGAGCGCGCACCAGATTTCGTTAAAAATCGAAAATGTTGCGCCGCACAAAAATTCTTGCAATTGCGAAAAGCCTGTGCTAGTCATCCACCATCGAAGCAAAACCTCTGCCAACAAACTTTAGAGTGAAAGCGTTAAGTCCCATGGCCAAAGCCCAAAAAACCGCCACGCCGTTCGAAATGATGACGCCAGAAACTGTCCGCGAGAACATGGATCGTTTCATGAGCCTTGCCGGCGAAATGACCGAACTGTCCCGCGAAGGCCTCACGGCTGCGACCGCAAGCGCCCAAGCCTCCGCCAAGGGCGCCCAGGAAATCAACACGAAGGCTCTGTCCTTTTTCCAGGAGTCCATGGCAACGGGCATGGAAGCTTCCAAGACCGTTGGCGCGGCCAAGTCTCTGCAGGAAGCCATGGAACTCCAGGCAACCTTTGCAAAGACGGCTTTTGATACCTGCATGAAGCAGTTCGGTGAGATGGCGACCCTCTACGCCTCCACGATGAAAGAAGCCAGTGCACCTCTGAACGCCCACGCTGGAACCATGGTTGAAAAACTCCAGTTCGTGAAGTAAACAGCGCTCAGTAGAGTATGCGTATTGTAGGAAGCCGACCTCTGATTGAGGTCGGCTTTTCCGTATTCGGAACAGGGGCGATCAATTGGACTTTCTAAGATTTGAGTCGCTTGAACGCCCCAGTTCGCCCAACACGTATTTGATGGCGCCGGAGTCACTTTGCGAAAAGGTCGAACCGGATGCGGTATCGCCAGAGTTTACGCAGAGCGCGCGGGATTTGTTCGCTATTGTCTCGCGCCTCGTACGCGGTGATCGGTCGTTTATCCAGATTGATGAGGACCGCGAGGGTTTGCGGATCCGCTTTGTCGCGGTCACTTCGATCCTGCGGTTCAAAGATGATGTGGACATTCAGGTGCTGCCCAACTCTGCCGATGGCAGTGCCAAAGCGCCGGGCAGCACGCTGGCAGTCTATTCGCGTTCGCGCGTCGGCTACTCAGATATGGGCGCAAATGCCAAGCGTGTTGGCGCTCTGATGAAAAAACTCTCGGGTGCGACCCACACGCCTTGATTCCCGTCCGCGAGAAGGTCAGGCTTCCGATATGAAGGAAGCGACCTATCTACGGACTCATGCATCTCAAGCGCCCCCAAATTTCCATGAGCGATCCAGATCAACCTGGCCCTCCCGATGATGATGGAGGCGATGGCAAAATTGGTATCGCCACCCGAACACGGGTGCGCACCAAGAAGCCTTCGCTGTATCGCGTCATGCTGCTCAACGACGACTACACTCCCATGGAGTTTGTCGTCTTCGTCCTCGAACGGTTTTTCAACAAAAGCCGCGAGGAGGCGACCCGCATTATGCTCCATGTGCACCAAAAGGGTGTCGGACTGTGCGGAGTGTACACATATGAAGTGGCAGAAACGAAAGTGGCCCAGGTGTTGGACATGGCCCAGCGCAACCAACACCCTTTGCAATGCATCATGGAAAAAGACGATTAGAGGAACGATATTTTGCCCAGCCTGACCCCCTCCCTTGAAACGGCCCTCGAAAACGCTCTGACCTTCGCTTCAGAGCGCGACCACGAATACGCGACCCTCGAACACCTCCTCTTGGCCCTGGTTGAAGATGAGGACGCCGCCGAGGTTATGGCGGCCTGCAAGGTAGACCTTGGCAAACTTGGCGAGGACCTGACCCATTACCTGGACTCGGAGTTGTCGAGCCTCATTGCTGAAGAAAATGAGGGCCGCGTTCAGCCGACAGCGGCGTTCCAGCGCGTGGTCCAGCGCGCGATCCTGCACGTTGAAAGCTCAGGGCGCGACGAGGTGACCGGCGCAAATGTGCTGATCTCCATCTTCTCCGAGCGTGAAAGCCATGCGGCGTTCTTCCTGCAAGAGCAGGACATGACCCGCTACGATGCGGTGAACTATGTCTCCCATGGCGTCGCGAAGAAGCCAGGCGCATCGCGCAACCAGACGCCGCGCGGCACCGAGGCAAATGAAGACGGCAACGTGAAGTCTGGCCACGAGGCGCTGGACGCCTATTGCGTCAACCTTAATGAGAAAGCCCGGGCCGGAAAAATAGATCCGCTGATCGGCCGCGGAATGGAGATCGAGCGCTGCATCGAGATCCTTTGCCGGCGCAACAAAAACAATCCCATTCTGGTCGGTGATCCTGGTGTCGGAAAGACAGCGATTGCTGAAGGGCTGGCCAAGAAAATCGTTGATGGCGAAGTGCCCGGCATTCTGGAAGAAGCCGAGATTTTCTCGCTCGACATGGGGTCACTGCTCGCGGGGACCCGTTATCGCGGTGACTTCGAAGAACGCCTGAAGTCGGTGATGAAAGAGATGGAGGACCTCGAAAAGGGGATCCTGTTCATTGATGAGATTCACACGGTTATTGGTGCAGGCGCCACATCTGGTGGCGCCATGGACGCCTCAAACCTGCTTAAGCCTGCCTTGCAGAATGGTGAGCTGCGGTGCATGGGATCGACCACCTTCAAGGAATACAAGCAGCACTTCGAAAAGGACCGGGCGCTCAGCCGTCGCTTCCGCAAGATTGATGTGGTTGAGCCTTCGGTGCCTGATGCGGTGAAGATCCTGACCGGCCTGAAGTCGAAGTTCGAAGAATTCCACGGACTGCGCTACACCAATGAGGCCATCCGAACCGCTGTTGAACTTTCGGACCGGTATCTCACGGATCGCAAGCTGCCGGACAAGGCCATCGATGTGATCGATGAGGCGGGCGCGAGCCAATGGCTGAAACCCGAATCGAAGCGTCGAAAGGTCGTTGGTGTGAAAGACATCGAAGCCATCGTTGCCAAGATCGCCCGCATTCCCCCGAAGCAGGTCACCAAGGATGATGCCGCTCAGCTGAAATCCCTGGAAGTGGACCTCAAGCGGGTCGTGTTCGGGCAGGACGAAGCCATCGAAGCGCTCTCAGCAGCCATCAAGATGGCACGGGCTGGTCTTCGTGAGCCCAACAAACCCATTGGCTCATACCTGTTCACCGGACCGACCGGCGTCGGCAAGACGGAGGTGGCCAAGCAGCTCGCTTCGATCCTCGGCGTGGAGATGCTGCGGTTCGACATGTCGGAATACATGGAACGCCACACGGTCAGCCGCCTGATTGGCGCGCCTCCGGGCTATGTTGGCTATGATCAGGGCGGCTTGCTGACCGATGGCGTTGATCAGCACCCCCATTGTGTGTTGCTGCTCGATGAGATCGAGAAGGCGCACCAGGACCTCTACAACATTCTCCTGCAGGTCATGGACAATGGTACGCTCACCGATGCTAACGGGCGCAAGGTCGACTTCCGCAATGTGATCGTCATCATGACGACCAATGCCGGCGCGTCCGATGCGGCGAAGAACTCAATCGGCTTTGGCGCGGGCAAGAAGGATGATGAGCAGGAAGAGGCCCTGAAACGTCTCTTCACGCCGGAGTTCCGCAACCGTCTGGATGCTACGGTCATGTTTGGGGCACTTTCGCCTGAAGTGATCCAGCGCGTGGTGGAGAAATTCGTTCTGCAGCTCGAGATCCAGTTGTCGGACCGCAATGTCACCATCTCGATTACGGACAAAGCGAAAGACTGGCTCGCTGAGCGTGGCTTTGACAGTGAAATGGGTGCGCGGCCGTTGGCTCGGACCATTCAGGAACACGTCAAAAAGCCGATGGCGGAAGAGTTGCTCTTCGGCAAGCTGGCCAAGGGCGGCGAAGTGAAGATCGATGTGGCGCGGAAAGACAGCAAGAAGCTGAAATTCACCTACATCGAGGCAAAGCCAAAGAAGTCAGGCAAGAAGTCTCCGGAAGACTCCGCCGAGACCGTATAGGCGTAGCTTAAGCTGCCAAGTCCTAAAAAAAGCGGCGCTCCCAACATTGGGGGCGCCGCTTTCGTTTGCACGCGGGCAGATGGGACTAGTCCCACAGTTCGCCCAATTCCAGGCGGTCGCGCCAGTCCTGGCCCACCGTCTCTGCGTCACCATGGGGATGACGGCGCAGGCGATGACCCAAGGTCACGACCGATGGTCCTGTGCGAACGTCAACCCGCGCCAGAGATGCAACGATGTCGCGCAAGGCGTCCACCGGTGCTTCGCAATTGGCGTGGACCTCAGCTTCCGCAAGTCGCCACCCAGCAGGGTCCCAGCGCAGGGCCAGGACCACATTGGGCTGTCCGTTCCAACGGAAAACCGCCATCCGACCGAGCACGAGATCATGCTGGAAATCGCGCAGGCAGTTTTTGAACTCCAGCGCCAACGCGCCGAGCGCATCAGCACAAGTAACCGCCTCAAACGGCACTGGCAGCGCAGGAACAGCCTGTATCCCGACAAAACGTTGGGCCGCAAGCGCATCCGCTGCCTTGGCGAACAGGTGCGCCGCAGAGTCCGTCTTGGCCAGGGCCTTTGCCAGCCGCTCGCTCGCGCCCAGCCCATGTATTCGGTCTACCAGAACCATCGTCAGGGCAAGGTCACGTGCGGCTTGAAGGTGAGGCACTTTCGCCACGACCGCGGCCTCATGGAGGCGAGCTGGCAGGGCAAACACCACTTCAAGCTGCGCAGGTTGCAAAGCTCCCATGTGACGCAGGACGCGGTTGGCCGCCGGCTGGTTGAACATGGCCAGAAAGCGACCGTACTGTTCCTCACGCCAAAGAGTTTCACCCATCCGGCTGAGCGCCTTCATCAGACCAGACGTCTCTCCCGAGCCTATCAGGCGCCGGGCCAAAGAGGCGTCCTTGTGACGCTCCACAGCCAGGGCGAGCTCGGTCAAATCCCGCGCGCCACTTGCAAGCAGGATCGCCGCAGCATGGCGACGCGCAGCCGGTAGCGCCAGGAAATCCCTGTGGGGAGCGGGCCAAACGCTCGCAATCGCACCAGCGTGGGGCCCGGCCAGGAATTTCAGCAAGGGAGTCGCGCCCGCAGCATTCGCCATTTGGCTCCGCGAGCGGTGTGTCATGCCATCGGCCATGACAACCTCCATCATTTAGATATAGGAACGCTACGTCTCCCACACAAACTGCGGGCGGTGTTGAAGCGTGCTGCTGGAAACAGTTTTAAGTGGGTGTCAGTCGTCGCCGGCAAGGGCGCGGGACGGCTGACGGAGCCCTCCCGTCTTGGGATGGGCGCACATATCGTAACTATGGCATTGCCGCATCGTGTATTCCTCTACGCCCGGACCCATTCCGGGTGAGCGCGCGACTTACGCGCGGAATATGACGTCAGTTTGACGTTAGAGGATTTTTTGAAAGGCGCAAAACAAAAGAGCCGCCCCAAGGGGCGGCTCCCGTGAGCCGGAAGGCTCTTGAGTCTTCTGATCCCGAGGGATCAAGGGGTTCATTAAAGGGCGCGCAGAGGCTGCTCCACGTCACCACCAAAACGAACCGACCCAATCGCCGTTCCTGGTTTCTCACTTGACATTGGATCACCTCCTTTCAGTTGCTTCAGTCCAAAAAGCGAATGCCCGCTGCAATCTGCGGACAATCGAGACTTAGCAGGATGCGTGCCTAAGGAAAGGTAAAAGCTTTGCGATCTGCAATGATCTATTATGAGAGGGCGGCGGGACGTGCGCCGAATGGGATGCCGCCATGGCCGACGACTTAGATCAGGACATTCAGATCACACCAGAACTGCGCCTTCAGGCATGGGAATTGAGCGAGTCGTTTGTGCGGGCATCCGGGCCGGGAGGGCAAAACGTCAATAAGGTCGCGACGGCGGTTCAATTGCGCTGGAACGTCTCGCGTTCTGCGTTGCCGGGTCCGGTGAAAGCCCGGTTTGCGCGCCGCTACGCAAACCGGATCACCAAAGAGGGCGACTTCGTCATCGAATCCTCGCGTCACCGGAGCCAGCTTCTCAATCGACAAGACGCGCGCAAACGCCTCGCCGACCTGATCGCCGGTGTGGCTTCAGCCCCCAAGCGCCGCGTGCGCACGCGGCCCACGGCGGGGTCCGTCCGGCGCCGCTTGGCTTCCAAGAAAAAGCGCAGCGATGTGAAGTCCCTGCGCGGGAAGGTCGACCCAACCGAATGAGACTGGCTAGGCTTTCGGTTCCGCTCGGTTAGTCTTTCACCAAACCGATTTCGCGCAGGCGTTCCATGAGATAATCGTGGGCGCTGATGGGCGCGAAGGCCTTTGCACCCTGATTAAGGCATGACTGCAGGGGCTCTATGAGCACATCTGGTGCAAAGTGAAGAAAGAACGGCGTTGAATAGCGTGGTAGATGGGCCCTGTCCGGAGCCGGGTTCATCACCCTGTGTGTGGTTGACGGCAGGAGCCCGCCGGTCAGCCTTTGCAACATGTCACCCACATTGATCACCAAGGCCCCGGGGGGTGGATTGACGCTGAGCCATTCGCCAGATCGATGCTGAACCTGGAGGCCCGCTTCTTCCGCGCCGAGCAGAAGCGTAATGACGTTGATGTCCTCATGGGCAGCGGCGCGCACGGATCCCGGTGGGGGAGGGGTAAGTTGGGGAGGGTAGTGCAGTAGCCGGAGGATCGAATTGCCTTCGCGCACACGGGGCGTGAACCAGCCCGGTTCAAGCCCAAGATCGATGGCGACCGCGGTCAGTAGACTTTGGCCGAGGTCATCAAGTGCATCGAAAAGGGCGCACGTTGCAATATCAAAGTCGGCAACTTCGGGAACCGATGGTGTCGGCCGCATTGTGTCTGCGTGTTGTGATCCGGGTGTGTCTGCGCGACCCGTATGCCAGAATTCCTTCTGGTCGGCCGCAGCCTCGCCCTTGGCGTTCTCGGTCGCAAATGCGGTGTAGCCACGCTGTCCGCCATTTTCCCGGTCGTCGTATTTCAGCTTTGTGCTTGTTGGGAGGGCGAAGAATGCTTTCATCGCTTCGGTGGCTCGATCGATGATGCCGGTGGAAACAGGGTGGTCCGTCAAGACAGCGAAACCCGTTTCGCGAAAGCTCTTGCCGAGGCTGGACGCAAATGTGTCCGGGTCACTGGACAAAAGGTCGAAGGAAATCGGTTCGAAATAGCGTGTCATGGCGTTCTTCTAGTCCGCTCCATTCACCAAGAAAACCGTCTGAGAGAAACCAATTATCGGCCGTATGGCCTCGCGGGCGGCAAAACATGAATATTCAGCGTCCATCCGTTTACATACCGGGGCTTTGCGCCCGCTGCCATTAACCAAGACGCAAAGCCTTCAGGGCACCTTCTACGTGTCGCCGATGGGGCGATGGATGGGCGCCACCCCACATCAGATTGCCTTGAGGCGACACAATGGGACGGCGCGGGTGTTAAAGGACGACGACAATGCCGTTTGCAGAATTTGAAATTGAGTTTGAACCCACCGAAGGCCTTTGCGCCCAAAGCGACGGCGAGTCGCTTTACCGCGCAGGATTGGCATTCTCTCTGGGTGAAACCGTGGAAATGGACCTCGTGGAAGCCCACAAATGGTTCAACCTTGCAGCAGCCAAAGGCCACGAGGCCGCCAAGGATCTGCGCCAGGAAATGGCGGATCAAATGAGCCGCGAAGACATTCGCCTTGCTCTGAAAGCCGCGCGCGAATGGGTTCGCAAAATGAACTAAGGGGCTAAGCCCTGGGTTCAGGTTCAGACGATTAGGCCGTCCATGGGCCGGGAACTGTTCTGGAACACGCGGGAGTCGAGCGCGCCTCGGTCGATACCCAAATGGTCGCGTAGCAGGCCCTTGAGAATAGAAGTGAGATCGTTGGCGGGTGCCAGGTCTCGTCCTTCGTAAAGTGCCCTTTGGGATACGCCCGGCCAGTCCCCCAGGACCTTGCCACCCCTGACCGCGCCGCCTGCGAGTATGACGAGTCCACCTGTGCCGTGGTCTGTGCCTCTGGTTCCGTTCTCAGCAACCGTGCGTCCGAATTCAGAGCAAAGTACGACGCAGGTATTCTCCCAGTGAGCGCCAAGCGCGTCTTTTAGAGCTGCGAATCCAGCGTCCAGGCCCTGAAAACGTCCGTTCAAGAAACCGGTTTGACCCGCATGACTGTCCCACCCATCGAGGGACACCATGGCGACACCGGGGCCTCCGGATCGCGCCATAAGCTCGCCGACCGCTTTTATGGATTGGGTGTAGGCCCGGCCGGGGCCTCCACCACGCCGGCCCATGTCAACGTCCGGCGTGCCCATGGTCCGCGCCAAATCCAGCGGTTCAGAGAAGACGGGATCGTTGGCGTATAGGGTTTCAAGGCGGGACATCAGGTCATCATCGGCAGCTTCGAACACCGCAGGCGCCCAATTCGTTGCTGGCGCACGTCCGCGCAAGGCGAGCGGGATCGAATAGCCGATTGCCAGGCCGGCTTGTCCGGAAACGCCCAGCACTCGATTGAGCCACCCATCTCGAGAGTCCGCCGCGCCCAGTATTTCAACCACATCCTGACCATCGAAATGCGACCGGCCCCGATAGGGCGATGCTGCCGCATGAACAAAAGCTGCGTCTCCTGCATCGAACCACGATTTAAGTGTGGAAAGGGCAGGGTGGAGGCTGAATCCGTTGCCCAGGGGCAGTGATTGGGGCGCTGAGGCGATGAGCCCGGGTCTGAAACGCTCAAGGGAGGCATCCGCCGGAACCAAGGCGGAAAGACCGTCCATCGCCCCTCGCGCGAGGACGAACACGAACTTCCGGTCGGCCATACCCTCTGCGAAGGCAACGGGCATCGTGGTTGCGAAGGTTGCTGCGCCGAATAGACCAAGGGCTTGGCGGCGATTGAAGTGCGTCATCGAGGCTATCTCCTTTGGAATTCCGGACTCATCAGGGCCAGCGTCAGCCCTTGTGTTCCACTTTCAGCTCGGATGACTGCCTGGCGGGTCTCAGAGCTGACCAGGTCGCCAAGCGCCTGATCCAGGAAGTCTCGCGCGTCTGAACTGGATTGCCGTGAGGATACTCTGCGGGCCCATTCAATGCGCTTGTTCAGGGAATCAGGGCCGATCCACGCGTCTTTCGTGTCGGGCCAACCTTCCGGACTGGGGGCGTTGAAGGGCAATTGGGCAAAGCTCTCGAGGACGTCTCTCGGTTCTCCGGCAAACACCGAAGTTAATCCTATCATGCGTGATGTGGACGTCAGCAGATCGTCAGGTGTCTTCACTTTCTCTTGCTGACGTGACCATGCTTCAGGTGCCGTCAGCAAAGCATTGTAGAGCGCCATCAAGTCACCATCACTTTGTAAAAATGCGGTCGCCAACCGGTCAATGAGGGCCGGCGGAGGCGCGTCAGCCACAAAATGGCGCGCGAGTTTCGTGGCTATGTGCGACGCGGTTGCCGGATGGCGCGCCAGGTCTCGTACAATTGCACGCGCCTGTTCTCCCCCTGCGTCAGAATAACGTTTTTGAAGAATGGTGCGCGATCCGGGCTCGTGGGTCAGGCTTAGAAACAGGGTTTCTCCCAACCGATCTGAGGCAATACGCGGGTTTCCAAGTGTCCAGCCGGTAAGGGCGCGGGCAAACTCCGTCACATCATCCTGAGTGTACCCGGCAGCAGGCGTGACGGTGTGGAGTTCGAGGACTTCCCGGGCAAGGTTTTCATTAAGGCCGATATCTCTTCGGCGCCCAGCGCGCGAATTCGGACCGACCGATTGCCAATTGTCCAGATAGACGAGCATCGCAGGGTGGAAGATCGCCGCCTCAGCCAGATCTGCGAAGGATCCGAGTATGTTCGGTCGAATGGCTTCGCGCTCATAGGCGCCCGCCATGGCCGCCACCTGGAATTTCTGGCTGGAAACCGAAAAATGGTTGGCCCAGAAGCGCGTCAATCGTTCGTGGAACGGGGCTTGTGTGGTGCTACCAAACTCAGACCGGGCGGAAACCTCCTTGATGAGCGTTTGACGAATATGCCTCCCAAATGACGCTACACCAGCAGGATTCACGTCCGGTGGCGCAGAGTTGCGACGCGATTGCTGTCGGATCACCCTGTGGTCAAAAAACGCCTTCACATGTTCCTGGGCGCTGAGGAGCCCACTATCCTTGAATGTGCGAAATGCAGTCGGCGTGAGTTGGCGCTGTAGCCAACCGACCGGATCAGCTTCGGCGGTACGGAGTTCTCCCTCCTTAGCACCGAGGCCAAATCGCGTGACCGCAATCGCAGCATTTAGTCCCATTGGGCACTCCCAAACAGCTCATTCTGGGTGGTGAAACGCGCTTGCGGGGGCAATCCGTCGAAAAAATATCATGGGGAGCAAAACAAGAGCGCGCCGGGCTTGGTAAATGAAAATTAACCGGCTCGCTGACTCTATGACGCCATAGAATTGCTGCGGATTTGAGAGAGAGCAAACCATGAGTGTCCAGTCTCTAAGGCCTGAACTCACGCAGGATGATATTGTGCGCCTGATGAAGGGCGAGACACCCGAGGCGCGGGCATCCGTTGCCCATCGTCTTTGCCGGCGTATTGCCCTTGATGTTTTGACAGAGCATGAGCGGGCTTATGCTCAGGAAATCATGTCCATTCTCGCGCGTGATACCGCGGAACTGGTGCGCAGGACCCTTGCGATAACCCTGCGCAACTCTCCAATCTTGCCCCGGGACCTGGCCCTTGCACTGGCCCAGGATGTGGAAACGGTCGCAATTCCAGTGCTCGAAAACTCGCCGGCCTTTACCGAGCAGGACCTTGTCGAAATCGTGCTTGCTGCAACGGCTGCCAAGCAATCGGCGATCGCCAACCGCAGCGAAGTGTCCTGCACTCTTTCTGAGGTGATTGCAGAGCATGCGGCACTGGACGCCGTGAAGACTCTGGCAGCAAATCCAGGCGCAGACATCAGCGACAAGGCATTTTCAGACAGTTTGGGTCGTTTCCCACGTGATGAAGCGCTGCAAACGGCCATCGTCGGTCGGGAATATGTTCCAATGCATATTGCCGAAAAAATGGTCTCGCTCGTGTCGGGCAAAGTGTTCGATATGCTCGTTAATCGCCACCAGCTTCCAGCTCAAATGGCGATCGAACTGGCGTCAAATACGCGCGAACGATCGACCATCGATCTCGTCGATCAGGCAGGGCGGTCCGATGATTTGCCGAGATTTGTATCTCAGCTCAATCTGAATGGTAGACTCAGCCACTCGCTTATCCTTCGCGCGCTGTGCGTCGGGCATATGTCCTTCGTTGAGCATGCGCTTGCGGAGCTGTCTGGAGTTCCTCACCAGCGGGTCTGGCTGATGATCCACGATGCCGGCCCGCTCGGTTTGCAAGCCGTCTTTGACAGAGCCGGTTTGCCCCGGCGATTCCTGCCCGTGTTCCGCGCGGCCGTTGGAGTCTATCACGACACAAGCCACGATGGCGGCGTGAATGACAGGACCCGTTTCCGAGCTCGCATGATTGAGCGCGTATTGACGCAGATCCAATCCTTGCCGCGCGAAGACGTGGACTATCTGCTCGAAAAGCTCGATGCCCTGAGTGATGACATCAGTGAAGATGAATCCGACGCCGCGTGATGTCTAAAGGTTCGATTACGCGTCGGACTTTGCCCGAAAGACGTGCGTAACGCCTGCAGCCAGATATTCATTTGCGCACGACCATGCGGCGTCAAAACAAATGACCTGTATCCCCGCGTCACGGAGCTCCCGCAGCCCTGACATCAGGTCATCTTCGAGATCGAGGTGTGCCGCGCTGATCCAGACCGCATCGACCATCAGGAGTGCTGATGTGGATTTCAGGCTCAACCAGGAGCGCTGAGCATTGATGCCGAGCCGAAAGCCGGCGCCACGCAACGCGCCCAAAGCCGTGATGGTGTCGCGCGGTGATGTCGCCAGGGCCGCATCATCAAATATAAGGCAGACTTCCTGAGTGCACTCGTTGTATTCAGACAGTGTGGCCTGACAGGCTTTTGCCGTGTTGCGATGGGAAAGTGCGGTCGTCGGCGCACCGATATGAATGGGCCGCTCAACACTCGTAGTGTCCCGGGCCTTTCCCAATGCAGTGCTCAGGCGCTGCGCAACCCATGTGGCAGGGCAACTTTCGGCAACCGTCTTATGCACGGGGCCAAACCGTAATGCCGAGTCGTAGTGAAGTGCGGTTTCATGGATGAGGCCTCCGGCGGAATAGTCCGACAGGGAGACAAAAGGCGTGATGCGGTCGGTTGGTTGAACTGACGTGCTCAAACGATCCGATAGGGATGGAAGTGTACGGGGTTGCATAGGCGCGCGCTCTGGAGAAGTGTTCGTCTCTGCTCTATCAAAGCTCGGTGAACGCCCGGCGCATTGGGACCACCAATTTTCAGTTTGCCTATTTGGTTTTTCGTAACAATCGGAGTGCAACCCCCGTGTCTTCTTCCGCACCAGCCCCAAAACTGTCTGCAACCATTCTGCTCATCCGAGACCGGGATGAGATGGAAGTGTTGATGGTCAAGCGCCACTATGAAATCGACTTCGCATCCGGCGCGTTTGTTTTTCCCGGTGGTAAGGTCTGCGAAGATGACGCATCTGACGTCTGGGCTGACCTGTTCGATGGGGACGCTAAAGGAAGCGATCGTACGGCACAGATCTCAGCCATTCGCGAATTGTTTGAAGAAGCGGGCGTCTTGTTGGCGCGAAGTAGAGGGGCGCGCGGGGCAGGGGCACCGCTCGTAAGCGCGGAAGAAGTCGCGCCGCTCCAACAATATCGATCCGCGGTCGACGCGGGTGAAAAGGCGTTTTCGGAGTTGATGGAGGAAGCCGGCTTGATCCTGGCGGGGGACTGCCTTGTCCATTTTGGCCACTGGATCACGCCAACAATGATGCCCAAGCGCTTCGATACACACTTTTACCTCGCCGGGGCGCCAGATGGCCAGGTCGCGGAACAGGACGGCCGGGAAACCACCGAAGCGATTTGGATCAACGCCCATGAGGCGCTGGAACTGGAAAAGCGCGGCGAAGCGACGATTATTTTTCCAACGCGCATGAATCTCGCGCGGCTCGGTTTGGCGAAATCGGTTCCTGCGGCGTTGGAGAAGTTTGCCAGTGAACCGGTCACTACCGTATTGCCGGAAGTGCGTCGGGATGACCCCGATGGCCCCTGTCTGATCATCCCGTTCGTCGAGGGATACGGTCAGGTTCGCGAGCCACTGGAACGTGTTGCGAATGTTGCCAAGCCCAAGGCTTAAGCTTCGGCGACGACTTTCGCGGCGACCTGGTCTTCTAGCGCAACGCAAACGGTTTGGGCCAACTCGTCGCTTGCCGCGGACTCGCCGGTGACCATTGCGGCGCGCATCGCTTCAACATGCAGGTTGGCAAGGGCAACAACGGGCTCGTCAGAGTCTGTGCGCTCAAGCAAGTTGCAAAGTGAGCCGGCGAGGCGCCCTAGGACGGGATTGCCGAAGGGTTCTGCCGTTCCGCGCAAATTGTGGGAGGCGATAAACAGTTGCCGGCGCGCGTCTTTAGACGACACGCGCTGGGCGTAGGTATCGAACGCTGTCTTCAGTGCTGAAACGTCACGCTGGAGCCAGGCGATCAGGTCCGCTTCGGTTGGCGCCGAAGGGCCGTCATCGGCCAGACCTGCTGGTTCATCAGCTACGACATCGTCAGCCTCAGGCGCGATCTTGCCGCTCTCGGCTTTTGCAGGCGACGGAGACTTGAAAATTCGCGACAAGTCGGGCGTGGGTATCTCGTTTGCCCCAGCCTTATTTGACTTTGTCACGTTCAACAGTTTTCCAAACATGAGATCAACTATCCCGAAAAATAGCTGATATTTGGTTGATTCCCGGCTGAATTTTTTTTCGGTCAGACGGCGAACTGCTCGCGTAAAATGCGTTCATCCAGCGCGTGACCCGGGTCAAAAAGCAGCGTCAGGTGACGGCTTCTGTCTTCTGTGACCTCCACGCGGGCCACATTCCGCACTTCCTGGTTGTCAGCGGCGGCGGAAACGGGTCTTCGCTCGGGGGACTGGATTTCGATGACGACATGGGCGTCATGGCGCAGCAGCGCGCCGCGCCATCGCCGCGGCCGAAATGGGCTGATTGGCGTCAGCGCCAGGAGTTGCGCACCAATCGGCAAAATGGGGCCTTGGACAGACAGGTTATAAGCGGTCGAGCCCGCGGGTGTTGCCACGAGCACGCCGTCACAGGCCAGTTCCGGCAGGCGTTCCTTGCCATCAACGGAGATCGACAGACGGGCGGATTGAGCCGTTTGGCGCAGCAGCGACACTTCGTTGATCGCCAACCGATTATACGTGGCGCCATCGACATCAATGCAGGTCATCCGCAGGGGGCTAAGCCGCGCACGCTCAGCCCGGTCAATCCGCTCGACCAGATTGTTCTCGGCATACTCATTCATCAAAAAGCCGACTGTGCCGCGATGCATTCCGTAAACGGGTTTGTGGTCGTCAAACCGCTCGCGTAGTGCATCGAGCATCGCGCCATCTCCACCCAGGGCGACGATGACATCGGCGGCGTCAGGTTCACTTTGGCCATAGCGCCGCGTGAGTTCCACAAGCGCCTGCTGGGCTTCTGGTCGATGGGACGCGGAAAAATGGAAGCGCATGCTCATAAGACCCTTTGTTTCCGTCGCTTGCAGGCAGGTCAAGCGTTCGACACGCGCTGTTCGATTTTCCATAGCGCCGCGGCGCTGGGTCCGTTATCTTCAGGAAGATCATAAAGTTGGAGGAATAGCCATGGCAGACGATATGAGCCCCGTCGATGTGAAAGCGCGGGTTTCGGAGGCGGAATGGAAGGCGCGGGTGGACCTGGCTGCCATGTACCGGTTGGTGTCCCTCTATGGGTGGGACGACCTGATTTTTACACATATCTCCCATCGCGTGCCCGGGCCTGACCACCACTTCCTCATCAACCCCTACGGCTTCCTGTTCGAGGAAATTACGGCATCCTCGCTCGTGAAGGTCGATCTGGATGGCAGTGTCGTTGAAGAGACGCCGTACATGATCAACCCGGCGGGCTTCACCATTCACTCAGCCGTGCATGCGGCTCGAGAAGACGCGCAGGTGGTCATGCATCTGCACACAGATGATGGCGTGGCCGTCTCCGCCCAGTCCGAAGGCCTTTTGCCGCTCAGCCAGACATCGATGCTTGTGCGCCATGACCTTGCTTACCACGACTATGAAGGTGTGGCACTCGACCATGATGAGCGCGAGCGAATCGTTGCCGATATGGGTGAAAAGTCGAACCTGATGCTTCGAAATCACGGCACATTGACCGTTGGGCGGAGCGCTGCGGAATGCTTCCTGCGCATGTTTTTCCTGGAGCGGGCCTGCTCCATGCAAGTGCGCGCTCTGAGCGCCGGACGCGCGAACATGACGATCCCCAGCCAGAAAGTTCAGGATGTGGTCAAAGGGCAGTCAAACCCGGAAGGCACCGCGGTCATTGCAAACAGGCTTGCCTGGCCCGGCCTGCTGCGCAGGCTTGATCGCCAACTGCCCGGATACGATCAGTAACAGCAGAAACCAGCACGTTTCGCAGTTTCGACTGCACATGCGGCGTCATGTATTTTGATTTTTTTCCACGATGCCGCATTTAGGGGTCACGGCGCGCAAGCGTCGGCCCATTTTTCTGTTGGCGAGTCTCACATGAAACACTTGAAGGCCTTCGAAGACGCGCTCGAGACCATTCACGGGGAAGGGCGCTACCGCGTGTTTGTGGACTTGCATCGCCACCGCGGTCGGTTTCCCCGGGCCACTGCGCGGTTTCCTGATGGCGAACGCGAAATCACCGTCTGGTGCTCGAACGACTATCTCGGCATGGGGCAAGACGATGATGTCATCGATGCGATGCACCAGGCGATTGATAGCTTCGGAGCCGGGTCTGGCGGCACGCGCAACATCTCGGGCACAACGCGTTACCATGTGGACCTGGAAAAAGAGCTGGCTTCGCTCCACGGGAAGTCCGGTGCCTTGCTGTTCACCTCGGGCTATGTCGCCAATGATGCGACCCTGGCAACGCTCGGGAAAATTCTTCCCGGTCTGATCATCTACTCCGATGCCCTTAATCACGCATCGATGATCGAAGGAATTTGCCGCTCAGGCTGTGATCGCCGGGTGTTTCGTCACAATGATCTCGACCATTTGCGCGCGCTGATGGAAAATGACGATCCGGAGCGGCCAAAACTCATCGCGTTTGAGAGCGTTTATTCAATGGACGGCGACGTAGGGCCCATCGAGGCGTTCTGCGATCTCGCCGATGAATTCGATGCGATGACCTATCTCGATGAAGTCCACGCGGTCGGGCTTTATGGCGACGAGGGCGCGGGTGTTGCGCAGCGCGATAATGTTATGGAGCGCGTGGACATTATCGAAGGGACCCTGGGCAAAGCTTTCGGAGTGATGGGTGGCTATATCGCTGCAGAACACGTCATAATCGACGCGATCCGATCAATGGCGTCGGGCTTTATCTTCACCACATCGACGTGTCCGGTGATGGCAGCGGGGGCGCTGTCCAGCGTTCGGAAACTGCGCACCGAAGAGGGTCGCCGTCTGCGCGCCCAGCACCAGGCCAAGGCCCAGCAGTTGAAGGACAAATTCAAGGCCGCTGGCTTACCTGTCATGGAAACCGACACTCATATTGTTCCTCTGATGGTCGGAGATCCGGAACGTTGCAAGGCGCTTTCCGACATCCTGCTTTTCGACTTTGGCATCTACGTCCAGCCGATCAATTACCCCACCGTTCCCAAGGGGACCGAGCGCCTGCGGTTCACGCCGAGCCCGGTGCACACAGATGAAATGATGGACGACCTCGTGGCAGCGATATTGGGCATCTGGAAGCAACTGGGGCTCGACGCCGTGGCCTGATACGGTCGCTGGTCCTGAAAACAAAAAAAGCCGCGCAACCTGGCGCGGCTTTTCTATTTTGATGTCCAGCTTATCCCTTAGGATTTTGCGCCGGCTTTGCGCCCAAGGCCAATTTCCTTAGCGAATTCGCTCCGGCGTTTTGCGTAGTTCGGCGCCACCATGGGATAGTCGCTGGGAAGGTTCCAGCGAGCCCGGTATTCATCCGGTGTCATGTCATAGCGCGAGCGCAGATAGCGCTTGAGCATTTTCAGTTTCCGCCCGTCTTCAAGACAGATCAGGTATTCAGGCGTGATGGATTTGTTGATGGACACGGCCGGGTCTGGCCGGGGTTCTTCTGTCGGCCCCCCGTCTGAGAGATCCAGAAGAGTCTCGTGAACAGAGCGGATCAAGTCTGGCAAAGACGTCGCGGGTACCGGATTGTTTGATACAAATGCTGCGACAATGTCGCTTGTCAGATCCAGAGCAGCTTCGTCGCTGAGCGTACTGTTTGTCTCAGTCATGTTTTTTCCTTTGTTTTCGTCTCAGGCGATATTGATTCTTCGCGATTGCTGTCGCGAGACCAAATAAACCTGTATGCGTCAACACCAATCTGCAAAAAATTGATCATGCAATTATGTAATCATACTGTTTTCGCGGGCGGGTAAGCAAGAATGATGCTCATTATTTGCATAGTATTCGCTGTGGTAGTGAATATAGTCTTGCTAAACTTTGGATAGAGGTCGTGATCACGTGCTCGTGCCCGGTGTGGCAGCGCGGCCATCTTGCGGGCTGGGGGGCATCGCTTTAAGTGCAACCCTTCAAGAGGAGTCTTCACATGGCAGACACAGTCCACCCAGACATCGCAGCGCATTCCGGCTTTTTCACCGAGCCGCTGGAAACGCGTGACGCAGACGTGTTTGCAGCCATTGGAAAAGAGACGACCCGCCAGCAACATCAGATTGAGTTGATTGCGTCGGAAAATATCGTGAGCCGCGCTGTACTTGAAGCGCAAGGGTCAATTCTGACGAACAAGTACGCCGAAGGGTATCCAGGCCGACGCTATTATGGCGGCTGCGAATATGTTGATCTGGCTGAGGAACTGGCGATTGAGCGCGCAAAGCAACTCTTTGGCGCAACGTGGGCCAATGTTCAGCCCCATAGCGGCGCCAATGCCAATCAGGCGGTCTTCTATGCTCTGCTCCAGCCCGGTGACACTTTCATGGGAATGGATCTCGCAGCTGGCGGCCATCTCACCCATGGCAGCCCTGTCAACCAGTCTGGCAAGTGGTTCAACGTGGTCAGCTACGGTGTCGATCCCGAAACCCATCTGATCGATTATGATGCGATGGAAGCCCTGGCACTTGAGCACAAGCCCAAGCTGATCATTGGCGGAGCGACAGCCTACTTCCGCTTTGTAGACTTTGAACGCATGCGCGCCATTGCAGACAAGGTCGGCGCCATCTTGATGGCAGACATGAGCCATTTCTCCGGCCTTGTTGCGGGCGGCGCTTATCCCAATCCGCTCGATCACGTGCACGTCGCCACAACGACGACGCACAAAGCCCTCCGGGGGCCGCGCGGCGGGATCATCCTCACCCGCGACGAAGAGTTGGGCAAGAAGATCAACTTCGCTGTCTTTCCGGGGCTTCAGGGCGGCCCGTTGATGCATGTTATCGCAGCCAAGGCGGTTGCTTTCGGCGAAGCCTTGCGCCCGGAGTTCAAGGATTATGCGGCCGACGTCGTGGCGAACGCAAAAGCCATGTCAGATCAGCTGATCAAGCGGGGACTCGACATCGTTTCAGGCGGAACCGACAGCCACGCCATGCTTGTCGACCTGCGCCCCAAGGGCGTGACTGGGAAGGTCGCTGAACATGCGCTGGACCACGCCGGGATCACCTGCAACAAGAACGCGATCCCGAATGACCCCGAAAAGCCCTTTGTCACTTCCGGTATCCGCGTTGGGTCTCCGGCTGGTACGACCCGTGGCTTCAAGGAAGCAGAGTTCCGGCAAATCGCTGACTGGATCGCAGATGTTCTGGAAGCACAATCCGGAGACGATGCGACTGCGAGCGAGCAGCGGGTTCGTGAGGACGTGAAGGCGCTTACGCTTCGCTTCCCAATCTACGACGGTTTGGGGGGCTGAGCCCTTGCGGTGTCCTTTTTGCGGGTCAGAGAATTCGTCGGTGAAGGACTCCCGGCCCGCTGAGGACAATACAGCTGTTCGTCGACGCCGCGCCTGTGAAAGATGCGGCGGCCGATTTACGACATTTGAGCGCGTTCAGTTGCGTGAGCTTTTCGTTGTGAAGCGCGATGGGAAACGCACGATTTTTGATCGCGATAAGGTCATTCGCACGGTGAAACTCGCCCTGCGCAAGCGCCCTGTGACCGAAGAACAAGTGGAACAGCTCGTTTCCGGCATCGTTCGCCAACTGGAAAGCGGTGGTGAAACCGAAATCCGATCTACCGAGATCGGGGATATGGTGATGACGGCCCTGCGCGATATCGATCCCGTTGGCTATGTGCGCTATGCGAGCGTTTATAAGGACTTCAACGATCCAACGGACTTTGCCAAATTCATTGAAGGGGCAGAGTTTGTTGAAGATGATCCAGATCTCCCACAATGAGTGAAACGCGCGTTACCCTGAAGATCGCCACCAGTCTTGATGGGCGTATCGCGCTTTCGGATGGGACGAGCCAATGGATCACTGGATCTGAGGCGCGGGCCAGAAGCCATCAGATGCGAGCCGTCCATTCCGCAATTGTTGTCGGGATCGGTACGGTTCTCGCCGATGATCCGTTGCTCACCGCGCGCACGGTTCCCCTACCAACTTCGCAGCCCGCGAGAATCGTCCTGGATTCAGCGGGCCGCACGCCGACGGTCGGGCGGCTTGTTCAATCGACAAACATATCCTCCGTCATTGTCGCGACCGCTGGCGTTTCGGCGCCGTGGTTGGTGGCTGAGGGCGTTGAGGTCTGGAACTGCGGTCCGGCCGATGGTCAGGTCGATCCTTCCCAGCTTGTGAAACGTTGTGCTGTTGAAGGGCTCTCTTCCATTATGATCGAGGGCGGTGGGAAAGTGGCGGCCGCATTCCTCAGGGCGGGCCTCGTGGACAGAATCGAGTGGTTCCGGGCGCCCATCTTGCTCGGCGGAGATGGATTGCCCGCCATCGGAGGGCTCGGATTGACGGATATAGGCGCCGCGTCGCGATGGCGCGCTGTCGCAACGGAAGCGATTGGGGAAGACGTCCTTGAGACCTATGTGAAGGCTGACGCTGAGGAGTAGCCCCCCATGTTCACCGGTCTCGTGACTGATGTCGGCACCATCCGAAAGGTTGAGGACCGTAACGGACTTCGCCGTTTCGAGGTCGAGAGCGGGTACCCGCTTGAGAATATCGATATGGGCGCATCCATCTTGCATTCAGGCGTTTGCTTGACCGTTGTCGACAAAGGGCAGGGCGAGCGGGGCGCCTGCTTTGCCGTTGAAGCTGTGCCTGAGACTCTGTCCAAGACAATTCTGGGAGCGTGGGCTCAGGGCACGCGGGTGAACCTTGAGCAGTCTCTCAAACTGGGGGACGAACTTGGCGGGCATTTTGTGTTCGGCCATGTGGATGGCGTCGGCGAGGTTGTGTCCGTCACCCCCGAGGGGGAAAGCTGGCGCCTTACAATTCGCCCTCCTGCCGAGATCGCTCGATACTTTGCCACCAAGGGTTCTGCAGCGGTGAACGGGGTCTCTTTGACGGTGGCAAAAGCGTTGGACAATGGCGATTTTGAACTCGCGATCATCCCGCACACCTGGGAGGTCACCACTCTGAGCACTTTGAAGGAAGGGCACTCGGTGAACCTCGAGATCGATATGCTCGCGCGCTATGTGGCGCGTCTGGTGGGCGCTGATATGCCGGGAGAGCACAACAATGGCTGAGGATTTTTCAGGCGCGATTTCATCGATAGATGAGATTATTGAGGATGCCCGCAACGGCAGGATGTACATCCTGATCGACGCAGAAGATCGCGAAAATGAAGGCGATCTGATCATTCCAGCCAGTTTTGCCACGCCGGAAGCCGTGAATTTCATGGCCAAGTTTGGTCGTGGCCTTATCTGCCTCGCGATGACCGGGGAGCGTGCCAGCGTTCTGAATCTCGACATGATGGCGCGGGACAATCGCGAAAGCATGGGTACGGCTTTCACCGTCTCGATCGAAGCCGCTGAAGGTGTGACGACGGGGATCAGCGCAGCAGATCGCGCCAAGACGATTGCGGTCGCCATTGATCCGATGCTGGACCACCACGACATCGTTTCACCGGGACACGTGTTTCCGCTGGTCGCGCGCGACGGCGGCACATTGGTCCGTGCCGGTCACACGGAAGCTGCCGTTGATATCTCCCGAATGGCCGGACTGTATCCGGCGGGTGTGATCTGCGAGATCATGAATGATGACGGCACAATGGCGCGCTTGCCGGATCTCGTGGCGTTCGCGCAGCTGCACAATCTAAAGATCGGCACGATCGCAGACCTGATCGCCTGGAGGCGCGGCAATGACCGATACCTGGAGCGCCGGGTCGAGGCACCGCTCGACAGCGCATATGGGTCTGGATTCAAGACTGTGGTGTTTAGGAACGCGCTGGATGGCGCCGAACATATTGCCATCGTCCACGGGGCAATTTCACCGGATGAGGCAACGCTGGTGCGGGTGCACCGCGCGGATGTGCTTTCTGATATCCTGGGTGAGCGCGGCCCGCGCCAGGGCCTGGTGGAGAAAGCGATGCAAGCCATCGCGTCGGCCGACGAAGCGGGCGTGATTGTCTTCGTGAATACGATGCGACCCAACGCCTTGGCTGAGCGGCTGGGCGCAAAAAGAGATGGTGCTGCGGACGCCCACGCGCCGCTGCGAGAATACGGGGTTGGCGCGCAGATCTTGCGTGATTTGGGCGTGCGCCGGATGGTTTTCCTATCCGATACGCAGCCCACCCGCGTTGCAGGACTTGACGGATACGGCCTGACCATAGAGGGCTGGCGACCGCTGAACAAAGAAGAGAGCTGACCCATGGCTGACCGTGTCTTGATCGCCACGTCGCGTTACTACGAAAAAATATCCCTGGAACTCGAGGCCGGTGTGAATGAGGTTCTCTCCGCAGCGGGAGCCCAAGTCGAAACCATCGAGGTGCCTGGCGCATTTGAGGTCCCGGGCGTCATCGCCATGGCGGCCGACAGTGCAAAGTATGATGGCTATGTGGCGCTCGGATGCGTGGTGCGTGGGGAAACCTCGCACTATGACTATGTATGCGGCGAAAGTGCCCGGGGTCTGATGCGTCTCGCGACCGAGCGCCGGCTCGCGATCGGCTACGGCATCCTCACCGTGGAGTCCCAGGAGCAGGCTTGGGTGCGAGCTGATCGTCAGCAAAAGAACAAGGGTAAGGACGCCGCGGAAGCCTGCCTGGCCATGCTCGCCCTGCGCAAGAAATTCTGCCGATGAGTGCGCAGGGAAAGCTTCCCTTTGAAGTGACCCGCGCGCGCAGGGCAGGGGCCCGGCTCGCTGCCGTTCAGGCGCTGTACCAAATGGAACAGACTGGGCGCAGCGCACCCGCGATCATCCGTGAATTCATGGAAGACCGTCTGGGCTTTGGCCCGGAAGGCGAACCCGTAGAAGAGGCAGACCCGGATCTCTTCAAATCGATCATCGAGGGCGTGATTGCCCATCAATCCGATATAGACAGTGCCATTACCAAGCGTCTGGCCGACGGTTGGAAACTGGCGCGGCTGGACACCATTACACGCGCGATCCTCCGTGCAGCCTGCGCTGAATACACAAAGCATATCGAGCTAAGCCGCGCGATCATCGCCGATGAGTATGTGTCCCTTGCCCACGATTTCTTTGACGAGGGGCAGGAGGCAAAGTTCGTGAATGGGGTCCTGGACAAGATCGGCAAGGACCTCCGCCCAGCCGAGTAAGGGATGACCCCGCTTCCATCCAATGGTAACGTCTGCGCAAAGACATAAACCGGGAGGAAAACATGGCCGACGGACATGCAGGCGCGCCGCAAGCAAAGTTTCGCGAAATGCTTGAGGGCACCCAGGAAGACTGGGCTGCGATTGCCAGCCACGCCAAGGATTTCAACAAGGGTCTGGCTGCCAGGGTGATCAACCACCTGAAATTGCTCGATGGCGACTATGGTGGCTTCCCGATTGACCGGCTGACTCATTCCACCCAAACCGCAACGCGCGCCCTGCGCGATGGACGCGATGAAGAGTATGTCGTCTGCGCGCTGCTGCACGACATTGGCGATACACTCGGAAGCTACAACCACCCCGATGTGGCTGCCGCTATCCTGAAACCCTTCGTGAGCGAACAGAACCATTGGATGGTCGCCAACCATGGCGTGTTCCAAGGTTACTACTTCTTCCATCATCTGGGCCTTGACCGCGACATGCGCGAGCAATTCCGCGGCCATGAATGGTTTGAGTACACCGCGCAGTTTTGCCATCTGTACGATCAGGCTGCGTTCGATCCGGATTATGACAGCGAATCCCTCGAGACATTCGTGCCAATGGTCGAAAGCGTCTTCGCGAAACCTCGCAACTCCATGTACCTGAAGGCTTTGGAAGACGAAGCGAAGACTTAGTCTGAAAGGAATGGGGTCTAGGCGTTGGCCGATGCACCGAGGTGCGCGATGAACTCGACCCCGCCATCAAGCATTGAAGGATCGGGGGCGGCTTCAATAGGTGGCAAGCCGACAGGCTGTGTCATGAAGAGTTCATCTTCAGTAAGGTCGACCTCCACCGTATGTGTACGGTCGCCAAATCGCGCCAAAATCTGATATCGACCTGGCGCGAGACCTTCAAACGCATACTGTCCAAAACTCGCTGCGATCTGCTGGATGGGTTCGAATGTGTCATCCTCAAGCGCGGTCAGGGTCAGGCGCGCACCTTCAAGGCGCTCTTCTCCCGGCGTGAGAGCGCCATCGCCGTCCGTGTCCACGAACACGGCGCCGCGCACCTGACCGCTGGAAATGACCGGAACGTCAAGTTCAGTGATCCGGCCATCGGCCACCGTTGCGCGCAACAAGACATCATCATGGACCAGCATGCCAAGGGGCAGCGAGCGGACATTGATGTCCAGCGTGTAGAGCCCTTCCGGCATATTCTGGATTGTGTAGTTGCCTTGTCCGTCAACGCGCAGGGCAAGACGAGTGTTCCGTAGCGCGATCTGAACACCCGGAACGCCGGGCTCATCGGCCTGGCGGATGCCATCGCGGTTTCGATCCAGAAATGCCCGACCTTTAAGAATGCCTGTGCCTTCACTGGGACTGCGGTGCTTTCGCGGCTCATTGAACTCAACCGCGCCGCGCAGACCAAGGCTGAAGCGGACCTGATCGTTGAAGTTCGTGTTCAGGCCACCCACCAGCCGAACGGCATCCCACATGTCGTACTGCGCGGATACGGAGCCGAAAAACGAGGTTTGTGCGTTGTCATCCGACACCGACTGGAGCGCTGAAAACTGGCCGCGAATTTGGAAGTTCTCGCCAAAGGCGTCGCCGCTTGTGGCAATCGCAGAGGCGCCCATTCTGGCAAAGTTCGATTTGTTGGACGCCACAGCAGAAATTGAAGGCGAAAAGGCGACGGCTGCCCCATTTTCGAAACTCCGGATAATGGGTTCGAAGGACACATTGGCCACCAGGCGTGTGTTCCGGCCTGTTTCCTGGCTGTCGCTAGACAGCGTTGCCTGAGCGTCACCCCATTTGAAGCTGCGTTGCGCCCGCACCGTCACAGAATTGCTTGTTCCGCTCGCACCGGACACGCCGCTCGAGCGGCTGACACCTGCATCGACGGCCAGACGAATGCCCGTTGTCCCCAACTGGGCGCTGGCAGATCCTGCAAGCGATGAAGAGACGCGGTCGCCTTCAACGCTGGATGCGATCCGGGCACCGGCACCGAACCCCCGCAGCATGTCCCAACTCTCAACTGCGCGCCAGTCGACTGACACTTGGCCACTGGTACGGCTAGCCACGCGGTTATCAAACACACCGTCGAAATCCGCGTTCGAGTTCGTGTTACTGGCGCGGAAGTTGCCACTTTCGTGGGAAATAGACCCGCGCAAGCTTGATTGTCTTGAGAGCGTGTAGAGGCCGTCGACCTGGCCGCGCAGGCCAATCGGGTCGAGCCCTTCTGCGGAGAAGGCGCCAAGGTCGGCTGAGACGAATACGGCGCCAAGACCGGGCTCGTCATGGTCTTTGGCTTCTGGAATGAAGTCCTGCTGAACGCTCGCCACCAGTTTCGTATTATTGCCGCCTGCCGTGCTGGAGATTGCGAGCCCGAGCTCGCGGCTGGATTCGGGGTCAATCAGTCTGGCGCCGGCAACAAAGCCTGAGAATTCGGGAACTGAAGCCGTGTCGAAGATCTGGCGCGTTCCGCTGAGCGGCGACCCGGCGACAACAGATAGGAGCCTTCCGCTGCCGGTGATCCGGCTGAACGTGGCGCCGCGGATCCGCGAAGCGTCCACGCCATTCAATTCGCGCCGACGCGGTGTTGCATCTCCCAAGGTGGCATACCAACCAGACAAGGACTGAACTTCCATCTGGAGCCAAGAGGGGACCAGCGTTTCCGGCTCCGCCAGGCTTCCGGCCGCTTCATAATGGGTCACCGTGTTGAATTGTCGGGCATGGGCCGACAGGCTCGCGCCGACCGCGCCGCGATCGGTGACCTGAAATGTAAGACGTTCGAAGGTCAGGGGCGTTTCCGTCGCCTCTTTGTCCACAAATGCACCGGGCATGGCGCCGCCGGCGAGGCGTTCATCCAGGGTGACATCAATCCTGTCTGAACCCGGCCGCAGCTCGATGTGGCTGCCTGTGAGGGTTTCGACCGCAGATGACGGCAACAGCAGTTCAATGGGGTCAATATAGCTGACATTGGGGGTGACCCCGCGGGGCTCGCCATTGACCGAAACCAGACCCGTTGCGAGCTCCAATGTGAACTCAGCGGTGTCTTGCACCCGGGTGACGGTGACGGTCCCATTGACCGGGTCTTCTCCGAGCGTATGCCCGAAGGCTTCGGCAACATCCTTTAGTGGGATCAACAGCACGGAGCCGATGGTGCGCGGCTCAGCGCTTGGAAATGCGATACGGGTCCCGTCGACGAAGAGATCAAGGTCAAACTGTGGTTTCAAACGGTCGTCGAGTTTGAGGACAAGCTGGCCTGCATCGTCCTGCGAGGCGTGGGTGCCGGTCATGACGGAAATCGCGTTGACGTCCAGCCAGGTGTCAGCTTCCTCGCGCGGTTCCCAACCGGGCAGTTTGCCCAACAGGGATTCATTGGCGAATACGCGTCCGTCGGACATGTCTATCCGCATGATTGCGCCGTCTTGAAACCGCTTCAGAGCGAACACGGTGTCTTTGATCAGAATCTCACCCTTGAGCGCCTCAATGATCGGGCGCGCATCATAGAGCTCTGTGCCGTCCGCTCTAAGTGTCTTCCGGACATCCACTGTGTCGCCTTCGACTTCGACGACCACATGCATGATGGTATCACTCTGGTCTGGCGCAGCCGCAATCGTCTCCGGCGCGTCCTCGGCAAAGGCGGGCGCGTTGAGCTGGCCAAATGAAGCCAGGATGGCGGCAAAACCGACCATCAGAGGACGAATATGACGAAGCATGGAGGAGGGGAGCGCCTCGCGGCGCGCAGCCTAAGTCCTAGCAGGCAGGCGACGTGCCGAGGCGTTGGCAAGAACCGCCAGTGCAGGGCGTCACGCGCACATCATGGAAGGTTTGCGTGCCACCTCGGGCCTCGTTTTCCACCGAAATCGATGGCGAACTGGCCGTCAGGTCCAGACGAAACGTCTGCTGCAGCAGGGTTTCCATGCGGCCAACCGAGACAAGTTCGCTTGTTTCGGAGACCCAGGTTGAGCCCACTTGCCGTGCTTCGGCGATAGGCTTCAGGCATGCGCCCGTCAGCCAGGCCGCGCCAGTATCGGTGTCCAGCAGGACGCCATTGTCTGTGTCGATTATGCCAATCCACACATCTGCATCGCCGGGCGATTGCGCCACCGCCGGCATTTGCAGGGTCGTCGAAAGGGAGCAGGCAAGTGCTCCCAGAAGTACCCTTTTCATCACCACACCTATTCTTTGTTTATAGGGTGATCTGTAGGCGGTGTTGGTTAAGGACGCCTTGAAGACGCTGCGATCTGAGCGATGCCGAAGAACTTTTTTTGATCATCAAAATGCCCAGGAATCGCCCGCAGCCAAGGTGAGGCAAGGCATCAGGACTTGCGAACAGGTCATTGAATTCAAACAAAATAATAGAGCAAAGGGCGTCTCCCGTAATTTCGGGCATTTGCGCTCAACGCTATGAATTCAAACAAGAAAATGGAAAATCGGAAATACTGTCGTGCGAATGTCCGGGGCGGCGGACCCTTCTGAACCCTTAATCGCTGTTGGCAATGTTACCGCACGAGCAAACCTCATTTTCACCGTTTGAAGGCTAACGTTCCCGACAAAATGACGATCACTCAGAGAGATCCGGCGTGGGACAAGACGACACCAATGAACTAGAGAGCTTCGAGGCGCGCCATACAATCGCGTCCGTTCTTGCGCCAGTGGACGTACCCCCGGATCAGGTCGGTCCTGTTCGCGCAAGCCAACTCGACAGCATCGATCGCCTCGGTATGATTCTTGTAATCACCAACCTCTTGAACGCGGCTGTCGTACTCGTTCTCTTCAGCGCGGCGGCGAAAACAGGCCTCCTTGGACTGTGGGGGAGTGTCCTGTGCATGGGATGCGCATTCTTGTTCTTGCGCGCCATCGAGGGGCAAAACAAACCAAAGCGGATGGTACGGTCCAACGGCGCGACACTGAAATACACCCTCACATCGCTCTTTTTTGGCATGCTATGGGCCGCGCTGCCCATGCTGGTTCTGCCGAGCGGCGACATGTTCTCTCAAATGGCCGTTGGAATCATCCTTTGCGGTATGATCTTCGGCGCCGCTTTGATCATGTTCCGGTTGCCGAAGGCCGCTTTTGCATTCGTGTTTCCGGTTGCAGCGTCCCTGGTCGTTGGATTTTCCATTCATTCCGATATGCGCAGCGACTTTCTGGCCGTTCTGGCGTTGGTTTATACGATGATCGTTACGGTCTGCGTTCGCTGGAACTACAATCAGTTTCTGTTGCAGCACCTGAACAAAGCGGCGGTCGCCCAGCAGAATTCGCTGATCGGACTTTTGCTTCGCGATTTCGAAGAAAGCACATCCGATTGGCTGTGGCAGACCAATTCACGCGGCGTGATTCTGGACATTCCGCTGAATGTGCGGGGTGTGAAAAGCGGCTATGACGTGATGAAAAATGGCGTTCCGCTCCTCGATCTGTTCCAGCCTAGTCAGGCGCGCAATGTTCTGGAGGCGAGCCTGAAACGCCAGTCCGGCTTCCGGGATCTTGTGCTGGAAGTGGCGGATGCCAGTGGCGAGCCACGATGGTGGTCGCTCACGGGCAAACCACTGGTCGAAGACGGCATTCTGATGGGGTTTCGGGGTGTTGCGTCCGACGTGACCCAGTCCAAGCAGATCGAAGACCGTATCGCCCATATGGCCCACTATGACGGCCTGACGGGTTTGCCAAATCGTGCACACTTCCAGGAACGCTTTGAGCGCTACTGGTCGGGCCCGGTCGATTCAAAGCTCGTTTCGGCGGTAGTCCTGCTCGATCTCGACAATTTCAAATGGGTCAATGATACGCTCGGTCATGCGGCAGGAGACGAGGTTCTCCGTCAGCTTTCATCGCGTCTGTCCGGCTTCACATCCACCCGCGATACCATTGCGCGCCTTGGGGGCGACGAGTTCGCGCTGATCCTTGAGCGCGATACCAAGCGCGCCCTGCAGGAACAGCTTGATGTCCTCGTCTCGGAGCTGTGTCGCCCTTACGATGTCTGGGGCAGCACCGCGAACTGCGGCGCCAGCCTCGGCGTGCGCCTGTTCCGTCCAGGGCTGCGCGATCCGGAAACGCTTTTGAGCCACGCGGACCTTGCGCTGTACCAGGCCAAGAGCAAGGGCAAAGGCAATTGGTGCGTGTTCACGCCGAAGCTGGATGAACATGCGCAGGCGCGACGCTTGATCGAGCGTGACTTGCAGGACGCCTTGGTGCGCGACGAGCTTTACCTCGAATTCCAGCCGATCCAGTCATCGGAAACTGGTGCAATTGTAGCTTGTGAAACGCTGCTGCGTTGGCAGCACCCCGAAAAAGGGCTGATCTTGCCGGGGGAATTCATCGAGCATGCCGAAGACTGTGGCCTGATTACGCGGATGGGCGACTGGATCATTCGTCAGGCGCTCGCTGAAGCGCGTCAATTGCCGGACAGTGTTCGCATTTCAGTGAACATTTCGCCCTTGCAGTTGCACAGTGCGAACCTCATCCCAACGATTGTGAATGCCCTGGCAACCAACCGGATTGACCCGGCGCGGCTTGATCTCGAGATCACAGAGTCTGTTCTGCTGGCCGATACGGACTTTGTACTGCAGCGTCTGGTTCAATTGCGCAAACTAGGTCTGTCACTGTCTCTGGATGATTTCGGAACCGGATTTTCATCGCTGAGCTATCTGCGCACATTCCCGTTCGACAAGATCAAGCTCGACAAGTCTTTCATCTCGGATCTTGAGACCAATGAAGACAATCGCGCAATCGCCAAAGCCACGCTGAGCCTGGCAAAATCCCTTGGTCTGCGATCCACGGCTGAAGGCGTTGAGACCGAAGCCCAGAAAGTATTCTTGACGAAACTGGGTTGTGACGAGCTCCAAGGCTATCACATTTCACGCGCGAAACCTCTTTCAGAGCTCACGCATCTGATCGGGTTGAATGAAACGAAAGCTCAGGAAGAGGCGCCAGCCAGCCTGGGTACATTCCCCGAACTTCGGCCAGAGGCAGTGCCTGTCCGCGCCGTTCGTCAGGTTGGAGAATAGCCTAGTCGTTTTCAGCTTCTAAACGCAGTTTTTCCTCTGCGTCCGCGAGACGCTTGTCCAGGTAGTTGCTCAGGCGATCCATCAAGACGTCTTCTTTGGACTGGAAAAAGTGGTCTGCCCCTTCCACCACATCGCGGTCGATCACTTCGCCTTTCTGAACACGTACCTTCTGGAGCGCGCGTTCTACATCTTGCGGCGTTGCGATCGCATCATTGTCCCCGATAATGATCAGTCCGGAAGCGGGGCAGGGCGCCAGGAATGAGAGATCGTAGTGGTTTGCCGGCGGTGAGACAGCGAAGAAACCGTCAATTTCAGGCCGACGCATGAGGAGTTGGAGCGTAATCCAGGCGCCGAAGCTATAGCCGGCGCACCAGACATAGCGTGGGCTCTCGGTCATGTTTTCGAGGTAGTCGAGAATGAATGCTGCGTCTTCCAGTTCGCCAACGCCATGGTCATAGACGCCCTGGGTGCGTCCGACGCCGCGGGAATTGTAGCGCAATACGCCAAAGCCACGCTCTTCGAACATCTGGTACATGCGAATGGTAATCGGGTCCTGCATCGTGCCACCGGCCTTTGGGTGGGGGTGCAGGATCAGCGCGATCGGGGCGCCTTCGTGGGGCGGCTCGGTGTAGCGCGCTTCGATACGGCCCGAGGGGCCGGGAATGATCATTTCAGCCATGGCAGGGCCTCGTCTTTGGGCAGTGGCATTGGAAGGGCGCTGGCATAGTCGAAACAGGCCGCAAAATGCAAGCTTTGTCTCACACAGCGAAAACGATAGCGTGGGTAAGGAGCGAGGAATCGGGGAAGCTATGCTAAGGCAATCGGTTCAAAACCATCTTGACCATGATCCCCATTTCCTCTGGCGCGGGCAGTCGGTCACACGGCTGGAAAACCTGTCCGACATCGTATTCGCGCTAGCCTTAGGAATGCTGGTGTCCTCTGCGTCCCCGCCACAAACTTTCTTTGACCTGCAGAGATTTCTCTTCTCAATCATTCCAGTGACGGCAGGCTTCGCCTTGCTACTGATGATCTGGAACAGCCATTTCGTTTTCTTTCGCCGTTTCGGCTTGGCAGACGGCAAGATCGTGTTTCTGAATTCCTGCTTGCTCTTCGTAGTTCTCTACATTGCGTACCCGCTGAGGTTTGCGTTCGACAGTTTCTTCGGCTTTGTCCTGATGATGGCCGGGGACACGACCTATGTGGATGCCATGCGGGTCGGCTATTCGGACTCTGGCGTAATTATGGGATATTTTTCAGCGGGATATGCCGTTTTCAATGCCCTGCTCTGCGCAATGTACGCCCATGCCCTGTCGAAGGCCGCTGGTCTTGATCTGTCGGAGACTGAAAGGGTTTTGACCAAGCGAAGCACCTATATTTTTGGCTTTGCGAGCTTCGTGTCCATTGTGATTGGGTTTTTGGCGTGGCTGACACCGCTGAACGGTTTCGCCGGGTTCTTTTACGGTATGATCGGCATTGGCGCTTGGGTGATGTCCAAGTTCATCAAACTGCCTGAGGCCGTTCCATCGCCATCTTAGCAGGCCGCGCTTTCGAAAACGGGAAAGTCGCCTTAAATGCTACCCATGATTTACGCCGACTACAACGCAACAGCGCCGCTTCGGCCGGAAGCGCGGGCGGCCATGCTGGAGGCCTTTGATCTGGGCGCCAATCCTTCCAGCGTCCACGGGCCCGGACGCGCCGCCCGGAAAACCGTTGAGCGCGCGCGCACCCAGATTGGCGGCGCGATCGGCGCGCGGGGCGAGGACCTCGTCTTCACCAGCGGCGGTACAGAAGCCAATGCCCTGGCGCTGCACGGCGCGGTGGCAGCGCTTGAGGGAAAGGTCACGCTCATTGTTTCTGCGATAGAGCATGAAGCGGTAAGCCAGAATGCCGGATTTGCCGGTGTGCCGTTGGAAACAGCTTACGTTCTTCCCAACGGCCAGATCGATCTGGAGCATCTGCGCAACCAGATGGCGGCCTGGGATTCCAATACAAAGGGGACACCCCTTCTCGCGCTCATGCTGGCAAACAATGAAACCGGCGTGATCCAGCCTGTTGCGGAGGCGGCTGCCATTATAAGAGACGCCGGCGGGCTGACCCATTGCGATGCGGTTCAGGCGCTTGGCAAAATCTCCGTAAGCACCACACTGCTCGGGGTCGATTACCTCGCTTTGTCGGCCCACAAGGTGGGCGGTCCCCAGGGCGTGGGTGCCTTGTGGCACCGGCCGGGCGCGCCCCTAAAACCCGTTCAGGTCGGCGGTGGCCAGGAACGCAGCTTGCGTTCGGGAACGGAAAATGTCGCCGGGATTGCAGGATTTGGTGCTGCGGCTGAGGCCGGCGTTCGCGATCTGACGCTTTATCAGGCACTTTCGGCCCAGCGTGACGCCATGGAGGCACGCCTCGTCGCGGATGCGGGGATCACTGTCATGGGCGAGGGGGCCCCACGCCTGGCGGGCACATCCTGCTTTGCGATCGAGGGTTTTCGTTCGGAGACCCAGGTCGTGGCCATGGATCTGGCGGGGGTCGCGGTGTCTGCAGGCGCGGCGTGTAGCTCCGGCAAAGTGCGCCGATCACTTGTGCTCAGCGCCATGGGCCAGTCTGACGCCCTTGCGGAATGCGCAATCCGCACCAGCTTTGGCTGGAACACTCAACCCGGCGATTTTGATGCAGTCGCCAGCGCCTGGCTGAAAGCGGCGCGGCGAACCGTACTCAAGGAGATGACATGACCGATTGTTGTGGAATGGAAGAACCTCACGAGCACGGCGCCGATGGCGAAGTGATCGTGAAAGACGGTATCGACGAGGCCACGGTCGCCGCAGCCAAAGCGCTTGAGTCCGAGAATTATTCAGCGGGCTTCTCTACGGACATTGAGATGGACCTGGCGCCCATCGGTCTGAATGAGGACATCGTCCGCCTTATCTCCGAGAAGAAGGGCGAGCCGGAATGGCTGCTGGATTGGCGCTTGAAGGCCTATAAGCGCTGGCTGACCATGGAAGAGCCGCGCTGGGCGATGCTGCGCTATCCGAAAATCGACTATCAAGCCTATCACTACTACGCCGCCCCAAAGGCGGGCGCGAAGTACGACTCCATTGATGACGTGCCCGAGGAAATTCTCGAGACCTACAAGAAACTCGGTATCCCATTGCGAGAGGCAGAAGTCCTGCTCGGTGTGGCGGGCGCAGCTGAAACCGCTGCGGAAGCGCGTGAAAAGCCCCGCGTGGCCGTCGATGCAGTATTCGACAGTGTTTCGGTCGCCACGACGTTTCGCGAAGAGCTCGCCAAAGCAGGCGTCATTTTCATGTCCATCAGCGAAGCGGTGCATGAGCATCCCGAACTGGTGAAGAAGTATCTCGGCTCGGTCATCCCGATCACGGACAATTATTTCGCCACGCTCAACGCGGCGGTCTTCTCCGATGGCACGTTCGTCTACATCCCGCCGGGCGTGCGCTGCCCGATGGAACTGTCGACCTATTTTCGTATGAATGCCGAGAATACGGGCCAGTTCGAGCGCACACTTATCGTTGCCGACAAGGGCAGCTATGTGTCCTATCTTGAGGGCTGCACGGCGCCCATGCGCGATGAGAACCAGCTTCATGCGGCCTGCGTCGAGTTGGTTGCGCTGGAAGACGCCGAGATCAAATACTCTACGGTGCAGAACTGGTGGCCTGGCGATGAAGACGGCAAGGGCGGCATCTATAATTTCGTGACCAAGCGCGGCGACTGCCGCGGCGCGCGCTCCAAGATCTCCTGGACCCAGGTCGAAACCGGCTCAGCGATCACGTGGAAATACCCGTCATGTGTGTTGCGCGGCGACGACAGCGTCGGCGAGTTCTACTCCATCGCTGTCACCAATGGCCGCCAGCAGGCCGATACCGGCACCAAGATGATCCATCTGGGAAAAGGCACGCGCTCACGGATCATTTCCAAGGGTATCAGCGCGGGGCGAAGCGACAACACCTATCGCGGCCTCGTCTCGATCAACAAAAAAGCCGAAAAGGCGCGAAACTTTACGCAATGCGACAGCCTTCTCATCGGTCAGTCCTGCGGGGCACACACTGTGCCCTATGTGGAAAACCGCCGCGCTGACGCGCAGCTCGAACATGAGGCGACCACGACCAAACTGTCTGACGACCAGCTCTTTTACGCCCGCCAGCGCGGCATTGGCGAGGAGGAAGCGGTCGCCCTGCTCGTCAACGGCTTTGTGCGTGACGTCCTCCAGCACCTGCCCATGGAGTTCGCCGTGGAAGCCCAAAGCCTCTTGAAGGTGAGCCTGGAGGGCAGTGTTGGGTAACGACTATCCACGCTTCAGCCGATCACGGATGGCGCGCGGGTTTCCGCTCAATTCAAATTCTTAAGCCGGCATCCGAAATTGCTCCGCCAAATGCGGCAAAGTCTTCCGACATTGCAGCTAAACTACCCTAAGCCTTATGGGGAGAAGCGCGATGAAGTGGATATTTGGCGGCGTGAGCCTTCTGGTGTTTTTCGTGGTGGGGGCTCAGCTCGGCGGAGACCTTTCGGCTGATACCAAGTTCGCCTACAGCGAAGCGACACGCGAAGAACAACAAGCCTGGCTCGACACTCAAAAGTCCAGAATTGAGCGCGATTTCTCTCGCCAATATGTGTCCACCGGTGTTTCGAACCCAAATTTGAAGCTGAAAGACGTCGCAGCATCAGCAGGGCGCCGGGAAATCGCGATCGTCCTGGAAATCCCGAATACGGCGCAGACCGCGACCCCTCCGAATTTTCGCCAGCAAGTCATTGAGCAACTTTGCCAGCCCTACCGGCGTAGCGCCCTGATGGAAAATGATATCCGGCTAACCATGCGAGTTGTGCGTCGGAACGGCTCGCCCGTTACTAATCAGACGGTCCGCGCCGCAGACTGTCAGGCTGCTGTCTAGCAAATGCACAGGCATTCTGTGGGTGACTCACGTAAGCTGGAGAAACGCGCTTTGCAGCTGTTTCGCGCGAATGGCTGAGCGCAATTTCGCGATCGACAAATTGCGCTTTGAATTAAGCTCGCAAAAGGCCATATGCGCCTCATGCTAAAGCTTGATCAACTCACCGCCACGGTTGGCGAGGACGAAGACGCGAAGACCATCATCAAGGGTCTGTCGCTTGAGGTGCCCGCGGGCGAAGTGCACGCCATTATGGGGCCGAACGGGGCGGGGAAGTCGACCCTGTCCTATGTGCTCACCGGGCGGGATGGATACGAGGTCACCGGCGGGTCTGCTACGCTGGACGGAGATGACCTTCTGGACATGGACCCGGAAGCGCGCGCAGCGAAGGGCCTGTTCCTGTCGTTCCAATACCCCGTCGAGATCCCCGGTGTTCCCGTGATGACCTTCGTGCGCACCGCCATGAATGCTCAGCGGGCGGCCCGTGGTGAGGACGAAATTTCCGCACCGGACTTTATCAAACTGAGCCGCGAGATTGGCGCCAAGCTCAATCTCACCGCAGACATGCTCAAGCGCCCGCTGAATGTCGGCTTTTCCGGCGGCGAGAAGAAACGCCTGGAAATCTTCCAGATGATGATGATGGAGCCGCGTTTCGCCATCCTCGATGAGACCGACAGCGGTCTCGACATCGACGCGCTGAAGACGGTCGCCGACGGCGTCAACGCCCTGCGCAGCGCCGAGCGCGGCATGCTGGTTATCACCCACTACCAGCGCCTGCTCGACCATATCAAACCGGACAAGGTGCACGTGCTGGCCGGTGGCAAGATCATCACGACCGGCGGCCCAGAGCTGGCTCTGCGCCTTGAAAAAGAAGGCTATGATGGCGTCCTTGGAGAGGCGGCCTGATGAATATCCAAGCGCTGCGGGATGCGATCCCGAACGCCAATCCGGCCGAGCTGGAACTGATCGCCCGTTATGCCATGTTGCCGGAAGACCCGCGCCGCGAGCGCAGTTTTTCCGCGTTCAGTGAAACGGGCCTGCCCCATCGCCGGTTGGAGGCCTGGAAGTGGACCGACTTCAAGGCCGGACTGCCGGCGCTTGAGGGCAGCAAGGCCAAGGCAGCTGCAGATCCGTTCGCCGAGATCGAGGCATGCCGCATCCATGTGGCTTCAGGCGCGGTGACACCGCCCGCAGCCTGGCCAAAAGGTCTCAACGTGTTTGAAAAGACGGATGCCCAGGCCTTTGGCGCGGCGGAAGACATGCCCCTGGGGGCGCTCACGGCGGCCTTGTCAGGCCAGAAGGGCGGTATCGATGCGCTGCTCATTGAGGTGACAGATACCGTCGAGACCCCGCTTCACTTCGTGTTCGCATCTGATGGCGCTGAAGCGAGTTTTGCGCGCGTGACTGTACTAGTGAGGCCTGGCGCGTCCGCCCACTTCATCGAGAGTCATCTCGGCGGCGCGGGTTTTTCATCCCACCTGATCGACATCGGGTTGCAGGCGGGCGGACGCGTCACGCGGACTGTCTTCCAGGCAGGACATACATCTGAAGTCCAGGCCGTCACGGCGGATATTCACCTTCACGAAGGTGCAAGCTACGAACAGACGACCCTGGCTTTCGGCGCCAGGGTTTGCCGACTTGAAACCCGGCTGACACACCGCGAAACCGGCGCGAACGCTACGCTCAACGCCGCGTATCTGGCGGGCGATGGCCAGCATGTGGATATCACCACCCATGTTCGCCACGGCGCTGAGGCCTGCACGACCAAACAGGTGACCAAGGGCGCCGTTGTTGATGGCGGAACGGGCGTGTTCCAGGGCAAGTTCATGGTCCCGCGCGCGGTTGGGCAAAAGACCGACGCTGACATGCAACACCATGCGTTGTTGTTGGAGGATGGCGCGGTCGTGAACGCCAAGCCGGAGCTGGAAATCTATGCCGATGATGTCGAATGCGCCCACGGCAATACGTGCGGCGCGCTGGACGGTGACCAACTCTTCTACATGCGCCAGCGCGGCATCCCGGAACCCCAGGCCCGCGCCCTGCTGACGGAGGCCTTTATCGCGGAAGCCTTGTCAGAGACGCCGGAGTCCTTGCGGAGCGTTCTTGAAGGCAAAGCAAGAGGCTGGCTCGATACTGCTTTTGGTTAGTTAAGGGGGGCGACGCTCCCGGGGGGACGAAGGGAGCGCCGCCGATCGGCAGCTGAGGAGGGCTCAGCCACCGATATTGAAGCTGGGTTCGCTTACAGGTCGCTGCCGCCCCAGAGCACGGCGAACTCTTCACAATGGACGAGGACGCTCTGGAAGTCGGCAAGGTTTACGCTGGCCGGGATCTCATATTCCTGGCCGCCACGGGTGGCCTGCAACTTACCGATATTGATGGAACCGGCCGTGGCCGTGTTGCCTGTCACGTCGTCATAGGCGGTCGGCGACAGGAAGATTTTCAGGTCTGGGCCACGGGCTGCGCGGAAGTCATCGCTGAACACGATAAAGGTCTTTTCGCCGCGCTGAACGACTTCCCAGTCACCCTGCAGGCGCTTGGAGCGGCGTTCGAATTCCCCGGAAGCATTTGTGGTGGTCGCCGCGATCTGGATCGCGTCCTGGGCTGAAGCGGTGTTGGCAGTCGCTGTGATGCCGGTTGCGGCAACCGTGAGGGCGAGGGCGGTGAGCGTAGCTTTGATCATGGGTCTGGCCTTTCGATTGGAAACTCGTTCTTGCTGAACGCTCAGCCTAGTTGGAGCAGGCCGCACGCACTTACCAATAACGTGTGTTCACGCACCGGTGCGCGACGTGTGAGTGTGCGCGATCAGGCGTGGTCGATGCGCCGCATCTCCCTTTTTGGCGATGCAAGCCTACATACTGCGCATGACGAATCCGCTCGATCTCGATGCCATCCGCGCCCAGTTTCCAATCCTTGCGCGTGAGGTGCACGGCAAGCCGCTTGTCTATCTGGACAATGCCGCCAGCGCCCAAAAGCCCGAGGCCGTGATTGAGGCGATGGCGGGCCAAATGCGCACTGCCTATGCCAATGTGCACCGGGGGCTTCACACCCTGGCGAATGAAACGACCGAGGCCTTTGAGGCGGCGCGGGAGGATGTGCGCCGGTTCCTCAATGCGGGTTCCGTGGATGAGATCATCTTCACCAAGGGCGCCACAGAAGCCATCAATCTCGTGGCCCATGGCCTTGCCGCCGAGGTCCAGCCCGGCGACGAAATCGTCCTTTCGATCATGGAGCACCACTCCAACATCGTGCCGTGGCACTTCCTGCGAGAGCGACATGGCGCGGTCCTGCGCTGGGTGGGCCTGACCGAGGATGGCGCTTTGGACATGGAAGCGCTTGCATCTGCCATAGGCCCAAAGACGCGCATGGTCGCGCTGACCCATATGTCCAACGTGCTCGGCACGGTGACGGATGCGCAGAAGATTATTGAACTCGCCCATGCCGCTGGGGCTGAAGTCTTGCTCGACGGTTGTCAGGCGGCAGTCCATGAGGATGTGGACGTGCAGGCTCTGGGCGTCGACTATTATGTCTTCTCCGGCCACAAACTCTATGGACCCACGGGCATCGGGGCGCTGTATGGAAAGGCAACGGCCCTGGATCGCCTGCGCCCTTACCAGGGCGGGGGGGAGATGATCGAAACGGTGGAGACCGACCGAATCACGTACAATCACGCGTCCCACAAATTCGAAGCCGGAACGCCGCCGATTCTCGAAGCCATCGCCCTCGGCGCAGCCATACGCTGGTTTGAGCAATTCGACCTTTCGGCGGTGAAAGCCCACGAGGACGCATTGTACCAGCGCGCACGTGAGGGCGTTGCCGGCGTCAACGGGTTGCGTATCCATGGGGAGGCCGAAGGCAAGGGGGCCGTTCTCAGTTTCAGCCTTGAGGGGGCACACCCCCACGATCTGGCTCAAATCATGGATCGCTATGGCGTAGCTGTCCGCGCGGGGCACCACTGTGCCCAGCCTTTGATGGGCCATTTGGGCGTGTCGGCCACGGCGCGCGCCAGTTTCGGCATCTACAATACGGAAGCTGAAGTGGATGCCTTCATAAAAGCACTCGAAAAAGCGCGCGGAATGCTGATATAGGGTTTCACATGGCAGACGATATGACAGCCCGCGATATGATTGATGTGGAGGCCGCGAAAGCGGACCCCTCCGGCGAAGGCATCCTTTCAAAGGAAGAACTCAATCGGATCACCGACGACATCATTGCGGCGTTCAAGACCGTGTTTGACCCGGAAATCCCCGTGGACATCTACGAGCTAGGATTGATCTACAAAGTCGACATCGACGAGGCAACGCGCAAGGTCGATATCGACATGACGCTGACCGCACCGGGATGCCCAGTGGCGGGAGATATGCCCGGCTGGATCGAAACCGCCGCGCGCACAGTCGAAGGCGTCGAGGATGTGGAAGTCCGCCTCACCTTCGATCCACCATGGGACCCGTCGCGCATGTCGGACGAAGCCCGCCTCGCACTGAACATGCTCTAGCGCCGATGTTGGCCCTATAGAACTGAGCAGAGTTTCGGGTCGATTGTGAAGCTATTCGCCGGAAGCGGTCATCACCGCGATTTGGATCAGTGTCTTGGTTGGGGCGAGTTGGAAATGTTGCCTTTTTTGTCCAAGACCATCGTCAGCTGGCTCTTGGTTTCTGTACTTCACAACTTTCGGGGTGAATTCAAAATCCTTCGGTCTGACAGATGCTGAGGCACTGAATCATTCGAATCGGCTGCGGTCCTTCAAGCTTTGCCGCCGGATGGAGCCAGCAACGCGACTTGATGCGATGCCTGCCGACTGCTCAAAGTCAGACCGGGTTGCTTACGGCGCGAAGGAGACATCTGAATGGAGTTGTTCACACTTAGACGAATATTGTTTTGGGGTGGGTTCGCAACGTTTGTGTGTGGCTCGACTTATGTTTACTGGAAACCGGAGTTACTAGATTTTGCCAGTACGACAGGAATTGTTCGTGCTGGGCTAATCGCGGTTTGGTTCGCTTTCACAGGTTACTCAATCTACTGCATACCGTTCGAAAGTCTGTGGCAGTCTGCAACAAAAATTTTGAAGCTGTTGTGGGGCTGGCAAGTGACGGTGGACCTTTATATCTCAGTGTTCCTATCCATCGGACTTGTCTGGTTGGTGACAGGCTCACTTGTTGAAACTTTGATTTGGAGTATCGCTATCGTACCCTTTGCCAACTTGGCGATTTTGCTCTTTCTAGTCTTTCACATAGACGAGATTCTGGCTGTCTTTGGCATTGTATAGAAACGCGGATCTGAGATCGGAGATCAAGACGACAAGCAGATCTCAGATTCCGGCATGTCAATTGTACTCACTTCTTGGAAACTCAAGCTGCAATTTCGGGGCGCTTGAAGATGCTCAAATTGCCAGGTCGATCGTCGCAAAGGGCCAAACCCGGCCGCCCATAAAACAACGGGCCGCCGGCGGTGGCCCACAGAACGTGCTCTAGTGTTCGAGGAAGGTCTCGAAGCTTCCGTAGATCATGCGTTTGCCGTCGAAGGGCATTTCGCTCATCTGTGACGTAAATTCCGGATCGTCCATCATGGCCTTGGTGCCGGCATCTCGCGCTTCTTTTGACGGCCAGATCGTCCAGGCGAACACAATGGCTTCGCCGGGCTGGCAGTCGACGGCCTTGAAGAAATCCGTCTGCTTGCCTTCGGGCACATCGTCTTGCCAGGACTCCATGGTGCTGACCGCGCCATTCTTCAGCGCGATCCCGGCGAAAATCTCAGCCTGCTTGATGTAGGCGTCCTTGTTCGCGATCGGCACAGCAAGCACGTAGCCATCCACATAGGTCATGGGTCATCTCCTCCTTGTTGCCCGATGAGACTAGCATAGACGCACGGACCGCGCGCGCCTGATCAGGCAACTTTCGTTTTTGCCGCCTTGCGGGTCTTGGGTTTGGTGGATTTCGACCGCGCTTTCTTTGCGGCCTTGCGTTCATCCTGGCGTTTGAACGTCTCGGCCAGGAAGGTGCCCGTATCGCTCCCCTCGGTCTGGGAGACCTGTTCGGGCGTGCCTTCGGCGACGAGTTGACCGCCGCCATCACCGCCCTCGGGGCCCAGGTCCAGGATCCAGTCTGCGGTCTTGATCACATCAAGATTGTGCTCAATCACCACGACGGTGTTGCCCGCATCCACCAGTTCGTGGAGCACTTCGAGCAGCTTGTTGACGTCTTCAAAATGCAAACCCGTGGTCGGCTCATCGAGAATGTAGAGCGTGCGGCCCGTTGCGCGTTTTGAAAGTTCCTTGGCGAGTTTCACGCGCTGGGCTTCGCCGCCCGAAAGCGTTGTCGCCTGTTGGCCGACCTTGATGTAGCTGAGGCCCACCCGGTTAAGCGTCTCCATCTTGCTGGCGATCGCCGGGACCGCGGAGAAGAATGTCGCAGCGTCTTCAACCGTCATGTCCAGCACATCGGCGATGGATTTGCCCTTATAGAGCACTTCCAGCGTCTCGCGATTGTAGCGCTTGCCGCCGCAGACCTCACAGGTGACGTAGACATCGGGCAGGAAGTGCATCTCGATCTTGATCACGCCGTCGCCCTGACAGGCCTCGCACCTTCCGCCTTTCACATTGAAGCTGAACCGGCCGGGTTTGTAGCCGCGCGCCTTGGATTCCGGCAGGCCAGCATACCAGTCCCGGATGGGGCCGAAAGCACCGGTATAGGTGGCCGGATTTGACCGGGGCGTGCGCCCGATCGGGCTCTGGTCAATGTCGATGACCTTGTCGAGGTGTTCGAGCCCCTCAATCGTATCGTAAGGCGCAGGCACCGCGGAGGCTCCGTTCAGCTTGCGGGCGAGGGATTTGTACAATGTCTCGATGATGAGGGTGGATTTGCCGCCCCCCGACACCCCGGTAATCGCCGTAAAGACGCCCAGAGGAATGCGCGCATTGACGTTCTGCAGGTTGTTTCCGCTCGCGCCCTTGAGCCGTATGGATTTCACGCGGGCGGCCGGGCGACGTTTCTCCGGGATTGCGATTTCCCGCTCGCCGTTGAGATAGGCGCCTGTCAGGCTGGCCGGGTTCGCGATGACCTCTTCCGCCGTGCCCTGGGCAACGACCTCGCCGCCATGGACGCCGGCGGCAGGGCCCATATCGATGACATGGTCGGCGGTGAGGATGGCGTCTTCATCATGTTCAACTACGATCACGGAGTTGCCGAGATCGCGCAGGCGCTTCAGCGTTTCCAGCAAGCGCTCATTGTCGCGCTGGTGCAGGCCAATGCTCGGCTCGTCCAGCACATAAAGCACGCCGGTGAGGCCCGAGCCGATCTGGCTGGCGAGACGAATGCGCTGGCTTTCACCGCCTGACAGCGTTCCGGAGGCACGGCCGAGACCGAGATAATCGAGGCCGACATCGTTGAGAAACTTCAGGCGGTCATTGATCTCTTTCAGGATCCGGCCTGCGATCTCCTGGGACTGGGGGCTGAGCGTGTCATTCACCGTCGCGAACCACGCAGCAGCTTCGCGAATGGAGTAAACGGAAATATCAGCAATGTCGTGGTCGGCAATTTTAACCGCGAGGGCTTCTGGCTTCAGCCGTTTGCCGCCACATGCGGGGCAGGGCTGGCTGGACTGGAACTTGGCAATTTCCTCGCGCACCCAAGCGCTGTCGGTCTCGCGATAGCGGCGCTCCAGGTTCGGAATGACCCCTTCAAACGTCTTGGTGACCTCATATCGGCGCATGCCATCATCGTAGATGAAGTCGATCTCATCTTCCCCAGTGCCATGGAGGATGATGTCCTGGACCTTCTTGTCGAGCTTGTTCCAGGGCAGTTTCAAGTCAAACCGGTAGTGGGCCGATAGGGCCTGGAGGGTCTGGGTCTGGTAGGGAGATGTGGACTTGGCCCAGGGCGCAATGGCGCCGTTCATGAGGGTCAGGTCCCGGTCTGGGACCACAAGGTCGATGTCGATCTTGGATTGCGTGCCTAGGCCGTCACAGGTGGGGCAGGCGCCGAAGGGATTGTTGAATGAGAAGAGGCGCGGTTCGATTTCCGGAATGGTGAAGCCGCTTTCTGGGCACGCGAAATTCGCGCTGTAGGTAATACGCTTCGGAGCGTCTTCGCCCTCCTCAAGGTCGGCATACTCAGCAACGGCGATTCCATTCGCCAGGCCCAACGCCGTCTCAAAACTCTCGGCGAGGCGCTGTTCCATCCCGTCGCGCACCACAATCCGGTCCACCACCACGTCGATGTCGTGCTTGTATTTCTTGTCGAGCGTGGGCGGGTCTTCCAGATCATGGAAGTCTCCGTCCACTTTCACCCGCTGGAAGCCCTTCTTCAGCAGTTCCGCGAACTCCTTGCGATACTCGCCTTTCCGGCCGCGTACGATGGGCGCGAGCAGGTAAAGCCGAGTCTTTTCCGGCAGGGCCATGGTGCGATCGACCATCTGGCTCACGGTCTGGCTTTCAATTGGCAGGCCCGTGGCGGGCGAATACGGGATGCCGACCCGCGCCCAGAGGAGGCGCATGTAGTCGTAAATCTCAGTGACAGTGCCGACCGTGGAGCGCGGGTTTCGGCTGGTGGTTTTCTGCTCAATGGAGATGGCGGGGGACAGGCCTTCAATGCTCTCCACATCCGGCTTTTGCATCAGCTCCAGAAACTGGCGCGCATAGGCCGACAAACTCTCAACATACCGCCGCTGGCCTTCGGCATAGATCGTGTCGAACGCCAGGGAAGACTTTCCCGATCCCGACAGGCCCGTCATCACCACAAGCTCGCCCCGTGGAATATCCACGTCGACATTCTTCAGATTGTGTTCCTTCGCGCCGCGAACGCGGATGGTGGTCAGTTCTGACATGTATATTCACCCTCATGGCGACGCTCGATCACCGCTTTTGGTCTGACTAGCGATGGTAGGGCCGCGCCTGCAATTAACAACTTGCAGATTCGTGGGCACAACACTAGAACATTGACGGAACATTTGGTGCGCTGAATTCCCCATGGGGCGTTTTGCGGCGATGGTCTAGGGTGTGGTCAGATTCGGAAAGCAACAGTCGGAGCGGAGTGATGGCAGGTTCAGTAAACAAGGTGATCCTTATCGGAAATCTGGGGCGCGACCCAGAAGTGCGCCAATTCCAGAATGGCGGGCAGGTGTGCAATCTCTCCATCGCAACGTCTGAGACGTGGAAAGACCGCAACACGGGCGAGCGCAAGGAGAAGACCGAGTGGCACCGCGTGGCCATCTTCAATGAAGGTCTTGTCCGCGTTGCCCAAAACTATCTGCGCAAGGGATCCAAGGTCTATCTCGAAGGCCAGCTTGAGACCCGAAAATGGACCGATCAGAGCGGCCAGGAAAAGTACACGACTGAAGTCGTGCTGCGGAACTATTCTGGCCAGTTGACCATGCTGGATGGCCGCGATGGTGGTAGTGGCGGAATGGGCGGCGGTGGTGGCTCCATGGGGTATGACCAGGGCGGCGGCGGCCCGCGCCAGATGGAAGGCCCGGCAGAAGATTTCTCCCGACAGGACCTGGACGACGAAATCCCGTTCTAGGGCTTAGATCGGCGTGAATATCTCGACGAGGGCGCTTGTGTCCCGACCGCCAACGCCGAGTGCGCCGCCGAGCAAATAAATGTCCCGATCAATTGCAACTGCGCCCAGACCATGGCGCGGGGATGGCATGTCATCAATCTGCACCCAGACATCGTTGGGAGGAACATAGCACCAGGCCTCTGCATAGACGCCGCCAGGCTCTGGGCTGAAGAACTCGCCCCCAAAGGCGTAGAGCCGTCCATCGACGCTCGCCGCTGCCAGCCCGCCCTGGCCCTGGGGCAGGGGCGCGGCTGTCCGCCAGCGGTCTTCGCGGACGTCATAGATGTCATGGACGCCGGTATTTCCGCCGCCAACTGTGCGCCCGCCGACCACGTGCCACTCGTTTCCGATCATCGCGCCAGCAGCGCTGTTCCGGGCGGTTGGCAGGGGCGCTGCGCGCTTCCAGTCGCCATCAAGAGCGTTTAGAACGAAATGATCGGCCGTATCGATGTGATCCTGCCACGATGCGTTTCGGGTTCCGCTGGGCTCCCGCCCGCCAACGAGATGCAACCTGTTTTCGATTACTGAAATGACGGCTTCGCCTGAAGGGCGCGGGAGCTCCGGGAGGTTGGCCCAGTATTCATTGGTGCGATCGAGCTGCAGTCCGCCGTTTGGGGATGTTTCATCCAATACGCGGACCCAGCCTCCGGATTGCATGACCCAGACACGATCAGCCGATGGGCTTTCAAACCCACCCAATGCGAGGAGATGGCCCTGAAAGGAGATCAGTTGCGGATGATGGCGCGGTGTGGGGAGGGCGGGTTCGCTACTCCAGGCGTTGTTGGCTGGATCGAAGGCGAAGTGACGGTCCGTTGGGCCGGTGATTGCCCCATTCTCTGCAACAAAGCCCCCGGCCAGATGGATGCGTCCGTCGTGCAATGCGGGATAAATTTCCTGAACTGCTCGCGGGAGTGCCGGTCCATCGCGCCATGTGCCACCTGGCGTGTGCTCGGTGACCCGAAGAGGCTGGCACGCGGCCAAACCCACGCTTCCGAGCGCCATCAGTACCGTCTGGCGATCCAGCCGCAGCGCGTTGCTGCAGCCGGGCGTGTTGCCGTGATACACCATTCGAAAATCCTCCGTGGTCCAACGCACTGCAGGGTTTGAAGCACAGGGCAGGGCCTGCTACCACATTCAAAGGAAATTCGGTCGATTCGAGACCACTCATACAAGAGCAGGAGCGCCGCGGTTTGAGCGACGACACCACGCCACCCGAAGAGCCGGAAAACGGTTCCCCCCCGCCCGAAGACGGCATTGATCCCATCTCCATCGAAAGTGAGCTGAAACGCTCTTATCTCGACTATGCGATGTCCGTCATCGTCAGCCGCGCGCTGCCCGATGTGCGAGACGGCCTGAAGCCGGTGCACCGCCGCATCCTCTATGCGATGCAGGAAGGCGGCTACACCCACGACAAGCCCTACCGCAAGTCGGCCCGTGTCGTTGGTGATGTTATCGGTAAGTATCACCCCCATGGCGACAGCGCGGTTTATGACGCGCTGGTGCGCATGGCGCAGCCCTTCTCCATGGGGCTGCCGCTTCTCGACGGGCAGGGCAATTTCGGCTCGATCGACAATGATCCGCCCGCGGCGATGCGCTACACAGAGGTGCGCACCGACAAGCCTGCCCAATACCTGCTCGATGATATCGACAAGGACACGGTCGACTTCCAGGCGAACTATGACGACTCCGAAAGCGAGCCCGTCGTCCTGCCCGCGCAGTTCCCGAATCTGCTCGTCAATGGCGGCGGCGGCATCGCTGTGGGGATGGCGACAAACATCCCGCCTCACAATCTGGGTGAGGTCATCGACGCGACGCTTGCGGTCATCGATGATCCTGCCGTCGACGAAGAAGCCCTGCTGGAAATCGTTCCAGGTCCGGATTTCCCGACCGGCGGACTGATCCTCGGCTATGCGGGCTCGCGCCGGGCGCTCATGGAGGGACGTGGCTCCGTGGTGATGCGGGCGCGCACCGAAATGGAGACAACGCGCGGCGGGCGTGAAGCCATTGTGGTCACCGAAATTCCCTATCAGGTGAACAAGGCCAACATGGTCTCCAAGATCGCTGAACTCATCCGGGAAAAGCGGATCGAAGGCATTGCGGACCTGCGCGATGAGTCCGACCGCCAGGGCATCCGTGTGGTCATCGAGATCAAACGGGACGCCAGCGCCGATGTCGTGCTGAACCAGCTTTATCGCTTCAGCCAGATGCAAACCTCGTTCGGCGTGAACATGCTGGCGCTGAATGGCGGGCGGCCAGAGCTCTTGAACCTGCGCAAAGTGCTCGATTGCTTCATCCAGTTCCGCGAGGAAGTGGTCGCGCGGCGGACCAAGTTCGAACTCGCCAAGGCGCGCGACCGAGCCCACGTTTTGGTTGGCCTGGCTTTGGCTGTGGCCAATATTGATGAGGTCATTCGGATTATTAGGAATGCCCCGGACCCCGCCACGGCTCGCGAACAGCTTTTGGCCAAGGCCTGGGATGCGCAGGATATGGCGCCGCTGATCGACCTGATTGCCGATCGCCGTACCCGTCAGGCCGATGACGGAACCATCTTCCTGTCAGATGAACAGGCCCGCGCAATCCTGGAACTCCGCCTGCACCGGCTGACCGGCCTTGGCCGCGACGAGATTGGCAACGAAGCCAAGGGCCTTGCAGACAAGATCGCAGACTTCCTGGATATCCTGCGGTCCCGCCCGCGCATCCTCGATATCATTCGCGGTGAGCTGACCCAGGTGAAGGAAAAATTCGCTGTACCTCGCCGCTCCGAATTCGTCTTCGGCGATGCCGACATGGACGATGAGGATCTGATCGAGCGCGAGGACATGGTCGTCACGGTCACCCATGGGGGCTACGTCAAGCGCGTGCCCCTCGCGACCTATCGCACCCAGAATCGCGGTGGCAAGGGGCGGTCCGGCACGAGCCTCAAGGACGAGGATTTCGTCACACGGCTCTTCTCGGCCAACACCCACACCGAGATCCTGTTCTTCAGCTCCGCCGGCATGGTTTACAAGGAGAAGGTCTGGCGCCTTCCCCTCGGCTCGCCGCAATCGCGCGGGAAAGCCCTGGTCAATATTCTCCCCCTGGAGAAGGACGAGTGGATCACTTCGGTGATGCCGCTGCCCGACGATGAGACGGCCCGCGAAGAGCTCGATATCATGTTTGCCACGCGTCAGGGCACGGTACGGCGCAACAAGCTCTCAGACTTCGTCCGGGTGAACCGGAATGGCAAAATCGCCATGAAGCTGGAAGAGGGCGCGAAGGACGGGATCGTCAGCGTGAAGATGTGCTCTGAACGCGATGACATTCTGCTGACAACGGCCATGGGGCAGTGCATTCGGTTCCGCGTTGACGATGTCCGCGTATTTGCGGGCCGCAACTCCACCGGTGTGCGTGGCATCCGCCTTGTGGGTGGTGACCGGGTCATCTCCATGGCCATCCTGCGCCATGTGGACGTCACGCCGGCAGAAGCACGCAGTTATCTCAAGCACGCCGCCGCCATGCGCCGCGCCAGCGACGGCGAAGAGGTGGATATGGGCGAGGATGACAGCGGAGAAGACACTGGCGACGAAACGGCATTGAGCCCTGAGCGCTTGGCCGAGCTTGGCGCGGCAGAGCAGTTCCTGCTGACCGTGACCGCCCATGGCATGGGCAAACGCTCGTCTGCTTATGATTATCGCGTCTCCGGCCGGGGCGGAAAGGGGATCATCGCCCACCGCCTGCCAATGTCCATGGAACTGGCGCAGAGCTTCACCATCGACGATGGCGATGAAGTCATGCTGGTCACCGATGCCGGACAGGTCATCCGAACACCGGTGGACCAAATCCGCGTGGCAGGTCGCGCGACAAGCGGTGTCTGGGTGCTGCGCACCAATGCAGGCGAGAAAGTGGTTTCCGTTGCGCGGCTTGTGGAACAAGATGAGGATGATGCCGGCGAAGGGGTGCCAACCGACGCGGGAGACTAAGGTGGCTGAGCCGCCAATTGGAGGAAACCATGCACCGCGTAGGCCTATACCCAGGCACGTTTGACCCCATCACCCTTGGCCATCTGGACATCATCCAGCGTGCTACAAAACTTGTCGACAGGTTGATTGTCGGTGTGGCGGTCAATGACGCCAAGAAACCGCTCTTCTCGCTGGAAGAACGCGTTGCGATCGTCGAACGTGAGGTGCGCGAGCACGAGATGCCCGGCGCCGCTCAGGTGGTTGTGAAACCCTTCGACAAGCTGCTGATGCACTTTGCCGAGGAAGTCCACGCGGGCGTCCTGGTCCGGGGCCTGCGGGCGGTTTCGGACTTTGAGTATGAGTTTCAGATGACCGCAATGAACGAAGTACTGAATCCCAACATTGAAACCGTCTTCCTGATGGCCGATGTTCGCCATCAGGCCGTGGCGTCGCGACTCGTGAAGGAAATCGCGAAGCTAGGCGGTGATGTATCGAAGTTCGTTTCGCCGAGTGTTCAGGCGGACCTGTTGGAGAAGTATGGATTATGACCCGGATGACCTTGATTGCCGCGCTCGCCGCGCTTTCAGTGACCCTGCCAGCGACGGCCCAGACCAACACAGCAGCGACGCAAAACGTGGCCGCAATCGACACGAGCGACGCTGAGAACTGGCGCGAAGCGGACCCGGAAAACCTTATTGAATTCAACACCACCAAGGGCAAGATCCTCATCGAGATTTTCCCCGATGTTGCTCCTGCTCACGCCGTTCAGTTTCGCGCACTGGTTCGCTCTGGCGACTATGATGGCACTTCGTTCCATCGCGTGATTGATGATTTCATGGCCCAGGGCGGCGATATCTTTGCGCTGCACGGTCGCGAATCCGGTCTGCCAGATATTCCAGGTGAGTTCACCTTCCGCCGCGACCCCGTTGCCATGCCTCTGGACACAGTCGGCGATGCAGAACTTGGTCGTATTGGCTTCATCAACGGATTTCCAATAATGGGACAAGCCGCCTGGCTGTCGGAAATGTCTCGTGATGGCCTGGTCCAGAGTTATATCGCCCATTGTCCGGGCACCGTCTCCACGGCGCGCACGGATGATCCCAATTCCGCAAACAGCCAATTCTTCCTGATGCGCGGGCGCGCGGAACACTTGGATCGGCAATACACGGCCTGGGGGCGCGTTGTTGAAGGGTTGGACATCGTATTGGCGATCAAGACAGGCGAGCCGCCAGCAAATCCCGACATTCTACAGAGTGCCGCGATGGTCGCCGATATGCCGGTCGCGGATCAGCCTCGTGTTTGGGTGCAGCGCACGGACGGACCAGACTTCGCGGGTGTTCTTGAAGCGGCCGATGAAGCCGGCGTCGAGGATATTTGCGAGTTGCCGCCCGTTCCGACAGTCGTCGTGCGCTAGCGCCTTGGATCTCGACGCATTTGATTTCCAGCTCCCAGAAAACCGCATCGCCTTACGACCGGTTGAGCCGCAGGACGCAGCCCGGCTGCTTGTCGTGCATGGGGACGGTCGTCTTGAAGACGCGCATGTGCGGGACTTGCCGCGATATCTGAATGTCGGCGACGCCCTTGTTTTCAACGATACGCGGGTTTTGCCAGCAGCTTTGAAAGGCGTTCGGAAAGCCCGCAATGCTGACGGGCACGACGTGCAGGTCGATATTAATCTGGTGGAGGAAACCGGAGACGGACACTGGATGGCGCTTGTCCGGCCAGGGCGACGGCTCCAGCCGGGTGATGTCATCGAGATCGCGGCGGGCTTTTCAGCAAGACTTATTGCTAAACACAGCGGAGGAGACGTCGAGCTGGCGTTCACATGCGCCGGCAATGATGTGATGGGGCAGCTGGACGCCCACGGCGCCATGCCGCTGCCCCCCTATATTGCGCGCCGTCGGGGTGCCGACGCCCAGGACAGGGTGACTTACCAGACGCGATTAGCCGCCGATGAAGCAAGATCTGTTGCTGCGCCGACGGCAGGGCTGCACTTCACCGACAGACTTTTGGCGGAAATTGATGAAGCCGGCTTGGTGCGCGAAACCGTGCGGCTCCATGTGGGGCTGGGCACCTTTGCGCCGTTGGACGAGGCTGCACTCAGGGACAATCGTCTGCACGGCGAGTGGCGCAGGCTAGCGCCGGACGTGGCCGAACGATTGAATGTGGCCCGGAGCAGGGGAAAACGCTGTGTTGCCGTGGGGACGACGGCCATGCGCACCCTGGAAAGCTGCGCAAACGAGGACGGGCAGCTTGTGGCCCAGACCGGCGCGACGGATATTTTCATCAAGCCGGGGGATCCCATCCGCGCAACGGATGCACTTGTGACGAATTTTCACCTGCCGCGCTCATCGCTGTTCATGCTGGTGTGCGCGCTGATGGGCACCGACGTGATGCAGGCCGCCTATGCCCACGCCATCGCATCCGAGTATCGCTTCTATTCCTATGGCGATGCGTGCCTGCTATTGCCCGGCTGATGAGCGCATTCACCTTTTCAATTCACGCGACCGATGGCGCGGCCCGCACAGGGCATTTGTCCACACCGCGCGGCGACATCCGCACGCCGGCGTTTATGCCCGTGGGTACGGCCGGCACCGTGAAGGCGCTGTACATGGATCAGGTGGCGAATGCGGGCGCCGACATCATTCTGGGCAATACCTACCATCTGATGCTGCGGCCCACCGCTGAGCGGGTTGCGCAACTTGGCGGGTTGCACCGCTTCTCTGGCTGGACCGGGCCCATGCTCACCGACTCTGGCGGCTTCCAGGTCTGGTCACTCTCCCAGCTCCGCAAAATGGATCCAGACGGTGTCACTTTCCAGAGCCATATCGACGGATCGCGCCACCGGTTAACACCAGTGCGCAGTATTGAAATTCAGGCCAATCTCCTGGGCGCGGACATTTCCATGCAGCTGGATGAATGCACAGACTTCCCCTGCAGCCACGATGAGGCGCTCCGGAGTCTCGAACTCTCCCTGGATTGGGGGCAACGCTCGAAGGAGGCGTTTGGCATGCGGTCGAAACAGGCCCTCTTTGGCATAGTACAGGGGTCAAATTATCCAGACCTTCGGGAGCGATCGGCAATAGGTGTTGCTGCGCAAGGGTTTGACGGGATTGCTTTGGGCGGCCTCGCCGTTGGGGAGGGACATGCCCAGATGTGCGAGACGATTGACTTTACAGTGCCCCACCTGCCGCCGGAGAAACCGCGTTATGTGATGGGGATTGGCAAGCCGATCGACCTTGTGGAGGCCGTTGCCCGAGGCATCGACATGTTCGACTGCGTGCTGCCGACCCGGTCCGGGCGCCATGGCCAGGCCTGGACATGGGATGGCCCGGTGAATGTCAAGAATGCAAAGTTCATCGAAGATATGCAGCCTCTCGATCCCGAGAGTGACTGTCCAGCCAGCCGGGATTACAGCCTCGCCTATCTCAACCATCTGTTTCGCGCCGGTGAGTATCTCGGTCCGATGCTTCTGTCCTGGCACAATACGGCCTTTTTCCAGGCCCTGATGGCGCGGATGCGAGCGGCCATCGCAAGTGGGACGTTTGAAGACCTTCGCGCGGATCTCGCCGAGCGGTGGGCCCATACCCGGTCTTCGCGTCGCGAACGTTAGCGGTAGACGATCTTGCGATCTTCGATCGGTTCCGGGATCGGCGCGGCTGGCGGTGCGCACCCCAGGGCCTGACCATACCCCTTCAAATAGGCGCGGCGTTCCATGCCGAGCCGGTAGGCTGTCGCCAGTTTGTCGGCGTAGCGCTCTGCGCCGGTGGCCTCGCGAACAAGACCGCGGAACGGGATGAACCCCCGCGCCGTGGATGCCACGGCACCCAGGGCGGCGTCGGCGGAGCGGTCGGCCGCCCATTCTGCGCGGTCGCGTTCTTCTTCGTCGGTTTTCGGCGTGTCGTCATCGGGACCGAGAATTTGTGTAAGCGTAGCGATTTCGCCGAGCAGGTATTCGCAGCCAGATCCGGCGGGGATCCCATAGGGCGTTTCGAGCGGCTCCAGAACGGCCGGGATATCATCGCGCCGCAGATTGAGATCTTCCAGCGGGCTCAGCGCGGCGTCGGTGAGGCCGTCGCCCGTTTGTTCAACGGCGGAACTGGTGGCTTCGCTTGCCGTCATTCCGGTACTTGAGCAGCTTGCCAGAACGGTGAGCGCTCCGGCCAATGTGAAAAGCAGGACAGGTTTCATAGGGGTGGTGTGCTGGAAAAAAGTGTCGCAGACAAGGCAACCACCGCACCTCGGCGTTGACGCGGGCAGGGCATCCCTCTATGTCCGCCGTTCGCATAAAGCGGTGCCGTTAGCTCAGTTGGTAGAGCAGCTGACTTTTAATCAGCGGGTCACAGGTTCGAATCCTGTACGGCACACCAATCTTTCCAAGGCACTAGGGCTACAACGCTCTGGTGCTTTATTTTTTCGGGTGCTCCTTGGGTTCCAGTTTCGACTCGAGAAATGCCCTGTAGTGCTCCAGGGCTTTGCGGATCGCGCCGGTTTTTGAAGCGCCGGTGAGCCCTTGGATCGCGTCCAAGTTCGCCTGGTCATCTTTTTCAGCAACGAAGGCGACGTTCTTTGCCCCGCGCTCGGCGAGGGTGGCTTTCCGGTATTTCGTCTGGCGGTCCATGAGGACTGGATAGCGGGCAAGAAACTTCGTGTCAACATGGGTTTTTGTGTAGACGTATCCATGCATACGCTCTACATGTATACATGTAGACGCTGGTCTACGGCTGTTTCTCAACTCAAAAGGAGGCTCGAATGTCCTCATTCGACACCACCACCAAGGCCGCTTCACTCGTTCCGATCATTGCGGCCATCTACTTCACCTGCCGGGGCTTCATTGGCCTCGGTATGACGGTGGAGCTGGTGATCATCCTGACCACGTTGTTCGCGGCGCTGTCCTGGATGCTCTCACAGGCTCTGCTGCGGTTCCTGGAGGTTCGCCACAACAAGCCAATGGCTGGGGCGATCATGGTTCTGGGGGCTGCGTTCCTCGCAACGGAGGCCTGCTTTGCCCATCTCGGGCTGGAATGGCTTCTAAAGCAGGGGCAGGGGGTTCACGCCCATCCCGCCCTTGTCTGGTTCTTCTCTGTGGCGCTCAGCGTGACCAACGTCCTCGCCAAGTGGGCGTTTCTGGGAGACCCTGGCGAGCGAAAGGCCGTCAAGGCGATCAACTACTCCGGCGCGGAGAACGTTGTCGCAATCGACCCCAAAGTCGAAAAGCAGATGGCAGAAATTGGCGAGCGCGTCAGAAGCGCGACCTAGGCAACACCCCCGCAGCTCCGGCTCGCGGGGGTTTTTTTATTGCAGATCCGCCAGCATGTTGTTGATCTGACAATCAACGTAATCTTCGGCGTCGATTGCTAGGTTTCGCACTTGGCGCAAATAATCATCGACCTCAATAAGGTATTCTCGCAGTCGCCTTTCAAAATCAAACAGTTCTGCCTCATAATCGTCTATTTCCCAACGAGAACAATCGTGCTGGCCAGAAAAGCGAAATTCCAAAAGACAATATGGCGGCTCAGGCTTTTCATAATTGGCGGGGGGGGTCTGGAAAATCAAAAAATAAAGGCGCCGAGGGCTCAGGGCAAAAGGCGTTTGCATTCGCTGCCAGAAGTGTCGCTCCGATTGCAAACAAAATAAATTTTAACAATCTCATCATCGACCGTGGGTCCCCTACCAAATCAAAAAACATAAGTAAGACTGTCACTGTAAACGAAAGAATACCAGAAACGCTTCAACTGGCTCGCGGGCTTTTTGGCCTAGACAAGAAGCCCGGGTTTGCATTTTTCTCACGCCGCCATTGCTTTGAGGCGTGCTCGAATAGGTAAGCCCATCGCGATGAGAATATCCGCCACGGCATCGACGCTCCGGCAAACATGGTAGACCCCACCCGCCAGCGTGAAGGCCTCGGCCCATTCCTTCTGAGCGGTCGATTGCCGTCCTTTCTGAGTCTTGAGTTCGATCCCGATGGCTCGGCCCTGCCAGACCAACACGATGTCCGCCACGCCCGGCTTGACGCCCTCGGCGCGGAGCTTGCGGGCTACGTTCACATTCCGAGCGCCGCCGTTCGGCACGGCGAACCACACCGCCTGCGTCTCACGCAGGGCATAGTCGAGATACCGCGCAACAGCGCGTTGGAGGTCGTGCTCGCTCATGGCTGGCCTACGCTGCGCTCGCCAGCATCGGATGGCCCAGGGCCACAACTGCGGAGATCGCCGTCCCCGCCGCGTGTGTGCCGCTGAAGTCAGCCTTCAGCTTCACGTAGCGCCGACCGCCGACATAGTTGACGATGTAGGAGCCAGCCGCCGCATGGGCAGATATAAACGTCAACACCTCGCCGTTTGTGCCGACGGCAGTCACCTTGTCCACGTCGCTTGCGTCTACCGCGCTGTAGGTCGCATTGTCGTCGGAGTGAAGGAGAAGAAACTCCAACTTGTTCGTCGCGGTGAAGGTGATGCCGCCGGCGCCCACGGAAATGAGGAAGCTGGCTGCGTAGTGGCCCTGCAGGTCGATTGCGGCCGATTCGGTGTCAGCATCCAGAACAGCGGGTGTGATGACATTCCGAGGGTGAAGCGTCTGGGAATACATGCGTGCCTCCTATTCGGCGATCTTGAGCAGCTTGATGGCCTGGGAATTGGTCACGTCCCCGCCGACACGCTGGCGCGCATAGAACTGGACGTGGGGCGGTTCGTGATCGAGGCGGCGCATGGAGCGACCGATCCGATCAACGATGGTGTAGCCCTTCATAAAGTTACCGAATGCGATAGGCACCTGGTTCGCAGCGATGTCGGGCATGTGCTCGGCAATCGTCACTGGATAACCGAGAAGCCTCGAAGGCTCGCCCTCCTGGACACTTTCGCTCCAGAGGGGCTTGCCGTCAGCGTCTTTCAGTTTGCGCAGACGGCCGCTCGTGCGCTGGTTCATGACCCAGCGGGCGCCGGAGTGGTATTCCGGCTTGAGAGCGGTCTGGATATCGACAAGCGGGTCGAGCATATCGCCGGGGTTAGTGTCGGGCAGGTCGGCTGCAACGCCAGACTTCACAAAGCCGAGCTTGCCCCATGCCCAGCTTGCATCGGCGACTTGGGGATACACGAGAAAGCCGCGTGGCTTCTTTACGCCGTCACCCGTGATGAAAGATTCGGCCTCCTGGCGCGCAAACTTGTCGGCGATCAGCTCGGCGAGATATCCCTCAATATCAATCGCGGAATCTTCCAAGATGGTTTGTGTGACGCGCAGGCGCGAGAACATTTCCCCCGGCATGATTTCCATCATGTCGAGCTTCGGCGTCTTGCCGGTTGGGCGCGCATCTTCCTCGCCAACCCAACCTGCATCTGGCCCTGAAACGGAGGCGGGCAGCTCAACGGACTTGGAACTGATCGTCATTATGCGAGCAATCTGACGAATGGGTGAATTTTCGAACAGAAGGTGTTCGATGCTGTCGCTGAATTCCTCGTGGACCCAATAGCCGCCATCCTCCTGGCGGAGAGTGGAGAAGTCTTTCGTCTCCATGGCCAGATCGCGGAAGGCTGACTCATCCCCTGTGCGCCAGTAATCGATGTTGGCAGACTTATAGCCGAGGTCGAATTCGTCGCCGCCGCCCCATTCATAATCGTCGTCAAGCGAGGCGCGACCGCTTTCGGGCGGGCGCTGCTGTTGCTTCGACTCCATGTCCGCTACTCGCGTTTCGAGTTGGTCAAGGTCGACGCCTTTGGTTTCCATGCCGAGCACGTCCAGGCGCTCTATGAGGGCTTCCATGCGGTCAAGATCCGTTCCGCCCTTGGTTTCGAGCGCTTCGGGGAAGTTCTTTGTTTCGAGCTTCTTCGCGGTGTTTTTGCGGGGCATCAATCGTCCTCGTTTGTCGGAGGGATTGTCGCCCTCGCTTTCTTGGTTTCAGAGAGTTGAGGGCTCACGCCCGGGAGAGACTGTTCGCCGAAAAGGCTCTGACAAATTTTCCGAGTGGCGTAGCTTACGCAAATGACGGTTGAACCATTCGCAATCGCTTTCGCGATCTCGTAGACCGCGAGGACAGGCGGCTCACCGAAGCCTACAGTGTCAATATTCTGGAGAGGCCTTCGCGTGCCCCCTTGGAAGCTGACCACCCAATAGGTGAGGGGCCCGTCCACGAAGTCACGACTTAGCCAAGGCGTGTCGCGCTCGCCCTTCCAATGGGCTGTCTCGTGGTCGGAAAGCTCATGGACGGTTCGCTGGCCTACCTTCATATCGCCGGGCAGAATGAACCCCCTTTGTGGGTTGAAATCCGTGCCAGCGAAATCGGCAGGCTCAAACCGCAGCGGGTCTTTCCGACCAAGATCGGTGAGTTTGCGGGACACCACGTCGCCACAATAGTCCAATGGTAGGCCATGGTGCGATAGCCACCTCACGAGCCCGATCTCAAAGATGTTCGCAAGCGAGTAGCGCTGAGCTTTTCCGTGGCCTGGCTCAACTGGGGGCAGTTTCAATATGCCCCGCTTTGACCACGCAGCCACCGTGTCGGGTGATACCCCAGTGGCCCCGTAAATCTCATGCATCTGATATCGCATGATGCCTCCATTCGTTTGAAGTGCTATTAGCGGACATAGAACGATAAATCAATCGGCTAATGGTTGACGGATAAGCGGACACGTGTCAGTTAACCCCCGCAGGCCAACTGGAGGCAACCGTGTCCATCAAGATCCTGACCTACAAGCAGCTGAAGGAGCGCATTCCCTACAGCCGCGAATGGCTTCGCCAGCTCGAATCACGTGGCGAGTTTCCCCGGCGCGTCCCGCTAGGACCGAACTCAGTGGGGTGGCTAGAGAGTGAGATAAATGACTGGTTGCAGGCCAAGGCGGAGGGGCGCTCATGAAGTACCCACCTGAACACTTCGAGCTGCAAGAAACACTGTGCCCGGTGATCACTTATCTGGGGCTGTGTCGGTACGATGAGCGTTATCCGCCGTCTGTTGTGCGCAAGCTCGGATATATCCAGGGGCTTCTGTTTTCGGTGGTGGATGACGACTTGCTCGGTCTTATCGATGCCACGCCGGAACAACGTGTGCGGCATGCTGAGGGCGTCGTCGCCCAGCGTGAGAGGCAGGCCTGACCATGCCGCTTGATGATGCGGGGCGCTCGCATTTGCTCAAGATCCGCGGTCCAGGTGAGACGCCGGCCGAAAAGGGCATGTTTGCAGAGTGGGAATGGATCGAAGGCAAAAACATCCCTCCACGAGAATGGCTATTTGGTCGGTATCTCCAGCGCGGGATTCTATCGGTCACGGTCGCACCTGGTGGTCTAGGCAAGACTACACTAGGGGTTGCGGAAACCATCTCTCTGGGGAGCGGCAAGAGGCTCTTTGGCGAATGGCAGGCCGACCCCTACGCTCCGGAACACAAAGGCATGAATGTCGCTTTGTGGAACCTCGAAGACCCATTTGATGAGCTCGACAGAAAAATCGTCGCCGCCTGCAAACACCATGGTGTCACCATCGATGATCTTGCCCAGGGCACTGACAGCCTCCCGCTCTTTGTGAACAGCGGTCTGGATATGCCGTTGCTTTCTGCTGCCCAAGACCTCAAGGGCTTCATCAACGAAAACGTGTTTCGGCAGATGGAAGACGCGATCAGATCATTGAGCATCGATGTAGTGATTATCGACCCGTTCGTGTCGAGCCACGACCTTTCAGAAAACGATAACGTGCAGATCGACCGGCTCGCGAAACGATGGGCCAAGCTCGCCTACACATGCAATTGCGCCGTGTCGTTAGTCCACCACACCCGCAAGGGCCAAGATGGCCAAATGACCGAAGAGTCATCCCGTGGCGCCAAGGCGCTCACCGATGCCGCCCGCGTCGTTCGCGTGCTCCAGCCAATGAGTGAGCACGAAGGTCAGGAAGCGGGATTGGATGAAGGGCAACATCGTCGCTTCTTTCGGATCCTAGGGGCCAAACAGAACCTTTCGGCACCCGGAAAGGATCAAGTCTGGCGGCAGATCGTCAGCGTTCCACTTGGCAATGGAGACGAGGTCGGCGTGGCCGAGGCGTGGGCTTGGCCAGACACTCTTCAAGGCGTCGAGGCTGATGATCTGCGAGCGATCCAATTGGCAGCTAAAGGGCGATGCTTCGGCGAGAGCTCCCAAGCCGCTGATTGGCTGGGATGCTTGGTCGCTGACACCCTCTCACTGGACCGTAAAACACACCGAAGGCGTATCGCCAAAATGATTGACTACTGGTGCACAGTCGGGGCTTTCGAGCGCTTCTCGGAATATGACAAAAGGGCAGGGCGCGACCGTCCTATGCTCAGGGTGGGAATGATCAATCCTCCTTCCACCACACCGAAAAATTGGGGTGTGGAGACGTGTGGAGGTGAGGATGTCTAGGCGCCCACCTGTCCACCACCACACCACCCCCTCTTTAGAGGGGTGTGTGATGTGGGGTGGGGATGACATCCGGTTGCTGGTTCGAATGTGGTGTGGAAGCGAGAGGCGTTTTGAGAGCCCTTCGCATTTCGTGAAATGCACCTCTTGTTTCCACACGAAAAAATAGGAGCAGGTGATATGGCAACACCAGATCAGCCAGATAAACAGCAATCGAAACAAGAGCTTGTCGATAGCATCATCTCCGGCGGGGGCGGAGAGGGTGCAGGTCGCTTGAAGTACAGAAGGCGCAAGCCAGGCGCGTTCTCTGACCCGATGCGCTTCTCCCAGCTCGATCGGCGCACGCGGGAATTCAAGGCTATGGAGCAAGTCGCTGGAATGCTGGTCGATCACTTCCATGGAGAGCCCAGCTTTCCCCAGCAGCTGCTGATTCAGTCCACGTGCCGCATATGGCTCCAGCTGGAGCTGCTACATGGGCGTTTGATGGAGACGCCCGGTGATCGCAACATCGAACATTTGAACAGCCTCACTCGTACGCTACGGGCCAATCTCGAAAGCCTTGGGCTCCAACCCCCGGCAACGCCCACAGCATCGCTTGCCGACTACCTCGCGACTGTGGAGGCGCAGGCATGAACATCATCCAGGCCATGGAGGATCCAAACCTCTTTGGCTCGTTCTTTCGCGGTCCGAGCTGGCGCCCGTGGCGTGCTGTTCTCAAGGCGCTGTTCGCTCTTGAGCCAGAGCCCGATGATCTCGCCGCGTTTGAGCGCGTGGCCGGTGGCCGGGGCTGGCCGGTCCAGGTGCCGCGTGAAGCGTACTTCGTGTGCGGCCGGCGCGGGGGTAAGTCCTACATCGTCGCGCTCATTGCCACCTACCTCGCATGCTTCCACAGCTACCGCGAATATCTCAAGCCTGGTGAGCGCGGAACGGTGATGATCCTCGCTGCTGACCGTGCCCAGGCGCGCACTCTGATGGGCTACATTCGAGGGTTCTTTGCCGAGTTGCCATTGCTGGCCCAGATGGTGAAAAGCGAGCGGGCTGAAGCCGTGGATCTGATCAACGGCGTGTCGATCGAGATCACCACGGCGAGCTTCCGGGGCGTGCGTGGCTACACGGTCGTAGCGGCGATTGCCGATGAGGTCGCCTTCTGGCGCGGAGAGAACAGCCTCAACCCGGATCATGAAATCTTCAAGGCTCTGCGTCCGGCCATGCTCACCATTCCCAACGCCATGTTGCTGGCCCTTTCCTCGCCGTATCGGCGCGGCGGCGTGCTTTGGGAGGCCTACAGGGACTACTATGGTCAGGCGGACCCGAACCGACTGGTGATCCAGGCGCCAAGCCAGGTCATGAATCCTACGCTGCCAGCAGATTACATTGCCGATGAATATGCCAAAGACCCCATCAGCGCGGCGGCTGAATACGGTGCCGAGTTCCGAAGCGATGTGAGTGCCTTCCTTGATCCTGACTGGATCGATGCGGCGGCGATCGGCGAGAACCGGGACATGGCACCGCGTGACGGCATTGAGTATGCCGCCTTCATCGATGCCAGTGGCGGCAAGGGCGACAGCTACACGCTGGGAATTGCGCACATGGAAGATGGTGAGCGAGTGTTGGACGTGATCCGGGGCAGGGCGCCGCCTTTCCAGCCCAAGGAGGTGACGCGCCAGTTTGCCGAGATCGCCAAACGCTACGGCGTTTCTTACGTCAGTGGCGACAAGTACGGGGCCGAATGGGTCGCTCAGGAATGGCGAGATAACGGGTTGGGCTATGAGCCCTCAGAGATCCCGCGCAGCCAGATTTACTTGGAGACGGAGGGGGCTTTCGCGGCGGGCGAGGTTGTGCTGCCGAACCATCCGCGGCTCGTTGGCGAGCTGCGAGCCCTTGAGCGAAAGCCCAGGTCCGGCGGGCGTGATGTGGTAGACCACCCGCCGAACGGCCATGATGACTATGCCAACGCGGCTTGCGGCGCGCTCTGGATGGTTCGGAAGGAATTTCAGCTTACTCCTTCGATTCGGGAGCTATAGCCCTAGGCTTGCTTAGTCGGAATAGAATATCCGGCAGTATGTAGAGAAGTCCAGCGATTGGTATCGTGATAATCCACTGAAGGAGGCTAACTAAAATTCTTATCTCGTTTGTTTTTTGGTCTGTGCCTGTATTGGGGGGTGAAATTTCTATAAAATAAATTATCGCGATGGCTGCGGATATAGACCATAGTATAAATCTTAAACTATAACGACCAATACCGCCGCTCTCTCGCATCGCACCGAGAGAAATGGCCCATATTGTCGCGCTAAAGGCATAAATGGCCGAAAGTGTAGGCCACCAATATGTGTAGCTAAAATCGTCCACTATTTATTCAAACAAGAAATCTGGGCGACATTATGTTCTCCTTCTATGATGCTAGCTCTTAAGTTCTCGAGTGTGCCGAAAGCGGCATATCGGGAAAGAGCCAGGGTTTCATCTTGGGAAAGCTTCAGCAGATAAAACCCGTCGATGAAGGTGATTTCGATGGGCTTGCGAACCAGTTTAGGAAGTGCGTTCATTATCTCAGCCTTTCAGTTGAATGACATTAGAGGGTGAGGCTTGACCGGTGACGGCTGCCTCGATTTCCGCTGCCCATGCTTCGAGGGCGCGGCGTTTCTCAGTGTCGTAGGAGTGCAGCTCGTAAATCTGTGTCACGCCGGATTCCCTGTGTCCGAGAATCTTCGAGATAGTCAGGCGCGGGAAGCCCAGGCGGGCGATGTGTGTGCCGGCCGTGCGGCGAAGATCATGCAATCGCCAGTCAAAAATCTCACAAGCCCTATCCAGCTGCGCCTTCAACTTCGAAAATCCGGAAACCTCCCGGCGTCCGTCGTGGGTGAAGACAAGATCGCTGTCGTTGATCACGGGAAGGTTGGCCAGAATGTCCAAAGCCATCGGGGGTAGGGGTACTGTGTGGGCGCGGCTGCCCTTCATGTTGTCAGCTGGGATCGTCCACACCCCGTCCGTGATCTGCGAACGGCGCATAGATGCGACGGAGCCGCGCCGTTGGCCGGTGACAGCGAGAATTCGCACGAAGGCAGATGCAACCGGCGAAAGCGTCTCGCAGGCCTCCCATAGCTGCGCCAATTCGGCCATGGAGAGAAACCGATCGCGCTGGTTTTCTTTGGCCGGGGCTTCGATGCCAGCGCAGGGCGAGACTTCCAGCAGGCCGCGCTTGACGCTCCAGTTGAAGAATTTCCGCACGGACGCCAACATTCTGTTGGCTGTGGTCGCCTTGCCTTCATCGGCGATGTCATCCAGCAAGGCCTGAATTTCTCCGCGCCTGATCGTGTCGAGAGTGCGCGCCTTGAACCGATCGAGGAAGCGTCCCCACAGCAGGCCTTTCACGCTGCGGACGCTGGACGGTTTCAGCTTTGACAGGTGCCTGGCCTCGAATTCCTCAAGGGCAGTTTCTAGCCGTGTTGTGGACGCGGCCTTTGCGGCGCGCGGATCGTGGCCAGCGTCCGCCGCCTGTAGGGCCTGGCGAGCGGCTTCGCGTGCCTCGGCGAGTGAGAGCCTAGGATATGTGCCCAGAGTGACGCGAGTACGGCGCCCGTGAAGCCGGGTCATCACAAAGAAGGACTTGCGCCCTTTCGCCGTGATCCTCACCCCGAAGCCGGGCAGGGCGGCGTCCCATATTTCGATGCGCTCGGTGTCGAGCTTGTGATCTTTGGCAAGCAGCTTGTCGGTAATCCGTTTGGTAGACATGGTTTCCGCTTTCGGGTTCCCACCGGGTGCCAAAGTGCTATGGCTTCCAGTGTGCCCTAGTTGCACCCTATAGGCGAGCGAGGGTGAAATAATTGAATGAAACCAGAGCGATACTTGCAACGTGTCGCCATGTGTTGGCCTAGTGCCTTGAAACTTTTAATCAGCGGGTCACAGGTTCGAATCCTGTACGGCACACCAATTTATCCCCCTACCAACACGAGCAGTTTCGCCCTTATTTCGGCGCAGCTCTTTTGGCGTTCCACGGGGTTAAGCCCAGACTTCCAGATGGTTTTCCCGCACGACCCGGCGCGTTGTGCGCGCCTCCAGCATTGCAGCCAAGCCCGTCTCGCTGAAGAGGGACTGCATCTGCGCTTTATGAGCCGGTTCAAGCGCGTCGAACGCATCTTGCATCCGCTGGAGCAGGAAGAAGCGATAGGGCATCACAGCCGTAGTGATTTCATGCCCGCGCCAATCGAATGTGGCCATGCCGATGGCGCGTTGCTTGGGATCATGGGCCGATGACGGATCTGGATGCCGGGCAAGCCAGTCATTGGCAAACGCGATGTGAGCCAAAAGCTCCGGCAGATACTCTTCGGCCACATAGCCCATCAGCGCTTTCAGTGTTTCGGGGAGCGCATCAGCATCCATCAGATCCGGGCCGGCCGTTTCGACGGTCTCGTCCACGAACATCTCGGCAGAGTTCATGCGCTCGGTCCAGCGGAAGACCCGCGGCGCCATGGTTTGCATCAGCTGGAGCGGTTTGGGGTCACGCCCCAAATGGGCATACAGCGGATTGAAGAGTCCGTAGTCGCCCAGCGTAGGGTAGCCGCCGAGCAGGAATGGCCGCGCGGTCAAATGCGTGTTCAGCAGCGAGAGAAATTGGGCATAGCTCTCTTCAATCGTGCCAAAGACATCTGGGGTGACGCCGAAGAAAGCTGCGGCCTTTCGCATGCGCTGGCTCGGCTTTTCAAACATCGCCGCGCGCTCTTCAGGTGACAGGCCATCGGGCAGAGTGTCCTCGAACGTGGCTCTGATGAAACTGAGGTTCACATCATCAAAGTTCCAGCGGTAGTGCATGGCTGGCCGCAGAAGCCCTTCGCCCCCAAAGAGTTCGAACAGATGCGAAATGACGATGAGACGCGGATCGCCGGGGTAAATGGAGCGCTTGGACAATCCCGCAGCGTCGAAATGGTCCAGAATGACGGACCCGTCCTGAAGAAACGTACCATCCGGTGTTTCAACCACGGGGATAATCCAGCGGTTCACGGCGTTCTTGACGATCGTTGCAAACCGTTGACCGCCAGCCTTGTGTTCAATGAATGGCACCGCGTTGTGGCGCATATAGGCGCGTACTTTACCGGTGTAGAGAGACGCTGCCATGCCGTAGAGGATGTAGGGTTTTGTCATCGAAACGGTTACCTTGTTGAGCCGCCGCGATGCCACCTCAACTGTTCTGGAATGTAAATGGTCTTGGCGCCGCGCGTCCAAACCGAGCCTGTTTTGTGGCTGAAACGAAAAGACCGCCAGCCTCATAGGCGTGGCGGTAAGTCGAACAGATCTAAGGGGTTAGAACGATCTGTGACAGCGATGTAATATTCCGGTTTGGATCGTCCACCCGTTAAGCATGTAAGAAGCTAAAAAAATACACCTTATGAGGGTGATGCTTTGGGAATGGTATCAGACTATCCGACCGGGGTGCCCCATGTGCCAGCCTCAAGGCCATGGACACCCGCTCCCAAATCCTGCGTTGGCGCGAAATTGTGCACCCGTTCTTCTGGCCGGTTTTCTTCTGGAACCTGTGGAAGTTCGCGCACTTCCGGCGCCTGCGCATCGAGACTAGGGGCAACGGGCTCATCACCTTTGAAGTGACCTGGTGGGGCGCGATCCGTATTTATGACGTGATCGATCCCGACGCGCCGAAGTGGGATGCGGGTCTGGAGGTCGGCGCGCAGCGCGTGCATCTCGCGACGTTAGACGTGGGGAATCCTCATCTCATCCGGTGTCAGATCGCGGCGCAGGCAGGGCTCTTTGGGGCGCTCGCTCATCAAAAAACGTCGGTGTCCGTGATCGCCGCTCGGTCTCTGCCATCGCCGAAACTGACGGCGTGTTTTGCGGGCACTTTCCCTCATCTTCCCCATCTCGATACGAGTTGAGGCGGCGGCACGCGAGAGCTCCTGCTTCGACATTAATTTCGCCCAAATCGCTGCGTCCCATCGGGTTTGCGGCCGCTGGTGCTATCGATACTGCCGGTTAGGCCGCCGGGGAGGCGCGCCACCGTTCTGAATAAAGCGCTATTCGCGGAAAGTCCGGGACATGGAATCCTGCAGCGGTTTGGTCAGGTAGGAGAGAACATTTCTGCTCTCGGTCTGCATCATCGCATCAACCGGCATGCCGGGCACCACGCGGAACTCATCGTCCAGAGGCAGGGTTTCCGGCATTTCGATGGTGACCTCGTAATAGGGCATGCCTGTCGCCGGATCCTGAAGCGCGTCGGCAGACACGGTCCGCACTGTTGCGGGTACCTCTGGTGTCTCGTCCTGGGCGAAGGCAGAAAAACGAAGGCGCGCCGTCTGCCCCACTGTGATCTTGTCGATGTCCTGGGGCATCACTCGCACAAGGGAGACCAGGCGGTCGTTTTCAGGCACGATGTGCATCACCGGATCGCCCGGCGCGATGACACCTCCTACCGTATTGGTGCGAGACCCGAGCACAATGCCATCGCGCGGCGAGCGGATATCGAGGCGTTTCAGCCGGTCTGCCGCCGCCGTGCGTTCCGTCAGGAGCCCGGCAATCTCGGTTTGCACCTGGGTCAGTTCGGAAATCACTTCTTCGGCAAAACCTTCGGTGAGGGAGAGCACTTCCAGCTCTGCTTCCCCGATCTGGACTTGGGTCGAGGATTTCTGGGCGCGCAGGGATTCAATTTGGCCAAGAAGCTGGGCTTCTTCGCGCTGGAGCGCCAGAACCTGCGGGCGCTGGGCCAGGCCTTCGGCGAGGAGGGCTTCGAGACTGGCCAGTTCGTCCTGGATCAGGAAGGTCTGGGACATGCGCGCATCAACCTCGGACTCGTAACCGAGGATTTGTTCGCGCAGCTGGGCAATTCTCTGGTTGAGAATGTTCACGCGGGTGCGGCGGGTCTCGGCCCGGGCATCCAGCAGAGTGCGCTGACTGGCAAGGGAGATGTCGAGGCCGGGCAGGCCTGCAATCTCGTCTGGCAAAAGGCGAAGGGTCAGATCCCTGCTGCCATCACGCTCGGAGATCAGCCGCGACTCCCGGGCGAGCAGGTCCACAAGGCGGGCATCCACATTATCAAGCTGGGCTTGGATCGGCGTTCCGTCGAGGCGCAGCAGGAGTTCGTTGGCTTCAACGCGGTCGCCATCGCGCACGGCGATTTCAGCAACAATCCCGCCTTCGAGGTGTTGCACGGCCTTGTGGCGCGATTCAACGGACACGGTGCCCTGGGCAATCACCGCGCCTTCAAACGGCGCGAATATGGACCAGGCGGTGAGCCCGCCGAACACGAGCGCAATGACGGCCCAGCCGATGATGAAGTATTTTTTCGCCGATACGGTCCGGCCGCCATTCGGAGCGGGAAGGGCCGGGCCCATGGGCGCGCCTGCAAGACTAACCATTGGACCCGTCTCCTCGTTTCACCGGCACGACCCGGCCAGGTTCCTGTGCGCCGGGTTGAGTGAATTGGGCAAGCACTTCATCGCGTTTCCCAAAGAGGCGAACTTCGCCCTCTGTCAGCACCAACAGGTCATCGCAATGGGTGATTGCGTTGGGTCGGTGGGCAATGATCAGCACACTCGCACCGCGTTGTTTCAATCCCACAATGGCATTTTGCAGGGCAGTGTCGCCTTCGGAATCCAGGTTGGAGTTTGGCTCGTCCAGCACCACCAGCGCTGGATTTCCATACAGCGCCCGCGCCAGCCCAATCCGTTGGCGCTGCCCATCCGAGAGATAGGCGCCCGACATGCCGATTTGCGTGTCATAGCCGTCCGGCAGACGCAGGATCAACTCATGGCAGTTGGCCGCCTGGGCGGCTGCGATAATGTTTTCTGGCTCGGCCATTGGGTCAAAGCGGGAAATATTCTCGCGAACCGTTCCGGCAAAAAGGTCCACACGCTGGGGCAGATAGCCAAGCTGCGCGCCGAGGCGGTCGCTGTCATAGGCATCAAGTTCAGCGCCATCGATCCGCACCGATCCGCCCAGCGTCGGCCACAAGCCGATTGCGACACGCGCCAGCGTGGATTTGCCCGAAGCGCTGGGGCCGATAACGCCAAGGATTGTGCCCGCCTTCATCGCAAAGCTCACGCGCTTCAGGACAGGTGTGCGCACTCCAGGCGGGGCGGCAATGACGTTTTCAAACGAGACTTGTCCGCGGATGGGCGGAAGTTCCATGGGCTCGGTATCATCACCGCGTCCCTCAAAGGCTTTTTTCAACCCGGCCCAGGCCGAGCGCGCGCCAGCGACGCTGCGCCACTGGTTTACGGTCTGCTCAATCGGGGCAATGGCGCGGCCCATGAGGATGGATGCAGCAATCATCGCACCGGGCGTGGATGTACCAATGATGGAGAGCCATGCGCCCAGGCCGAGAATTCCGGATTGGAGCAACAGGCGGAAGGCCTTTGTGCCAGACGTGAAGCCGCTGAGAGATGTCCCCGATTTAGTCATCGACGTGTCCGAGGAGTCAAACGCCATTTTCCAGCGTGCCCGCATCCGGTCGCGCATGCCAAGTGCGGCAACGACTTCAGACTGGCGCAGGATTTCTCCGGCCTGGCCTTGGGCAATACGCTCTTCGCGTTCGGCATCTTCAATGGCGGCGCGGTTGACCCGCTGGTTGATGAAAGCGAGGGACACCAGAACAACCACGCCAGCGAGGGCCCAGAGCCCGTAGGCCCAATGGAGCATGAACAGAACGAGGAAGAATAGGGGTGCAAATGGAGCGTCGAACAGCGCGGGAAGTGTCGGGCTGGAGATGAACCGGCGCACAGTGCGCAGATCGCGCAGGGATTGATCACTGGTGCGGCCCGGATCGCTGAGATTATAGTTGAACGCGGTTTCCATGGCGGGCTCGGCCAGCCGACCTTCGATCTGGGAAGCTGCAACCGAGAAAAGGCTTTGCCGACACCAGTCGAGAATGCCGAGGGTCAGGTAGAGACCCGCGACGAGTACCGTGAGAGCAACCAGAGTCGGAATGGAATGGCTCATCAGCACCCGGTCATAAACCTGGAGCATGTAAAGGGGGCCAGTGAGCATCAATAGGCTTGTGAAAAAGCTAAAAATCACCAAGCCCATGAAGGTTTTGCGAGATGCCGAAATCGCCTTCTGGGGTAGTTGGGCCGTTTCACTTCGTTCTGTAGGCGTCAACACCGCGCTCCAAGCTTTAAGTCTCCGAAAATCCAAGCACCCCTGACGCTTGCAACGCAAGTGCCATATTCGTGGGGTAGCACGTCCAAGGTCAAAATTTCAGAATCGTCATGTCGCAAATTTCGCCTATTCGGAGAATGGGCAATGTCGGTTCCCCTCAGCGGTTAAACGTGTTGCTGCAATTGCAGCTCGCGCCTTAACGTCTTGTTAGTCGATGGACCAGCGATCCGCACATAGAAGGCGGAGAACCCCATCGACCCTGGAGGTTGGGGTGCTCAGTAATACTGCGAATTCCCGTGGCGAGACCGTCTTCTTCGGAATTCTGGCACCCACACGATCGCGCTTATCCAACGTTTCGGAAAATCGCCAGACCGACGCCAGCGCCGGATCAAGCTACAAGCCAGTTAGCGCCGAACTCGGCCGCATAGCCCCACTGACAACCAATGAAATCAAGGCGCCGGAGACTTTCGATCCCAAGGCCGGCCTGCCTCCACTCCGCTTACACTGCTTCCGCTCCGGCGGATGCGGACGCCCCCCGCTCGCCAATCATAGACATTCAACCGACACGCTACCGGAGCATTAGAAAATGGAACCCATCGAATTCGGACAGTTCGACCTTGTTATCACCAATGGTTCTATCAATGGCGGCGCTACCGCCCTGCAATGGGGCGACGATGGTTTGCTCTATGCCGTCGGTCGAAACGGCTTCGTTTACGCCATTGAAGTCACCAAACAGACCAACGCCGATGGCGAGACCACGGGCTATACGGGTGAGATCCAGTGGACGCATGACCTCGGCGCCCCGAACTTTAATGATGACGGCGAGTTCGAAAACAATGGCAACCGGCAAGCGCTCGGGATTGTCGTGACGACTGACGAAGTCACCGGCGAAACGATCGTCTATGTCTCCCACAGCGACATCAAGATCGGGGCCGGTAGTAACGGTGGAAGTGGTGATGTGGGCCTCGACACCAATTCGGGTGTCATCACACGCATCACGCTGAACACGACAGACCCTGACAACATCGTAGAAAACGAAGCGATCGACCTGATCCGGGGTCTCCCACGCTCTGAAGAAAACCACGCTACCAATGGTCTTGAGCTGACAACCGATGGTGATGGCAATCCGATCCTGCTTATTGCCGCCGGCGGCCATGCCAACGCGGGCGCTCCATCAGTCAACTTTGTGGGCCTGCCGGAGTATACTCACTCGGGCGCGGTCCTTTCGGCCGATCTCAACAAGCTGGCAGTGATTGAAGCGGCCAAGAAGAGCGTCGATCCAGACATTGACCATGTGCTAGATTTGCCAACGCTCGATGACCCGACCCGACCGAACTTTGTAGATAGCCAGGGCAACGAAGTCTGGATTGACGCAAACTTCGACGGACAGCTCGATACGGTGGTTGAATTCGTCGACAACCAAACACTTTTGCGGAACGGGGCGAACGTCCCTGTCGACAGCGATGGCCAGACGGTCGACCCGACCGACAGCGGCGCTCTTGAGTTTGTCGATGGGGCCGATGGCCTTCCCGATTGGCTGCTTGACCAGGATGGTGACGGCGACATCGACACTGATGATATGGACAACTTTGTGTCGACCAAGATTGTCGACACAAACAATGATGGCGTTCTTGATACAGTCCTTTACCAAGAAGGAGGTTCGGCAGAAGACAACATCACTGGCGTACGCGGCGGAAATGACGGCCTCAACCAGGCCAAGCTTCTCGTTGGCAACCCTGTCCAGATCTTCTCAAGCGGTTACCGCAATCTCTATGACGTACTGAAAACCGAAGACGGCAAGTACTACGCCTATGATAACGGCGCCAATGGTGGTTGGGGTGGTGTCGCGGTTACGGACCCTCTCACTGGCAAGGTCACTAACGCGCCAAACAACGTGAACCAGACCCAGAATTTCGACAACCTTCACGAGTTCGAAGAGGGCTTTCACGCGGGTCATCCGAACCCGGTAGTTGCGTCCGGTGCCGATGCGGGGCTCTGGACCTCGCCGACCACGGGTCCGAACAGCAGCCAGACCCTTCCCATTAGTCAGTGGCGTGAGCTCAGTGACACGCCATTGGCGGCGATTGGACAAGAGGATGATGGGCTTGTGTTGCCATCCGATTGGGATGAGGTCGTCGATGCGGCTTTGATCAATCCGGCTGCCGGGGTCTATAACGAAGGTGGCTCGGTCGCCGACGGCGCACTGGATGCCGACAAGGGATCCTGGAACGGCCTTGCTGAGTATACCGGCACGGCGTTCGGGGGCGCGCTTCAGGGGGCGATCCTCGTCACGAAGACGAATGGCAGCAACAATGTCAAATGGATCAAGCGGGACGCCAACGGCAACATTGATGTGGTTGCAAAGGGCAATGGTGACCTTTCCGATCCGGACACAATCATCGAGGCTGCCGATCAGGGCTTCGTCGGTACGGTCAGCAAGGGCAATACGCTTGGTATCGATGCTGTGGGTGATGGCGGCGTAGATGGTCTGGGCCTTTTCAACAATACCATCTGGGTTGGATCACTCGGTGGTACCCACAAGATCACTGTGTTTGAAGCTGGCGGAGAGCCGGCCGGCGCCGACCTCGACAAGGACGATGATGGTATCGACCATATTCTGGACTACTACGATTATTCTGGCGTCCAGGGCTTCGACCATGTTCTGGACCCTCAAGGCACCACGACCACAGTGAATGCGGGCGATACGCTCACCTACAACCTCTCAGCAGAATCCTATCCGCTGAGCGGGCCGGGTGGCATTGGCCAACTCGGTTTCATGGTCAATCTGGTTGATCCGTCAGCCGAGGGCGGTCTCCTGACCTCGTCTGATAATGTGATCCCGGGCGGCGCAGGTTCCGGCCTCCAGATCAAGGACATTCGTTCCGGCACCGCCAAGGGTGACGCCAACGACCAGAAAGATGCCCTGACGTTTGCGGTCACGCCCGGCGACGACGCCGGACGTCTGGAAATCTCCACCGTGATGAATGCGATTCTCACCGGCTTCTATCAGGACGGATCGGAAGCAGGTCTCCAGATCGGTACTGGTGACCAGTTCAGCTTCATGAGCCTCGTGCTTGCCTATTCCGGCAGCGGCACTTTGGAAGTGGTCCTGCACTACGAAGAGAGCGACACGCAGGAAGCGACCCAGAGCATCGACGTCTCGAACCTTCTCGAAGATGTGGGCGGGGTGCAACGGCTCCCGTCCGATGCCGTTGTTGAGTTCCTGTTCGACGTCGACAAAGTCTCGGGCACCGTAACGCCGAAATTCCGGATCAGCCCGGATGGCATCACCTCGGGCGCCTTCACGGAGTTGAACCCGGTTCAGACGTCCGGTGATGTGCTGGCCGCGATTCAAGGTGACTTCACCGTAGATGGCGTTCCACACCCGCTGGCATTTGGTAACATCGGGACATCTAACATCGCGCCTGATGCTCCGGCCGGCGCAAACGAAGACGAAAACGTCAATGTCACCTACGACGAGTTCAAGGTTGCCGGATTTGCGCCTCAAGTGGACGCGTTTGTTGTCCTGACGGGCGGCGACACAACCGTGGACGAGACTGCGGGAACCATTCCGCTGACGCTTGAACTGCAGGACGAGTTCGGCAACGCCGTCACCCTCGCCGAAGACGTGATCATCAACTTTGCGCTCGATGGCACAGCGACGCTGACCGATGACTTCACGATCAGCGCAACGTCCCCGGTTACCATTTCAGCCGGAAGCTCCAGCGCGCCGCTCAACGTAACTATCGTTGATGACGATCTGCCAGAGGCCAACGAGACAATCGAGATCAATCTGGCGTCGATCGACGCTGGCGAATTGGCCGTGATCGGCAAGGCCAATGCCGATTCTGCGACGATCACGATCGACAGCGACGATGCGGGCAATGTCCTTTACAGGGTCAATGCCGGGGGAGCCGAAATTGCGGCCGCCGCAGACGACCCGATCCAGCTGCCCTGGGCAGCCAATACGGGGACCGGCGCGCAATCCGGCGAAGGGTTCTCAGTCAACACTGGTAATGTATCTACCCACAATATCGTGGGTCGCGATGGCTCTGTCGCGGATTATGTGCCTCAGACAATTTTCGCCCAGGAACGCTGGGATCCGCCAGCCGATCCAAACATGACGTGGTCGTTCGATGTCGAGCCCGGTGGCACCTACCAGATCAACATCTTCGCCGGTAACGGCTTTGGTGGCACGTCGGCGCCCGGACAGCGCGTTTTCGATATTGAGATCGAAGGGGTTGAGGCGTTCGCTGACGTGGACCTTTCAGCGGACTTTGGTCACCAGGTTGGCGGGGTGCTGACCTGGACGGGCACCGTGCTCGACGGCTCACTTGATGTCGTGTTCCTCGGGCAGGTCGAAAACCCAACCGTCAACGGGTTTGAAGTCATCGAACTTGCCGGACCACCCGCAGGCAGCGTTGCTGAAGTTTCTGTTGCCGACGTCTCCGTCAACGAGGGCGATGGCACTGCTACGCTCACATTCGAGCTCAGCGCGCCGGTTACCGAGGGACCGGTCACTGTGCCATTCACGCTTGCTAACGGTACCGCCACACAGGGCATCGACTTCTCGCCTGACGCTGGACCTCAGACGGTTGTCTTCGATGGCAGCCAGACTGCAACCGCGACCATATTGATCGGCGAAGATACCGATCTGGAAGGCACTGAAACCTTCACGGTCTCGATTGATGGTGCAAACATCGCAGCGCCTGCGGAGGCCTCCGTCACCGCAAGCGCGGATCAAGGCACAGCCACGGTCACGATCTTCGACAACGACTTTGCGCCGCTGGAACCCGGCGACGTCCTGTATCGCGTCAATACGGGCGGCCCGGTCGTCACATCCAATGATGACGGGCCCGATTGGGGCGCAGACACCGGCATTATCGGCGACGCTGGTAACAGCCCATATCTGGCGGACGCACCGGCCGTCGGAACGACCTTCAGCAACGCTTCTGACAGTTCGTATCCTGGAAACGTCCAGACCGCACTGGGCGATGCCGCGAACGTCCCACTGGCTCTTTTTGATACTGAACGAGGCGACCGCGGCGCTGCCACGCCAACGTTGAAATACAGCTTCGACGTGGCCAGCGATCACGGTCTCGCCCCGGGTGATGAGGTCGAGGTTCGGCTCTACTTCGCTGAGATATTTGCGGGTATCGAGACCCCTGAGAACGATGCTGATATGGACGGCACGCCGGCCGGAAACCGTGTCTTCGACGTGGCGGTTGATGGAACCGTGCCTGCCGCATTTGACGACATTGATCAGTTCGCCAGCGCCGGCGCAAACACCGGATTTGTTCGCACTGCGGTCGTGACGGTCGACGCCGACGGCATGCTTGATCTTGAATTCCTGAACGGTGTCGAGAACCCCTCGATCAAGGCGATCGAGATCGTGGTGCCCGGGGATGCTCCCCAGTCCGTCACGGTCACGGCTCAGGACATTTCCGCCGACGAGTCCACAGGTGAAGTCACGATCACCTTCTCCATCAGCGAGGCCGTCGCGGACGGGGACATTACAGTCCCCTTCACCCTGGTTGATGGTACGGCCACAATCGGGGTCGACACGACGCCAAACCAAGATGGCTCGGTGACATTCCCGGCAGGAACGACGTCTGATCAGACGGTCGTCATCACGTTGGTCAATGATGATCTCGTGGAGGCCGACGAAACCTTTACCGTGCAACTGGGCGCCCCAACCGCGGCGCCGGCTGGCGTGACCGTGAATACGGTCGACGGTACGGCCACGATTGAAAACGATGATGTCGCCCCTGTGGTCGACAGCTTCAATGGCACCGACGCAACCGGAGGGGACTGGTCCAACATCAACACTGACCCCGATGATGTGACGCTGAATGAGGGCACCAACACCCTGATCTCCACAGGCGACAATGGCGATGCGGACTACATCACCTTCACGGTGGCGGCCGGACAGCAGGTGACTGCCATCACGCTCGCAGACTATGTCGGAGGCGGAAACGCCGCCTTCCTCGGCATCCAACAGGGGGACTCCGTCCCGACGCAGGCCGACATTGAAGGCGGAAGCGCGGTCCTCGACGGCGGTACGGTCTATAGCGGATCGCAGATTGGCGACGACATCCTGCCGCTTCTGGCGAGCACCAGCGTTGAGAACGCGGGCCAGCCGACCACCGGCCTCAGCCTGCCGCTGCAGGAAGGCACCTACACTCTGTGGTTCAACCAGAACCAGGATCTGTCCGAGACGACGCTGGAGATTGTCAGCGAAGCGGTTGCGACGGTCTCGCCAACCGATATCGACGGTGACGGCATTCTGAACACAGACGATCCGTTTGCCTATGATGGCAGCAACGGTGACGACAAGGTGCTCACGCCAGGCGGCGAGTTCACCCAGAATTTCAACACCGACACCACGAATCCGTTCTCTGCTGAGGGTGGTTTCACCGGTATCCTCGTCAATCCGGCCTTCGACTATCCGAACGCAAGCGAAACTGATCCTTACGGAGACCGGACCAACGAAGATAAGGTTTCGATATCCGGTGGCACGCTCAACGTAACCTCTGATATATACGACGCCTTCCCGATCACTGGTGCAAACAACGAAAACGTAACCAACAACACGCTGGCGGATGGCTACCAGTCGGCGGTCGATGTCTCTGGTGCAACTACTTTCGAAGTTCACGCGCGTGCAAGCAGTGCTGATTGGTTTGCAACAACGGGTACTACCAACGGATTTGAGCAATTCGGCATCACGCTCGGTGCGGGCGGCGTTGACGACTTCGTCAAGCTCGTTGTCAGCGACAACAACGCGAATGCGCCGAGAGTGCAGATCGGACACAATCAGTCGCTCGTCGGCGGCGAACAGAACTATCCGTTTGGTGCAACCAGCGGCCCATCGGTTGATCTTTCCCTGGTCGGCGATATCGAGTTCCGGCTGATTGTTGATCGCTCTGCCGGTGAGAACGGACAGATCGTCGGTCAGGTCGATTTCTTTGATGCGGACGGCAACTTACTGGAGAGCTTCACCACTCCACCGGCCGATATTCTCGCCAATAGCAGCCTGCTTGCAGCGATGGACGGTGCCAACCCGCTCACCGGCGGTGATGGCAACCTCGCCTACGGCATCTTCGTCACCGACTTCAGCGGCGGTGCAGCCAATGAAATAACCGCAAACTATGACTTCCTGACGATCCGGTCGCTGGACGGTCCAGCAGACACCGCGCCGACAAGCGTGACGCTTGAAAACATCGTCACTCTGCCCGAGGACGCTGATACGACAGCAGCCATCAAGGTCGCTGACATTGTGGTTGCCGACGATGCGTTGAGCCCAGTTACGTTGACGCTTGAAGGGGCCGATCAAGGTCTGTTCGAAATTCAGGGCAGTGAGTTGTTCTTGAGTGCGGGGGCAAGTCTCGATTTCGAGGGCCAGTCCAGCTTCGATGTTGCTGTCGTGGCCACTGATGGCGTTGGTTCAGCGACTTCCGTGGCGCTTGGCGCGCTGGTCACCGATGTAAACGAGGCACCAGAGCTTTCCGGCACATTGGGCGACCAGACCGTCACGGTTGGCGAAAGCGTGGATGTTTCAGCGATTACGGCAACGGACCCGGATGCCAACGACACCGCGACGCTGGTCCTCCGCAGTCAGGATGGTAGCGACGCGCCCGAAGGCATCACGCTTGCGAATGGGACAATCACTGTCGCGTCCGATGTCGCTGCAGGCGAATACCTGCTCGAAATCGCGGCTTTAGACAATTCACAGGTGGAATCCGTCTCTACGGCAGCATTCGCGCTCACCGTTCAGGCCTTGCCAAACCCAGACGTTACGCTGTCCATCGCCGATGCGCCGACGATCGCTGAAGGCGGCGACGATGGTGTGGACCAGTTGGCCTTCGCCATCTCCACGACACCGGCCTTGGAAGGCGACGTTGAGCTGACGTACGACAAGATTGTCGACGGCGTGACGACGTCCGAAACCGCGACTGTGACCCTCGACGCAAGCGGGCAGGGCACCCTGCCTGTTGATGTCGCCCAGGATGACGCTGACACGATGGATACGGTTGTTTCCATCGCCCTGACTGGGACGACGACAACGGGCGTTATTTTGGATGGTGCTGCATCCACGGCGTCAGGCACCGTTACAGATGATGACACCCTCGCCCCCATCGGCTCCGCACCCGATGAGGACCTCGACCAGGACGGTCTCCTGAACTCCGAAGATGACGACATTGATGGTGACGGCGCGGCCAATGGCGTGGAGACGTTCCGCTTTGATGCCACCAATGCCGGCACCGCGCTGGCAGCCGGCGAGAGCATTCGCCTCGAGTTCGACACCGACGGTACACCGTTCGAAAACGGGCTGACCGGTGCGCTGGTGCGCCCGAACGAACTGCCAAACGATGGCGGCGCCGAAGAGGTCGACCTGAACAATGCGGAGGTGTCGGGCGGTTCGCTGAACATCAACGTGACAACGGGCGACCATTTCAGCAATGGAAACTCCCAGCAGAACGCGTTTGTGGCGGCCTATACGGCTGAAAACGGCCTGAGCGTGGAGACACGCTTCGAAATTCCGGACTTTGACTCGGTGGCGGATGGCGACCAGACACCTGGGGACTTCCAGGCAACGGGCGTTGTCATTGGCGTTGACCAGAACACCCTCGTTAAGGCCGTGTACGGACGGGCCGGGGCGCAGTTCGAACTGGCCCAGGACAACACCAACCCCAATAATGGCAACGGATCCGGAACAACCACGGCCGGTGGCACGACGACGCCAGCAGGCGCAGAGGAAGTCTCCATTCGCCTGGAAGTCTCCATTGATCCAGACCCAAACGTGGGCGCTGTAGCGACGGCCTTCTACACCTTCTACGACGCTTTTGGTAATGTGATCGGAGCTCCAGATCAGACGGTCGGCACAATCACGCTGGTCGACGTGCCGTCCCAGGGCAACAACCTGAAAACACTGGTGGAATCCGGCGCGCCGCTTGGTGCGGGTGTCATTCAGACGTCGACCGGCGGCAGCTCACCTTCAACATATGATGTCTCCTACCAGTATGTCGAAGTCACCGCGCTGGAGGCGCCTCCAGTACTGGTGTCAGTGTCCGATGCCGCACCGGTCGAGGAGTCGGGAGACGAAGGCACAACAGATGTGAACTTCGCGCTCCAACTCTCTGAGGCCGCAGAGGCAAGCCTCGAAATCACGGCCAATGTCTCGATCAATGGTGCCGAGCCGACCCTTAAGACCTTCACAGTGGCCTTCGACGCCACGGGTGCTGGCACGCTCATCGTGCCGGTCGACAATGATGACGTCGATACGGGCGATGATGACATTACGCTCGAGCTCGTTTCCATCGAAACGCCTGGTTTTGAGGTGGATACAACGGCAGACTCCGCGACGGGCACGGTCACCGAGGATGATACCGTTATCCCGCCAGCCGGCGATGTCCTGTTCCGGGTCAATGTAGGCGGGCCTGAAGTGGCGGCCATCGATGATGGTCCAGCCTGGACAGCCGACACGGGGATTACGGGTGCGGCGGGCAACAGCCCATACCTTGTGGCGAACTCTACCAACACAGGTGACCTCTACGATGGCAACAATGGCAGCGCGCACCCCGGCCCAATCCTCCCGGATGCCAGTGTGCTGGCCAATACGCCGCTTATTATCTTCAACACAGAGCGCAGCGATCCAGACCCTGAAGACACGACAAATCTGACCTACGAGTTCCCTGTCGAAGCGGGCACCACAGTCGAAGTGCGCCTGTTCTTTGCCGAACTGTTTGGTGGCGTCGACCTCGTCGGTGAGCGCATTATGGACGTGGCCGTCGAGGGCACGGTTGATCCGGCCCTGGACAATATTGACCAGATCGCGATCGCCGGGCCGAAGGGCGCGTTCATGCGCACGGTTCAGGTTGTGGTCAGCGAAGATGGCATACTAGACATTGAGGCCATATCCCAACTGGACAATCAGCGCTCAGCCTTGAAAGCCATTGAAGTGGTCAAGATCGCCGATCCGGTGGATGAGGCGCCAACAATTGATCAGGGCATTGCGGCCCAGTCGACCGACGAAGATGCTCTCTATGACTTCACAGTCCCTGCAGATGCCTTTGCCGATGATGGCGGTGCGGAGAACCTGACGCTTGCGGCGACGCTGGCCGACGACACAGCGCTTCCAGCCTGGCTTTCATTTGATGCAGATACTGGGGCCTTCTCCGGCACGCCCGAGAATGGTGATGTGGGCACGGTCTCCGTGAAAGTGACGGCGACGGATGCGGCCGGACAGAGTGTGGACGCGCTCTTCGACCTGACCGTCAACAACACCAACGATGCACCGACAGTTGAGAGCACCACGGACACCGCGACGGCTACGGCGGGCGAGGAAACGGTCATCGATCTCGCGCCGTTCCTGACATTCGATGATGTCGATGTCGGGGATGTGGTTACGCCAGTGCTCTCGGCCTCCGATCCATCGATCACAATTGATGGTACGACCGTCACCGTCCCGGCCACACTAGCCGAAGGCAGCTACACCATCACAGTTGGGGCCACGGACATCGCTGAAGCCGAAGCCGCCACGGTTGAGATCACCCTAAACGTGGAAGCTGCACCGGACACCACAGCGCCGGTCGCTGTATTCGCACCGATCGACACGATTACGGATGCGGACGCGCCGATCATCGTCGAAGTCACAATCACCGACGATGTGGCGCTCCAGGTCGAGACCGTTGCACCAGGCGACGTCTTGCTCAGTGGCCCAGGTGTCAACGATCTGATCGCCAGCGACTTCGACTTCAACGTTGAAACCGGTGTGGCCACATACACCTTCACGCCGCCAGTTGGCGGATGGGAAAATGGCGAGTTTACCGCCTCGCTTGCGGCAGCTTCCGTGACGGACCTCGCTGGCAATCCGATTGCGGCGAGCAGCACATCTGCAACGGTCGAGGTGCCTGAGCCCGTATTGGTCTCCATTTCGGATCTCGATCCCGTCGAAGAGAGCGGGGACGTTGGTGCCACCGCGTTGGTTTTTGCGGTCCAGCTTTCCGAAGCGCAAAGCGCAACGCTTTCCGCAGAAGTGTCCGTCAAAATTGGGGATGGCGCCGCAGTGGTCACCACGCAAACACTGGAGTTCGATGCCAACGGTGTCGGCGAGCTGGTTGTGAGTGCGCCGAACGACAATGAGGACAACGGTGCGGAAACCGTTCAGGTCACAATCCTGTCCATCACCGACGAGGGCTTCGAGGTCGACTCAACGGCCGCAACGGGCTCCGTCAGTGTCACTGAGGACGATCAGGATCTGACGGCTCCAACGGGCATCATCCAGCCTGCAACGGATGTCGCAACGCCGTTCGATGCTGCCGCGATCAGCGTGGTGTTCAGTGACGATGTGGCGCTCGACGAGGCTTCGATTGATGGCGACGAACTGACCATTAGCGACGGTACGACAACCGTTACCGCGGCGCTCGTAGACTTTGATGTCCTGAACGGCATTGCGACCTATTCCGCTGACGCTCCGGTTGGCGGCTGGGCTGCGGAGACGCTCGATGTGACTTTGCTTGCCGGATCGGTCTTCGATGCTGCAGGCAACACCAACGAAAGCGCGGCTTCGTCGGTTACAGTGATCCCTGTGCCGGTTGTCGTTTCGCTGGTCCAGGCGGGTGCATTGACCCTCTTCGAAGAGAATGAGGATGGCCTGACCCTGACCATTCAACTTTCAGAGGCAGCGACCGAGCAAACGACGGTCACATTCGAAATCACGGGTGATGTTCAGGCCGACGAAGACTATCGCGCGATCCCTGAAAGCCAGGTGACGTTCGATATCGGCGAGGACACCGCTACGGTGATCCTGGAAATCTTCAATGACACCGACTTCGAGGCCGATGAAGCGCTCAACCTGACGCTGACATCGACGACAAGCGGAACGATTGATCCGAATGCGAACCTGCTCGCAGTGACGATCGTAAGCGATGACCCAGAGCCTCCGGTAACGGCTGATCCGATTGAACTGGAAGCTGAAGACTTCACCGGATTGGACAACAGCGCTTTCTTCGCCCAGGGCGCAGGAGATGCTTCGAACAACGCCTTGATCCGCTTGAACTCCCAAGAGGAGAGCACGGTCAGTACTGACCTGCCAGAAGGCGTGACACCGGGCGTGTACACAATCGCGGTGACCTACTTCGACGAGAGCGATGGCCAGTCTACCGCATCGATAGCCGTCGGCGGTGAGACGGTGGGCAGCTGGATCTGGGACAATGACGGGCCCGGCAATGCTGCACAGGGTGAAAACCTGCGCACCATCGAGTTCAAGAATATACTGATCGAGGAAGGCGATGACTTCTCGCTGACTGGCCTGCGAGGCGACGGCGAGTTTGTTCGCGTTGACAAGGTGGCCTTTATCCGCACGGGCGACACGCCAGCCAATGAGCCTCCAACCGGGGACGACATTCCAGATCTGGTGGAAGTGGATGCGGGCGCGGCCTTCACCATTCCGTTCACCTTCACCGATCCGGAGGGCGGTCTGGTCACGACCACGGCAACCCTGTCCGATGGCAACCCGCTGCCGGATTGGATCACGCTGGACGAAAACGGTCTTTCAGGGACAGCGCCTGACGAACTCACCGGTCAGTCCATCGAAGTCACCGTGACGGCGAGCGATCCTGAGAATAACAGCATCACAGACACGTTCACAGTTGAGCTGAAGGATGTAACGCCGCCAGTGGTCGTGCTGCAGCCGACCGGTCCGGCCGATCCAGACAGCGAAATCCGCGTGATCGTGGACTTCCAGGATGCTGGCGCGCTTGATGTTTCAACGGCGGCACTCGAAGACTTCAGCCTCACAGGACCGGATGGAACACTTGCGCCCGTGGGTATCGTTCTGAATCCGACAACCCTGCAAATCGAGGTGATCTTCGATGCGCCGGTCGACGGATGGACCTCCGGTGATTACACGGCATCGCTGGTGGACGGTGGCCTCTCCGACCTTGGCGGAAATGCCTCCCTGCCAAGCACACCGGTTGTCTTCGCGGTCGTTGGAAACGAGACCGATGGACCAACGGCGACAGTCAACACGGGCGGCACGACCGGCAATCAGGAAGACTTGCAGATCACAGTCGTGCTCGCAGACGAGACTGGCATCGATGAAGCAAGCATCCAGCCGACCGATCTCGTGATTGAAGACGAAAGCGGTGTGGTCACGCCGGCCACAAGCTTTGATTTCGATGTCGACACCAACACAGTCACGTTCACCTTCGCTGTGCCGGTGGGAGGGTTTGCGCCTGGCAACTACAGTGTGACGCTGGTTGAAGGCGCTGTTCTCGATACGCTCGGCAACGCGTCCTCGGCGACGCTGCCAGAACCGCTGATCATCGAAGATACGTCCGCAGAAGTCGGCGCCAATCTCGATGAAGACCTCGACGATGACGGCGCGGTCAATTCCGCAGACGCCGATATCGACGAAGACGGCACGGCCAACGCGGATGACCGGTTTGCCTATGACGCCAATGATGGTGATGTGCAGCTCAGCGATATCGGCGCGATCAACATTGATCTTGCGGGGCTTGCCGATGGTGACTCGCCCTTCAAAGCGGGCTTCACCGGCGTCATGCCAGCCTTTAGCGCAGGCACGGTCGAGCTGGACTATGCCACGAACAATGGCGCCCAGGTCGTCTCGACGGACAATGGCAACCGACTCGTGGTGGAAAGCTCCGCGACCGATACGAATGAAGGCGAGGCGGCCTTCACATTCGGCGCTAAGGTCAGCGATGACTTCACGCTGTCAGGCACGTTCGACAATCCATACTTCAACGGTCTGGAAACCCCTGAAACGCCTGCCGACTTCGAGCAGTATGGTCTCATTATCGGCATCGATGGCGGCACGTTTGTGAAGTTCGTGACGGGCTCGCCGGGGGCAGACTTCGAACTGTCCGGCAAGACGGCCAATGTAGACGATGCCAACCCGCCAAAGCTCAACCCATTGGCCGATAAGGTCTCCCATGCGGCGACCAAGCTGGACCTCGATGCGGAAGTCACAGAGACGGAAGTCATCTTCACCGGCACCTGGACAACGCTGGATGCGGACGGGAACACATTGCAGACGGGCGCGCTCGCGCCGATGACGCTAACGTCCGGCCCAATCTTTGATGCGATCCAGGCTGGCGACACGGCTCTGGCCTTCGGTATCAGCCACACGCAAGTGGGCGGGGCGGACGATCCGTTCCCAGTCAGCCTGTCCGAGCTCTCGCTCACTGATGGCAATCTGGATCTGGCCGGTCCAACGGCGACCCTGGTCGTAGATCCAGTGGTCGACACCAATTCCGACATCGTGGTCACAGCCACATTTGCTGACGATACGGGTGTCGATCCGGCCACTTTAGATGGCGATGAAGTAGTACTGACGTCTGACAATGTCGCCGACGTGATCCCAACACCGACCTTTGTCGACAATCAGGACGGCACGGCAACTTACACGTTCGCCGCGCCTGACGGCGGTTGGCTGGGCTCGGACTTCTCCGTCGCTCTGGTGGAAGCCAGCGTGGCTGACACCTCTCCAGCAGCCAACACCAATGCTGCGGGAACCCCGGTCAACTTCACGATTGCGGACCCGGCAACTCCGGGCGCCAACCTCGATGAAGACTTCGACCAGGACACCATCCTGAACAATCAGGACGACGACATCGACCAGGACGGCATTGCCAATGCCGCCGATCGGTTTGCCTATGATGACACCAATCAGGGTGTGGACCTGCCAACCGTTGGAAGCGTGGATATCAGCTTCGAAGGACTTGAGGCCGGCGACTCGCCGTTCGCTGCGGGCTTCACAGGCGTGAACCCAACCTTTGACGGTGTTGTTCAGGAGCTCGACTACGCCACCAACAATGGGGCGCAGGTGGTCGATACGCCGAACGGTAAGCGTCTGCAGATCGAATCGAGCGCGACCGACACCAACAATGCGTCGTCGGCCTTCACGTTCGGTGCGTCAGTCGGTGATGAGTTCACGTTCACCGGCAAGTTCGACAATCCATACTTTGATGGAAATGAAACGCCGGAGAACTCTGAGCAGTACGGCATTATCATCGCGACCGATGGCGGCGACTTCCTGAAACTGGTGGCCGGCTCGCCGGGTGCTCTGTTCGAACTGTCTGGGAAGACCGAAAATGTCGGTTTCGACGGTGCAGACCTGAAGGTCAGCCCCGCTGGTCTGACGGCAACCAGCTATGCGTCCGTGGAATTGACCATCGATACGTTGGTGACCGCAACCGAGGTGATCTTTTCTGGCAGCTACACGGCGTTCGACGAGACCGGAGGCGTGATAAGCACCGGTGCGATCGGCACCAAGACGCTGACGTCTGGAGAGCTGTTCGACGCGATCCAGGGCGGCGCTGATGTGCCAGCCTTCGGCGTGACACACACTCAGGTGGGTGGATCGAACGACCCGTTCACGGTCAGTGTGGAGAGCCTGTCGCTCACCGATGGCAACCTCGATACCGATGGCCCGGACGCGGTCATCGAAAGCGATGGTCCTGCCAACGCCAATGCGCCGCTCGTGGTCACGGTGACTTATGCCGATGACACAGGTGTCGACTTCGCAACGATTGATGGAGACGAGCTGTTGCTCACCTCCAACGATGACGGAGACGTCTTTGGAACACCTGCAGTCGTTGACCTGGGCGGCGGTGCGTACACCTACACCTATGCAGCGCCGGCCGGCGGTTGGGGCGGAACGCTGTTCACCGCGTCACTTGCTGCCGACACGTTGGCAGATACGCTTGGCAATGCGAACGAGGCTGGTGCGCCGGTTGAGTTCTCTCGCCAGGATGTCGACCCCGTCGACGATATCCTCGCAAACCTTGATGGCGTCGATAATGACGGCCAATACGGCGCGGGCGATACCGGTTCGGTGATCCTCACCATCATGGATGGCGTGAACAATGTTCGCTCGTCCAACTTCGGAGCGAACTCATTCGAGCTGAAGAATACCGGCGATAAGCAAGTTGCGGCGGTCTTCATTGACGTGCGGGATGCGGTCTATGGCGACAGCGTGTTCGACTTTGATGGCTCGGGCGGCGACACAGCTGCGAAGCCGTTTGATGTGAACTCTGAAACCGGGGACGGCACTGGCGCTCTGTTCGAGGCGGGCGAAACCTATCTCCTGCCAGGCACGCAGCCCATTCCGAACACATCCGGCGGTGGCGTGACGGCAGGGGGCGGCTTCCGCGGTCTGCTGATCAAGTTCGACGGCAGCGATAGCGGCTTCGAGAATGGTGAAATGGTCGGCTTCTCCGGCGACATGGATCCAAACTCCATTGCCGGCTTGCTCAAGGGCTCTGGCGCGGACAGCGGCGTCGATGACGGAGCGATTGATGGCTGGGATGTCGGCGGCGTTTCAGGTGCGGAGCTGATTGGCTCCAAGTTCACCGTGGTGTTCGACGATGGCTCCACCGCCACCGGCTATCTCCACTCCGATGGCTCGCTTGCAGGAAGCGTCGGCGAAGCGGTTGAAGGGCGCGGTGCTCCGACCGTCAGCGTCACCGTGGACGGCTTCGACGCGAATGACACGAACGCTGTTTACGGCGGAACTGAGCCTGTGATCGAAGTCGATGGCCCAGCTGGTGCAACCGTGCGCGTGGTGCTGACCAAGGGATTCAACCCCGTCACGAACCCCGATGGCGGTATCGCCGATATTGTGGCCAACCGTCTGGCAACCCAGCATCCGGAGTTCGAGGCCAATAATGCCTTCGACGTCCAGACCGTGGATGTGGTCATTGGGCCGGATGGAACGGCGACGGTTCCGATCAACGCCTTTGACTACAATAACGACCCCGGAAATGTGGACATCCCGGATGCCGGCATCCAGCCGATTTCCGTGTCCGCTGCGGTCATCGTGGACTCCACCGATACGAGCTTTGCTGACAAGGTCGCGCTCGGCCCAGTCTCTGATACTGTCTACCTGACCAACCCAACGGGGACGCCAGTTGTGCCGGGCACGACACCGCCAGAGCCACAGAAAGTCTTCCTGGCTGAAAATGGTACGGTTGTGTTTGAAGCTGAAAGTGCGGACCGCTCCAGCACAAATGGCTGGGTCTTCGAGACGACGGAAGAAGGCTCCAATGAGAACCCGGACCCAAGCGGCGAGGGTTACATCATCTGGGAAGGTGGCAACTCGTTCCAGAACCCTGCCAGCAACTCGGCGCTGAGCTACACATTCCAGACCGATGAAGGCGGGAACTACGTCCTCAAAGGCAAGTTCGGTCGCCGGAATGAGCCAGACACCACCGAAGCCAATGACGCTTTTGTCAGGCTGCTCGACTCCGAGGGCAACCCGGTCGATCCCGTGCCGCAAGGCGGGGGAGGCGAGACCATTCTCCACGTGAAGAATGGTGAAGCGATTGAGGTTCCAACCTCGCAGTTCGATCCTGACAATCCGCCAAACGGATCGGTTCTCGCCGACGCTGAAAAGTGGATGAAGTTCTACATTGGCGGCGTGGGTCTGAACGAGCTTTCAGCGGGCGGTCAGAACGGGGACAATGGCGGTATCAATGTCGTCTACAACCTCGATCCGAACGAGACCTACACACTGCAGGTTGCTGGCCGCTCGAATGACTTCGAGATCGACAAACTGGCTCTGAGCAATAATGGGGCAGGGGCGGCGACCCAGGCGGCGAACAATGGCGCTGAGTCCGACTTCTTCATCTCCGGCCCGACCGAGCCTGAAGTTGATGTCGAGATCAACGACCTGACCGTTGTCCAGGGCAATGGTGTCTCCTTCACCATTCCGGCGAATGCATTCGATGATGCAGACGGTGATGCGCTGATCCTCACGGCGCCAGGCCTACCGTCCGGCTTCACGTTCGAAAACGGTGTCGTCACTGCGCCGGATAACCTGCCACTCGGAAGCTATCCGATCACAATCGTGGCCACCGATGATGACCAGAATTCTGTGAGCCAGACTTTCAACATCATCATCGCAGAGCAGGGCGCACAGCAGGACTTCCAGGCTGTGACCCTTGGCGCCCAGGATGACATCGAGCTCGGAAGCTCGATCAACTCCAACGACCTGGAAACGGACAAGACGATCCAGATCCGCCTGACGGTGGAAGATGGCGTCACCAACGTGACCAATGTCGAAAGCGCGTTGATCAGCTGGCGGTCCGACCGGACCCATTCCGGCGATGCGACCCTCACCTTCCAGGTCGAGGACACCAAGGAGGCTGGCGACTTCCAGAACGGGAAAGACTTCCTTCCGGGATCGGTGGAAGCTGACATTACGGGCACCTGGCAAGATGAAGCCACGATTGAAAACGTGGCCGACATTGCCAGCCTGGTGAACGAGCTTATCGCCAGCCAGGGTCCGCTGAATGGTGGCGACATCATCAACCTCCAGATCACGGGCGAGGGGGCCACACGCTTCATCGAGCATATCTCGGTGACGCTGGATATCTCCGCGACGGGCGGATCCACGGGAGGAGGCAACACACCTCCGGTCGTGGCCAACGCACTGCCCGACGCCGATGTCCAGGATGGTGATGCGGTCAACATCGACCTGTCGAATGTCTTCAGCGATGCAGACAATGACGGGCTGAGCTTCTCCGTCTCGGGTCTTCCGAATGGCGTGAGCCTCAACAACGGCACGATTTCCGGGACGCCGACCGAAATTGGCACCTTCACAGTGTCTGTGACGGCGAATGACGGACAAGCCACGGCGACAGATGTCTTCGTGCTGACCGTCCTGCCGGAGGGTGACACGGTGCCAACCGTGGCCAATGAGATCGCCGACCAGGCCATCGAAACCGATGAGGCATTCAGCTTCACGGTTCCGGGCAATGCCTTCGATGATGCCGATGGCGATACGCTCACCATTGCGATCTCTGCGCCTGCAGGGTTTGCGGTGAACGGTTCCACGGTGACGGCACCTGCGGGGCTTGCCGTGGGCACCTATCCCATCACGGTGACGGCGACCGATGACGACCTGAACACCGTCAGCCAGACGTTCAATGTTACTGTCAGCGAGCCTGTTGATACCGGCGATGTGACGCTTTGGCTGATCGATGCGCTGACCGACCAGCGTATCCGTGCGCTGGATGCAAACGATGTCGTCAACCTCGCTGAGATCCAGTCGGGTGTGTACAACCTCGAGGCGGAGTTCAACGGAACCGGTGACGAATCGGCGGTGTTCTTCCTGAATGGTAGCCAGGTGAAAACCGAGAGCGGCGTGCCTTACGCCATGTTCGCGGACTCTAAAGGCGACTTCAACGAAATCGATGCACCGGCCGATGGGACGGTTCAGAACATCACCGTTGAGATCTACGCCCAGAACAATGGCAATGGGCCACTTCTCGCATCGTCCAGCTTCGTCGTGACCTACAGCGAAGGTGAAATCCCGAACCGGGCACCTGTTGTGAGCACCGCGGTTGCAGATGAAGACGTCGCCCTGGGGGCAGCAGTCGACATCGACGTGTCCAACGTGTTCACCGATCCGGATAATGACGGACTGGACTTGCAAGCCAACGGCCTGCCCCAGGGGCTCTCGTTCAACGGTACGTCCATCACGGGAACGCCGGCTGCTGCAGGAACTTTCAACATCACGGTGACTGCCTCGGATGGAGAGTTCACAGCCTCGGATACGTTCACTCTGACGGTCCTGCCCGACACAAGCACCGTGCCTGTAGTGGATGTCGCCATCGCTGATCAGGCGATCACCGACGAAGAGGCCTTCAGCCTGACGGTTCCAGGGAATGCGTTCGATGATGCCGATGGTGACCCGCTCACCATCTCCATCGCGGCGCCTGCAGGCTTTTCGGTCAACGGGTCTACGGTCTCCGCGCCAGCCGGACTGGCGCCAGGCACCTATGACATCACGGTCACCGCGACCGATGATGACCAGAATGCCGTTAGCCAGACGTTCTCGGTGACAGTCAGCGAAGCGCCTCCGCCACCTGAGGGCCCTGTGGTGCTGTGGCTGGTTGATCCCGAAACAGACGTGTTGATCCGCCCGCTGTCCTCGACAGACGTCATCGGCGTCAACGAGGTGACGGATGGTCAGTACAACATTGCGGCCATCTACACTGGTCCGGGAGAACCGAAGTCCGCACGCATGTTCCTCGATGGACAGCAGCTGACGGTCCAGGGCGGACTTCCCTATGCGCTCTTCAACGACAGCAATGGCGACTACAATAGCGAACCACTCGGCGCGCTTGGATCCACGGCGACCTTCAGCGCCCAAGTCTTCGCAAGCGGTGGTGGCAACGGTGAGTTGCTCGGCGAAGTGTCGGTCACGGTGACGTTTGTTGCCGAGGTCCAGGTGCAAGACGGCGTAGAAGCTCCGGCGCTTGAGGTTGCGGCGACAATCCCGCCGCCACCAATCGAGGTGTCTGAGGAAGAAGTCGCGCCAACCGGAGAAGAAGTTGAAGTCGCCTTCGACGTTCCGGTGTTCGAACTGCCTGTACAGTTCGGAGCAGGATTGGAGATGCAGCCTGTCATGGGTGTCGATGCGGCCATGCTCGCAACGCCATCGGCAACCGGAGCCTTCGTGGTGGACCTCGGTGGAGGCCGAGCCCAGGCACCGGCCGCCCAGCCTTCGCAACTCGAAGCGTTCGACTTCGCATCGCTCGATGCGGAAGCCGGTACCGCCGGAGCGGCAAATTCGACTGGAGTTGATGCCCTGCTTGAAGCTGACTCGATCAACTTCAACGCCTTGCCATCGCTCGGCACCGAGAGCGTTCTGGAAGCCTTTATGGACCAGTCGACGGCCAGTGAAATCGATCTGGGCATGTCCAGCCTCGATGTTCGACCGACCGATAACGGCTTCGCACCGTTTGAATTCGATGAGCTTTCCAGCTGGACGCTGGAGGACACAGACTGGGCAGGTCTTGGCTAGGCCATAACCTATAGCGAATTAGCTGGCGCCCCGGACCGGATCCGGGGCGTTTGCATTTGTCAAAAAGGTCGCGCCAAATTGACGCTAACGTCAACGGAAAGCTTGATATCAGGCGTCATCCTGTCTACCACTGCGGTCCTAGTGTGGGGGAACATCGCTTTACGCTCCTCCTGCACCCGTAAATAGTCACTTCCAGCCAGGAGCCTGCCGATGAAGGTGCTCGTCCCCGTGAAACGGGTCATCGACTACAATGTCAAAGTCCGCGTGAAACCGGACCAGACCGGGGTGGACCTGGCGAACGTCAAAATGTCCATGAACCCGTTTGACGAGATCTCCGTGGAAGAGGCCGTCCAGATGAAAGAGGCGGGCACCGTCACGGAGATTGTCGCTGTCTCCATCGGACCCCAGCAAGCTCAGGAAACGATCCGCACAGCCCTCGCCATGGGCGCGGATCGCGGAATTCTGATCAAGACCGATGAAACGGTTGAGCCGCTCGCAGTCGCCAAGCTTCTGGTGAAAGTGGTCGCGGCAGAAAGCCCGGACATGGTGATCCTTGGCAAGCAGGCCATTGATGATGACTGCAACCAGACGGGGCAGATGCTCGGCGCCCTGCTCGGATGGCCCCAGGGGACATTTGCGTCTGAGGTCAGCAAGGAAGGCGAGTCCCTTCATGTGACCCGTGAAGTCGATGGCGGCCTGCAAACCGTCGCGCTTGAAACGCCTGCCATTGTTACAGTTGATCTTCGGTTGAACGAGCCGCGCTATGCGTCTTTGCCGAACATCATGAAGGCGAAAAAGAAGCCAATTGATATGAAAGAACCAGGGGACTATGGCGTGGACATCTCCCCGCGTCTTTCCGTGGTGAAAGTCACAGAGCCCCCAGTTCGCGAAGCCGGTGAGATTGTTGAAGATGTTCCGACGCTGGTCGAAAAACTCAAATCCAAAGGAGCTGTCTGATGGCTGTTCTGGTTATTGCCGAGCACGACAATGCCGCCCTGTCCGATGCGACTCATAAGGTCGTAACGGCTGCGGCGAAATTCGGCGGCGACATTGACGTGCTGGTTGCGGGCGAAGGGGCCGGGGGCGTCGCGGACGCTGCGGCCAAGATTGCCGGCGTTCGCAAGGTTCTGCATGCCGATGGCGCGCCATACAAAAAACAACTCGCCGAAGCCATGGAAGCGCTCGTTGTTCCCATGATGGGTGGATATGACGCCGTATTTGCGCCAGCGACAACGACAGGCAAGAACATTGCGCCGCGGATCGCTGCGAAGTTGGACGTGATGCAGCTTTCCGACATTACCGATGTGATCGATACGAACACTTTTGAGCGTCCGATTTATGCGGGCAACGCCATCATGACGGTGACGTCTTCAGATGCGAAGAAAGTCGTAACGGTCCGCGGCACAGCGTTTGAAGCCGCCGCTGAAGGCGGAAGTGCGAGCGTCGAAGCGGTTTCCGCACCAGACGGCCCGTTCAAGGCAGAGTTCGTGTCTGAGCAGATCGTTGAAAGCGATCGGCCAGAATTGACGGCGGCCAAGCGCGTTGTGTCCGGTGGCCGGGCGCTCGGCTCGGAAGATGAGTTCAACAAGTATATCGTGCCGCTGGCAGACAAGCTTGGCGCTGCTATTGGTGCGTCACGTGCCGCTGTAGATGCTGGCTACGCGCCAAACGATTATCAGGTTGGACAGACCGGCAAGATCGTCGCGCCAGAGCTTTATGTTGCCGTTGGCATTTCCGGCGCAATTCAGCACCTTGCCGGTATGAAGGACTCCAAGATCATCGTCGCGATCAACAAGGATGAGGAAGCACCGATCTTCCAGGTCGCTGATTATGGACTCGTTGCGGATCTCTTCTCTGCAGTGCCGGAGCTGACCGAAGCGCTCTAGCGCCAGTTCCAGGCTTTCTAAGAAACCCCGGTGCCGCGGCATTGGGGTTTTTTTTTGATTTACTGGCTTGCCTTCGTTGAAGTTTGGATGCAAAAGGCATTCAAATATCGTTATTCGATAGATGGAGTGGGCAATGGTGTCCTTGTTCGAAACCGTTATTTACCTCGTTCAGGCCGTCCTTTCGGCCCTTTTCGGCTAGTCTCGAACCTGGCCTTTCGTGGATTTAAGCTGCAGTTCGGTCTGCTTCGCTGAAAACCTTTGGCTTTCTCTGCCTTCCACTTCCTTCTTTCTGCTATTTCTCGCTCGCACTTTCGCCAAGATTCACGTATTACCTGTGGCAAATGAGCGACACATCTAATCTGCCTGAGCCTTCTTCTGTCCCACGTGCGCGGGAACATGATCTTGATGTGGTCAGGACTTCGGGGCGGTGGATGCCCTGGGCGGGGTTCTTGCTCGCAGTCCTGTGGCTAATCAGTGTCGTTGCCGTCGTCATCACATCAATGGATTTGAATGCCCTCTTGGGCCAACCCCCGATTACACTTGCGGCGGGCGTGGTGATGGCCATGATGCCGGGATGTTTGATCCTGATGGCGGGGTTCATGGCGCGGGAAAGCGCGCGCAGCGCTTCTGCAAATACGTTGGTTCTCAAAGCGGCAAGTCAGTTGCTCGCACCTGCTGAAACCCAAACGGGAGAAGCTGAAACCCTGGCGACACGGCTTTCCACGAGCGCCCGGGATGTAGATCAGGCGATGGGGCAGGCGCTCGGCGCCATGAAGGCGCTTTCTTCGGAAATTGGCGATGAGCGCCTCCGCCTGGAGTCGGTCAGTTATGCTGCCGCGGACAATGCCCGCGATTTGTCCGCACAACTGGGTCAGGAGCGTACGGCGCTGGAGTCCTTGATCCGGGATCTCAGGTCCCAGGGAGAGACGCTTAACGAGGCGATCCCACGCCAGGCGCAACATATGGTCGAAGCCGCGCGGTTGGCGGCGGAAGAGATCGGTCGCGCCGATGACGCACTTGATTCACGATTAAATGCCATGCGTCAGGCCAGTCAGACCCTGGCGTCCGAGCTTTCCCGATTGAATCAGATGGCCGGCGAGGCTGGCGCGCATTCTGAGTCGCTCATGCACGCGATTGCGCGCGTTGAAGACAAACTCGACCATTCCAAGCGCACAGTCGACATGGCGGTCAGAGCCAGTGAAGCCGCTGTGGAGGCTGCGGGTAGCACCGGCGAAGCGCTGCAATCTGCCGTGTCTTCGGCATTGGACGATGCCCGCCGGGCGTCGCTCGAAATCCAGAAGCGGACCCGCGAGTCCAGCGAAGAAGCCGCAATGCAAATCCAGGTTCTGCGCCAGTCGGCCGAACAAGCCGGCGCTGCGCTTAAAGCGGTTGGCGTCGCGGCCCGCGCTGAAAGCGACCTTACAGAGAAGCGACTGACACAAGCGTCCGATGCGCTACACCGTGCGGTGACACCGCCGACTGTCGCAAAATCGGAGCGTCCGGCGATCCGCTCATCGCTGACGCCGAGTGTGCCGCCGGCATCGCCGGATGCGGAATCATCTGATCCCTTGTTTGCGTCGCCGCCGCTTTCCGTGCCTTCCGCGCCCGCGCGTTCCATCGATACCGAACTCTTCGAGGACTCACCGTCTGCGCCCGCGGACTTACACAACCAAACGCGAGAACGCGACTTGCCCGTGCTGACAACAGGGTTCGACAGCCCGTCTCTGCAGTCCTCAGCTGCACCTGCGCAGCAACCCGTGGAGTCGACACCGCCGCCGTTCGATCCGCTCGAAGAGACAGAACCCGTTCCTGCGCCGAACGCCAATGACACCGGTGCCCGTGTTGGCGAAGCGCCGCGACGGGAAATGGGGTGGTCCACCATTCTCCATGATATGGACCGCGATGACACCGACGAGCTTTCGCGGGAAGGCACAGCAGAGCTTGTGATCAGACGACTCGAAGGCGCTGGAATGACACTGGCCAATATCTTTCGGCCAAAGGACAAGCGCAAAATTGCTGCCGCAGCCCGTAAGGGCGAGAGCCAAAGGCGTTCAGTGATCCGCACGACGGCGAAGTTCGAACTCGACCGCGTGGCGAAAAGACTGATGACAGACGAAGAGTTTGTCGGGCTCGCGCGCGAATTTGTATCGCTTGAGACCGCTGATGCGATGGCAGCTCTGGACAGGACTCAGAAGTCCAACCGAAATGCGTCCCCACGTCTTTCCGCTTTCCTCTTGTTGGACGCCGCGCTCGGCAATTGATGGGTCCGGTTTGCGGGGTGTCGTAGACCCGAACGGTTCAACCGGTTCTGCTGGGGTCCCTATTTAATTCCCTATATTGCGAAGTGACGGCCCCCTAATTGAAAGGGCGCCCCGGATCTGTCTGGATCCGAGGCGTTCAGGTGGGAGGTGCGCTGCTAGGCGCAGGATGTGCGGGGGATCACCGGGCCCGCACCGCCCGGATCTACGAGCCTTGCCGGTTCTGGCGATGCTCAATCAGATCATTGACCACGCCGGGCTCAGCCAGGGTCGAGGTGTCGCCCAGATTGTCGAAGCTGTCCTCGGCAATTTTGCGCAGAATTCGGCGCATGATCTTGCCAGAGCGCGTCTTCGGCAGACCATTGGCGAACTGGATGAGGTCCGGGCTCGCAATCGGGCCGATCTCGGCGCGCACATGTTTGACGAGGTCTTTCTTCAGCGCGTCATCGGCCTCTACGCCCGCCCGGACGGTGACATATGCATAGATGCCCTGTCCCTTCACGTCATGGGGATAGCCGACCACGGCGGCTTCTGCGACGGCGTCATGGGCCACCAGCGCGCTTTCCACTTCAGCCGTGCCCATTCGGTGGCCGGACACATTGATCACATCGTCCACGCGGCCCGTGATCCAGATCGGGCCATCCGCGTCGCGCCGCGCGCCGTCTCCGGTGAAATAATTACCGGGATAGGCCGAGAAGTACGTGTCGCGGAAGCGCTGGTCGTCGCCGTAGACCGTGCGCATCTGGCCTGGCCAGCTGTCTGTGATCACGAGGTTGCCTTCAACGGCGCCGGCCAACGTATTGCCTTCCGCATCCAGTAATTCAGGCTTGATGCCAAAGAAGGGGTTCATCGCCGCGCCGGGCTTCATGCCGGTGGTGCCGGGCAGGGGCACCATCATGGCGCCGCCAGTCTCGGTCTGCCACCACGTGTCCACGATCGGACAGCGGCCTTCGCCGACCACATTAAAGTACCATTCCCACGCTTCGGGATTGATGGGTTCGCCCACAGACCCCAGCACGCGCAGGGTCTTGCGCGAGGTCTTGTTCACGAAGTCCTCACCCTCGCGCATCAGGGCTCGGATCGCAGTCGGCGCCGTGTAAAACAGCGAAACCTTGTGCTTGTCGACTACGTTCCAGAAACGCGAGGCGTCAGGATATGAAGGGACGCCTTCGAACATCAGGCTCGTGGCGCCGTTCGCGAGCGGGCCATAGACGATGTAGGTGTGTCCGGTGACCCAGCCCACATCGGCGGTGCACCAGTAGACGTCATCCTCGCGCAGGTCGAACACATAGTCATGGGTCAGGGAGGCCCAGACCAGGTATCCGCCGGTCGTGTGCAGTACGCCCTTGGGTTTGCCCGTGGACCCCGATGTGTACAGGATGAAGAGCGGGTCCTCGGCCTTCATGGGCTCGGGCGGGCAGTCGTCTGAGACGTCGGCGCCGGTCTCGTGCAGCCAAATGTCTCGGCCATCTTTCATCGTCACATCGCCGCCCGTGCGCTGCACGACCAGCACCTTGTCGACCGCAACGCCCTCATGGTCGCACGCCGCGTCGCAATTGGCCTTCAGGGGCACTGTGCGCGAGCCGCGAAGGCCTTCGTCAGCGGTGATGACGAACTTTGAGTCGCAGTCGATGATCCGCCCCGCGAGTGCCTCCGGCGAAAAGCCGCCGAACACGATGGAGTGGACCGCACCGATCCGCGTGCAAGCAAGCATCGCGTACGCCGCTTCCAGGATCATGGGCATGTAAATCGTAACCCGGTCCCCTTTCTGGATCCCCATGCCCTTGAGCACGTTTGCAAACTTGCAGACGGCGCTGTGGAGTTGTTTGTAGGTGAGCGTGTGGCTTTCGTCCGGGCTGTCGCCTTCCCAGATGAGGGCTGCCTTGTCGCCGCGCGTCTCCAGGTGGCGGTCAAGGCAGTTGTAGGAGACATTGAGGACGCCGTCTTCATACCATTTGATCCTGAAGTCGCCTTGTTCGAAGGACGTGTCCTTTGCGCGGGTAGGCTTCTGGATCCAATCGATGCGGTCAGCGCATTCCATCCAGAACCCTTCGGGATCATTGATGGAGCGCTCATACATCTCCTTATACGTTTCGGGTGAGAGCTTGGCGCCAGCGGCGAACCCCTCTGGAACTGGAATGAGTGTCTCTTCCGTCATGATGGGTTCTCCGCCGTCCATGGTCTGTATCCTCCTAGAATGCGTACTTGGTCGAGAATGTGAAGCGGGTGATTGACCCATCCGCGCCGCTTTCAAGCTCGCGAATGCCGTAGAGCAGCTCCGCGCCCATGGTGACCTTCTCGATAGGCTCCCAGAGGATTGCGCCATAGGCCGATTGGGTGGAGCTGGTCGCACCGCCGCCGAGATAGTCGGGATTGTCGACCCAGAGGCCGCTATAGCCGACATTGAAGCGCGCGGTTTCGCCAAAGGGCTGTCGGAACGCGATCAAGCCGCCATAGCTGGATATGGCTTCGAGGTCTCCGCTGGGGTCAAGGGCGGTGGCGCGACTGGCGGCCAGGCCGATATAGCGTCCGAGGCCTTCGCCGCCGGTGAGGTTGAAGCGAATGTCTCCGCTTTCGCCGACGTTCACGCGGCCCGCAGCGCTGAGGCCCCAACCGAACACTTCTTCTTCGTTGGCGCCAAAGTCTGCGCGGAGCTGACGCCCGATCGCTGCGAGGGACACGTTGCCGAAATCACCCTTCATATTGTAGCGCGCGACCACATCCGGCAGGACGTTTTCATCCTGGCTGCCGAAATTCAGGCTGGTTGTGTTTGGATTTTCGATGGCGACCAGGAAGTTTCCGTTGGTGTAGCGGATCTGGGCTTGGCGCACGAACACCATGCCGTCTGACAGGACGAGGAAACTTGCGCTCTCTGGAATGGCCGATGTGTTCTGGAACGTCGACCACTCCTGGCCAACGCGCCAATTGCCATAGTCAATGTAGGCCCGGCGCAGGCGTGGGCTGAAAGAGCTGGAGACCAACTCATTGCCCTGGGCGGAGCCGAGAAAGTCCATCTCGATGTGGCCGGTCAGCGCTTTGCCGCCTACTTGCCGCTGCGCCGTGACGGCAAACCGCGTGGCCTGGGCGGTCAGGTCCGTCTGGGTGCTGTCATCGCCGCCAATAGGGGTCGCGCTCGGAATATAAAAATCCCGTGCGATGGAGTTGGAGCCAATCTGACCATCGCTGAGAGCCGTGATGTGTGTATCGGCATCTATGAAACCCGAGATCTTGAACGTGGTGTCGCCGACGACGAAGCCATCCGTGGCGACGACGGGACGATCAGTGGCTTCGCGCTCCACGTTTTCGAGGCGAACAATGGCCTCGTCCATGTCTGCGCGTTCTTCGGCCAGTTCGGCCTTTAGCTCCGCAACCATGGCCTCCAGGGCTGCGATGCGGGCTTCCACATCTGATGCCTGGGCCTGGGCGGCGTCCACGGCAAACGCCGCCACGGTCGACAACAGGGCTGCTTTGATACGATAGCTCACTCGGTTACTCCCCTTTTATTTGTTGGGGAAAGTATCTCCGGGCAGGTGCGGGCGCGCCATTGGCCATTGGGCGTAAGACAAAGGTCGCAGCGACTCGACTTGTCCGTGAACCCGCGTAAGCTGGCCAGTATTGGATGAAGACCGGATATCCGGCGCTCCAAGTCTTGGGAGGACTCAATGGCCAACGGGCCCAGCGTTTTGATTGTGGATGACCATCCCCTGTTCAGGGATGCGCTGGAGGCTGCGCTTGTTGCTGCTTATCCCGATGGGGCAAGCGCAACCCATGCCGGATCACTGGGTGATGCGCGTGAGCAACTCGCAGGAGGATCATTCGATCTGGTTTTGCTTGATCTGAACTTGTCAGACTCAAGCGGTTTTGACGGCCTTGCTACGTTGCGCGCCAATACACCAGACGTTCCAATCTATGTCGTGTCTGCAACGGACTCTGTTGAGGCCTATGAGAAGGCCAGGACGCTTGGCGCGGCAGGCTATCTGCCCAAGAGTCTTGGTCTTGAGGAGCTTTCAGCGGCCCTCGCGACGGCGCTGGATGGTGGGGCGTGGTTTCCAGAAGCCGAAGCCAATGCCGAGGACTTGGCGCAGGCTGAGCTTGCTGCGCGCGTTGCGAGCCTTACACCTGCCCAAAGGCGCGTTCTTGCTGGGCTATCTGATGGTCTGTTGAACAAGCAGATTGCCTTTGAGATGATTATCTCAGTGGCGACTGTGAAGGCGCATATGACGGCCATATTCAGAAAGCTGGGCGCTAATAATCGGACCCAGGCGCTTCTGATTTACAAGTCCGCCACAGCTCTGGATGATCACTCGGCCGCTTGAGCCGATAGCCGCGCTGCGCAGCCATTCAGGAAGTCCTGAATCGCGTCCGGGTTGGCGGGCTTGTGAAGATAAGCGATCTCGCGATCGCGGGTCTTGCTCATCAATGCTGCCGTGTTCTGCGCCGTGAGGAGGGCAACATTTGCCGGATGTGTCAGCTCCGAACGCACGTCCTCGATCAGGTCGAGACCGGTCCTGATATCACGAAGCTGGTAGTCTGCGATGAGGGCATCGAAGGAGGTCTCCTTCAGCGCTGTCTTCAATTCGTCGATCGCGCCGAAGGTGGCCACGCGGCATCCCCAACTCGACAGCAGTGCAGCCATGCCCTCCTGAATTGCGATTTCATCATCCACACAGGCCACGCTGAGTCCTCCAAGCGAAGGGTGTGCGGTTAGTGGTTCAGGGGCGCGTTGGGGCGGAGAATCGCGCAGGGCGTCCCCAAGGGGCAGGTCCACTGAAAAGACGGTTCCGGACCCGAGGCGCGATCGCACCATGATTCCGGCGCCCATGATATTGGCAAGCCGCTGAACCACGGAAAGCCCTAATCCGGCGCCCCGCAGCCCCAGATTGTCAGCGTCCTCAAAGCGTTGGAACTCATCAAAAAGAAGCGCCTGGCGGGCTTTTGAGATGCCCGGGCCTGTGTCCCAGACCTCGATACGCGCAACATCACCTCGCTTGCGCGCGCCGATCAGAACGCCGCCAGATTCGGTATATCGCCTGGCGTTGGAAATGAAGTTCCGCAGGATGCTGGTCAGGAAGTCTGGATCAGCATGGACCGTCAGTTTCGTAGGAGCAACGCGGATCTCGAGCCCGGCCCTGTCCGCCATGGGGTGAGCTTCTTCCGCAAGGTCTTCCATCAGGGGTGCAAGCGCGATTGTGGTGGGTTTCGGTTGGACGTTGCCATGGTCGAGGCGCGAAATATCCAACAGGCCTTTCAGCAAATCATCTGCCGACTGGATTGCTTTGTCGGCCCGCACGACAGTGTCCCGCGTCCTTTGTGATGCACCAGCGGTCTCAGTGAGGAGCGATCCCAGGAACAGGCGCGCCGCGTTGAGGGGCTGGAGCAGGTCATGGCTGGCAGCGGCCAGAAAGCGGGTTTTTGATGCATTGGCGCCCTCGGCATCTTCGCGGGCGCCGCGCAGGTCGGCAGCCATGTCTTCCAGTGCCTGTGTGCGTTCGCGTACCCGTGTCTCGAGCGTCTCATTGGCTTCGATCAGTGCCATTTCGCGCTGCTTGTCCAGCGTGATGTCTGCGAAGGTCGTGACGTATCCGCCGCCGGGCATAGGGTTGCCGGTAATGCGGAGATATCTCCCGTCCGGGTTTTGACGCTCATAGGCGTGAGAGCGGCCCTGTTTCATGTGCTCAATCCGGCGAGCGGCCATGTCGGCGGGATCACCCTTTATCCA
>JBCBGZ010000001.1:130758-133561 GCA_038526245.1 Pseudomonadota bacterium
ATTCGTTCCGTTCGCTGGACAAGGCGCCAGTCTGCGGGTTCGTCTTTGCTGAGGTGACCGCCGGTCTGGGCCTCAAACGCGTCGAAAGCCGCTTGCACGGCGTTTTCATCAAGAAAGCGAGAGGCGAGGGTCTTTAGCCCGTTCGGCGTGACACGGCTGGCCGGGATGGCTGCTTCACTGCCGGGTGCGATGGCGCCGTCCATTTCTCCCGTGAAAGCTGCGGCTTGGATACGATCGCGCAGCCGTTCCTTGGCTTGGAGAGATCCGATGGTGAATGCGGCCATGTTGATGAGCAGAGACCAGAAGACGCCATGGGTGAGGCTGTCGCCGAAGTCGAATCCCAAAAAGGCATGCGGATTGAGCGCATCGGGCAGGGCATTTGCCATTGCTCCGTGCCCGACAATGGCTGGGACGAACAGTGTGTAGCTCCAAACCATCATTCCAAGGACAAGGCCAGCGAGCACACCTGAGCGGCGGGCGCCGTTCCAGTATACCGCGCCGATAAGCGCTGGAGCGAACTGGATCGCAGCGGCGAAGGACAAGAGGCCGATCTGGGCCAGCGCTTCGCTCGACCCCGCCGCGCGGAAATAACCGTACGCCAACAGTAGCAAAACAAGGATGACGATCCTGCGCAGGTTTAGAAGGCGCGCACCGGCATCGCCAGAGAGGCTTGAAAAGCGACCGGTCTTGATCAATGCCGGAACGATCAGGTCATTGGTGACCATCGTGGAAAGCGCGATTGTCGAGACGATCACCATGCCCATGGCAGCTGAGAACCCGCCTAGCAAAACGAGAAGCGCCATCAGGCCGTCGCCTTCCAGCAAGGGCAGGTTCAGAACGAACAGATCGGGTGCGCTGGCGTTTGGCAATACGCTCAAGCCCGCCAAGGTGATCGGCACCACAACGAAGCTTGTGGCGGCCAGATAAAGCGGGAACGCCCATCTCGCGCGGGCATCATCGCGGTCGCCCCGGCGTTCTATGAAAGCCACGTGAAACTGCCGCGGCAAGCAGATGATCGCTGCCATGGAGAGCAGGGTTATGGTAACAAACCGGCCCGAAAGCGTCTCCGTGCTAAAGGTGGATTGCGCTGCGGCGCTCATGGCCACGTCAGGCCGGTCGAGGATTGCCAGCGACAACAGGGCGATGGTCACCAGCCCTCCAAGCTTGAAGATAGCTTCGAACGCCAAAACCCACATCAGGCCGGGATTGTGCCGGGTCGTGTCGGTCTGGCGGGCGCCGAACAGTATTGCAAATGCAGCCAGCGCAAGAGCGCATATCAGAACCGTCTCGTCTGCTGGTGTTGCATTACCCTGCAGGACCGTAGGCGCTGAAAGGGCTGAAAAGCTCATCCCGATGGATTTCAGCTGAAGCGAAATATAGGGCAGGGCGCCCGCGACCGCCGCAAGGGTCGCGACAGTCGCTACGATCTGGCTTTTGCCGTAGCGCGCGGACAGGAAATCCGAGAGGCTTGTGACCCCTTCCCGGCGCGCAACGAGGGCAATCTTCCGGATCAGGTTCGGCAGGCCCAGAAAAACAATGATGGGCCCAAGGTAAATCGCAAGGTATTCCCAGCCTGCTGCCGCCGCAGTGCCGACAGCGCCGTAATAGGTCCAGGACGTGCAATATACTGCCAGTGCCAAGGCGTAGATTGTCGGGCTTTGGGCAAAGCCGGGTTTGGCCGCCTGCTTGTCCTTTTGCCAGGCCATGAAAAATAGCCCGCCGAGGTATAGCGTCGTGGCGAGCAGGATAATCCAGACGGGCATGGGTCAGGCGGCCTCCATCCTCAACGATGGCGCAACCCGTGTGCCAAAGGCAAGTCAGGCCAAAGTCGCATCCGCTGTGCGCAGTGCCAGGGCGACAATGGTCAAGCCCGTATTCACGGCACTTGCCGACGGCAGGACGCTGGCATCGGCCACGAAGACGTTTTCCAGACCATGCACCCGTCCATGGGCATCGACGACACTGTCGCGGTCATCATTTCCCATGATGGCGCCGCCCGTCTCATGCCATAGCGCAACCTCGCGGCGCGGCGTAATCACCTGATAGCCAGCCTTGCGAAACGCTGTCTGGGTCTTGGCCTTTAGCCGTTCGTAAGTTGCCTGCTGAAAACGGGGCGGGGTGAAGTTCGCTGGTGTGTCACCATCGAAAGTCCAACCCGTGCCTTTGTCTGGCAGGGCTTCGGTCATGTGGAAGACGTTGAGTGTCCGCTCTGCTACGGCCTTGATGACTGGACGCTTCAGCTTTGATGTCAGCCGCCAGAAGGGGGTCTGGCCTGAGACCTGAACGACGCCAAGCGGGTGGCGGCAATCTTCATCTGCGTCTTCTGCCATCCAGGCATGGATCGCTAAAGTATTGGTGTGGCGCGGGCCAAGCCGGTTCAACTGGATGAGTGGAAACAGCGTGCCCGTGGAATGGGCGGCGACACCCTTGCCGAGCCAGCCGCCGCCATTGCCGAGTCCTTCGGGATGCGCATCACTGCGCGAGCGGCGCAGCAGCGCAGGCGTGTGGCGAAACCCTGCGCTGATAATCACACGACCGGCGCGGATGGTTTTCTCTTCGCCCAGGTGGTTGACCAGAACGCCGTCCGCCCGCGTTCCGTTGCCATTCGTGAGAACTTTCAGACACTCTGCATGGTCCAGCAGGGTCACATTGCCGGTTTCAAAGGCGGGACGAAGTGTTGCTACTTCCGCATCCATCTTCGCATCTGCACGGCAATAATGCGCCGAACAGTCCGCACACAGGGAGCAAGCCCTGCCGGGGCCATAGTCGAGCCCGCGTGGGATGTGCGCGGTCTTGTGGCCAG
>JBCBGZ010000002.1:0-114983 GCA_038526245.1 Pseudomonadota bacterium
GCTTGAAAAAGTCAGATGCCGATTTGCTCGGCCTGGCCCCCAAACGGGCAAACGCAAAGGCGGGTCCGGCTCTCGCCATTCTGCCGCTCGCCTTATCGGCCATCGACGGTACAGATCATGAGAGCCAGGGCGTTGCAACACCGTCGGCTCTGGTCCTTGAAACCGACGAAGGGCCCGAGCTCTCCCGCGCCGCAAGACTGGCCCTTGCCAGCCGCGCGCCCGAAACGCTCGCATCCTTGCTGCAGCAACTCGGTCGCCGCGGAGCTTTGGAGGATACCGCCGCAATCACGCCAGAAAAATTGCGCTCGCGGGGATTCACCGCCGAGGCGATCCAAAGGGTGCGCAGCGCCCTTGGGGAAGGATTGCCCCTCAGCGCTGCATTCTCCCGCTGGGTGCTTGGAGACGAGATCATCTCCCGGGACCTGAAACTGGCGCCAGATCTGTTTGATGCAGATGGTCATGGACTGTTGTCAGCGATCGGATTTTCGCGGCGCGATATCGAAGCGGCCGAAGCTGAACTTGACGGCCAATCCGAACGCCTTGCTCGAAAATGTCTTCAGGACGCCGGGCTTTCCATTGTTGATGACGGCGCAACCCGCGTGGCAATCGCGCGCGCAGTTTCGCTCCATCTGGATCTGCCGCCGATTGTCCACGGCGTTGCGCTGTCTGAAGTGACGGAAGACGCGCTGGAAGCCCGGCTCGCCTTCTCGCTTGGCGGTGTGCGATCCGGACCATCGACGCTGGTTCAGGACCGCATGACCTCCATTGCGGAACTTGCCGCCGAGTTGGACGAGGTGTCCGATTTGCCGCCCGCTGTGATGGTGAGCGATACCACCGAGGGTGTTCAGCGCACCCGCCTGCCCGACCGGCGAAAGGGCTACATCCAGAAATCGACCGTGGGCGGACACAAAGTCTATCTCCACACCGGAGAGTTTGACGATGGCGCCCTGGGCGAGATCTTCATCGACATGCACAAGGAAGGCGCTGCTTTCAGGTCGATGATGAACAATTTTGCGATCTCCGTCTCGCTCGGCCTGCAATATGGCGTGCCGCTGGATGAGTATGTCGATGCCTTTGTCTTCACCCGGTTCGAACCGGCTGGCGAAGTCACCGGCAATGACAGGATTACCAAAGCCACGTCGATCCTTGATTATATTTTCCGCGAACTGGCCGTCTCTTATCTCGGCCGCGAAGACCTTGCCGAAGACCATGATGATGTCACCCATGATGGGCTTGGCCGCGGCGTACAGGGCGACGGCACGCGGGATTCCCACGGACAGGCCTTCACCGAGGAAGCTGCCCAGATCATTTCGCGCGGCTTCTCCCGCGGTCAGTTGCCGGACAACATCGTGATCCTGGATAAGCGGCGGCCTGCGCCCGACGAGAGCGAGGCCCCCGACGAAACCCTGGACGAGGCAGAGCCGGACTATAGCGGCGAGCCCTGCCCGCATTGCTCCAGCTTCACAGTTCGGATCGAAGCCGATGGCAGTCTCGGCACGTGCGATACGTGTGGACGCCGCGCCACCGGATAGCGCTTCAGGCAACGGCCACGGCATCACGATACTTAAACTGGCGCGCAGATTGCGCACAAATGCGGTAAGGTCTCGTTAACCGGAAAGCCGCCGTACCATGCTGAAACACCTTGTTGCCGTTTTCGCCCTCCTCGCCGTGATGGCTGTGCCCGCCATGGCCCAGGATGCCGCAGAGATTGCACGCGTCAAAGCCGGAGAGCCCTGCCAGGGATGCAACCTGTTTCAGGCCGATCTCGCCTATCGCGACCTCGCCGGCCTCGACGTCGCCAATGCCCGCCTTCGCCAGGCTAATCTCTCGCTGGCAACGATGGACCGCGCCAATCTGCGCAACACAAATATCTCCGTGGCAAACCTGTTCGGCGCGCGGCTGACCGGGGCAAACCTTTCGCGGGCCAATCTCGAACGCGCGACCCTTGTTGGAACGTATCTTGGCGGCGCGAACCTGGCCGGTGCCAATCTGAGCGGCGCAAATCTCTCCGGCGCAAACCTGAAGACCGCCAAGGGCCTGACCCAGGAACAGTTGAACACGGCCTGCGGTGACGCCTCCACGCGTCTGCCCGCTGGGCTTTCCGTGCCACGGTGTGGTTAGGAAAGCTCAGTTATTAAAGGAAATTCAGTTCACACTCATAATCTGGCGGCGTACACCACGCTCATGTTTCGTATTGTTACCCTTTTCGTTGTTGCCGCCGCGGCTGTCTTGGGCCTGCTCCGGGCTCAGGCTGAAAACGCGTCTCGGGTCGGTTGGGAACCTGTCTATTCTGCCTCCTGCAACGGATGTGACCTCAGCCATAAAGAAATGCCCGGTTGGCGGCTGGACAACGGCCAGTTCCGAGACGCGAAATTTGTCGGCGCCAATCTGAGGGGCGTTTCCGCCAAGACAGCCGACTTCTCGCGCGCGGACTTTTCAACGACCAACCTCATCGATTCGACACTTGATGGCGCCATCGTCGCGGGCGCCACGCTTGATCGGGCCAGAATGCAGCGCGTCTCTGCCACGGGGCTTGATGCGATCGGTGCATCACTGCTGGGCGCGAATCTGCGGGCAGCTGAGTTCATTGGCGCCAGCTTTGAAGACGCCGACCTGACAGGGGCCCATGCCATTGGGACGGTCTTTGCGGCTGCAAACATGCGCGGCGCCCGGGCCAATAAGACGAATTTCTCCCGGGCGAATTTCAACGGCGCCATTCTCACCAATGCATCCTTTGTCGAAACTGAGCTGTCCGGGGCGACTTTTCTCGATGCAAAGCTGGGCGGCGCTGACTTCACTGGCGCCATGTCCATGGAAACGGTCGACTTTTCCGGGGCCTGCATCTCATCTTCGACCCGCCTACCCGCCTCGATCACGATCCCACAATGCGCCCCCGGCCCCATTCTGGCCGTAGTCGACTAACCAAGCGCCGGCGACCGCAGACCCGGAGGGGCGCAGCGGTTTGAGCGAGTGATCAGGCGGGGCCAGCGGCCCAGATTGCGTCAGCTCGTGTTGAGATGCGCAGGTTCCGCGAAACAGCCCAACGCCAATCGGGCGCGCCGCCTCTTCCCGGCCGCTGAAAGATCAAGGGTTACCGCGTGCAGTGCCCGGACGGTGTGGGCAGTCAGCCGAGACAGACCGCTCTCCGTCACCTCTGACGTCTCTTCCAAAAGGCAAAGCGGGGGGCGATTGGAAAGGAAGGGATTGCCGACATCAAGCGTTGCGAGGTGCACGCGCTGCGAACACCCTTCCAACGCTACATCCCACCCCGGCGCATCGGGATTGATGGTGCGCCAGATACGGATGCCGCCCCACCAGGTGATTTCATAATCGATAAGCCCATTGCCCTTCGCTGCAATGTTAGCCTGAAGCTTGCGCGCAAAGCGGCGCAGGTTCCAGAAGAAAACCGGCCAGAACAGCGGGTGCACAATCTCGCGCCAACGCAGGATGGGGGAGCGGGTGTCCATGGCCGCCAAGCTGACACATGGGTCACCCCGATCGGATAAGCTTCAGGCTGTCCTACACTTCGAACAGACGCACCTGGCCATCCTCGAACGAGAGCGCCAGCTTACCGTGCAGCAGGGCTTCGGCCTTGGCGCCGAATACCTCGCGTCGCCAGCCATTCATGGCAGGAATATCCTCCGGGGAATCGCCGCGGGCAATCCGCTCGATATCGGCCGCATTGGCGATCAGGCGCGGCACCACATTAGCCTCGTCGCAGACGTGTTTCAGCAGCACTTTCAGCATTTCAGGCGCCCCGGCCGGCACCTGGGGGTTCTGTCTGTGGCGTTCGATTTTCGGGGCGAAGTCATCCGGCGACATGATCGCCGCCTTCACCGTGTCCACCAGGCCTTCGGCATGGCGCGACCGGATAAAGCCCTTCGGCACCGCGCGAAGGCGATTGAAGGCGTCCTCGTCGCGCGGCTTCTGCTCCGCGATTTCGTGGATGGCATCGTCCTTCAGAATACGGCGGCGGGGGCGATCATTGTCCTGGGCGACGCGTTCGCGCCAGGCCGCCACAGCAGCGACAATCGCCGCGTAGTCCTTCTTTGGCTTGCGCATTTTCAGGCGCTGCCAGGCATTTTCCGGGCTCGTATCATAGAGCGCAGGCGCGGCCATTGCCGCCATTTCCTGCTCGATCCACCCCATACGCGCCTGGCTGTCGAGTTGGTCGCGCATGGAGAGATAGGCATCGCGCAGATGGGTCACATCGCCCAGGGCGTAGGCGCGCTGCTTCTCGCTGAGCGGGCGGCGCGTCCAGTCGGTAAACTGGCTGGACTTGTCGACCTGGGCCTTTGTCACCGCCCGGATCAGATTGTCGTAGGAGATTGAGTCGCCCAGCCCCAGCGCCATGGCGGCGATCTGCGTGTCAAATACCGGCCCCGGAGGGTGTCCGATCAAGCGGTTGAAGATCTCCATATCCTGACGTGCCGCATGGAAGACTTTCACGCGCGACGGCTCGGCAATCAGCTGCAGGAAGGGGCCTATGTCGAGGTCCTCGGCCAGGGGATCAATCAGACCCTCCACACCGGGCGCAGAGGCCTGCACAAGGCAAAGCTGGGGCCAGTAGGTGGTTTCGCGGTGGAATTCGGTGTCCACGCAGATGAAATCGCTCTCGGACAGGGCTTCGCAGAAGGCGGCGAGCTCGTCCTGTTGGGTAATCGGGATAAGGGCATCGGTAGGCATCAGGCGGGCCTAGCGGAACTCGCCTTCAAAATCGAGCCATCAAACTGATCTTGGCGGCCGCGCCCCTGTTGCATCCCCGCGCGCGGCGGCGTATCGCAGGGCGCTTATCCACGACCTCCATTCCTCAAGGGGCCCTGCCCATGCACGCCTTCCGCACCCACACTTGCGGCGAACTTCGCAAATCCGACGTCGGCACGTCGGTAAAACTGTCTGGCTGGCTGCATCGCCGGCGCGACCATGGCGGTGTGATGTTCATCGACCTGCGCGACCATTATGGCCTCACCCAATGCGTGTTCGACCCGGACTTTCCGGCCTTTGCCATTGTCGAGCGCCTGCGCACCGAAAGCGTGATCACGATCGAAGGCGAGGTCATCGCGCGTGACGCAGAACTCGTGAACGATAACCTCGCCACGGGCGAGATCGAAGTCCGCGTGAAAGAGGCGAGCGTCCAGTCGGAAGCCGCGGAATTGCCCCTGCCCGTGTTTGGCGAGCCGGACTATCCAGAAGACATCCGCCTGACCCACCGCTATCTCGACCTGCGCCGGGAAACGCTGCACAAGAATATGGTGCTGCGCTCGGAGGTCATTGCATCGATCCGACGCCGCATGGTGGAGCAAGGCTTTACCGAGTACCAGACCCCGATCCTGACAGCCTCAAGCCCGGAAGGCGCGCGCGATTTTCTTGTGCCGTCGCGCCTGCACCACGGCGAGTTCTACGCCCTGCCCCAGGCCCCGCAGCAGTTCAAGCAGCTGCTCATGGTGTCGGGTTTCGATCGCTACTTCCAGATTGCGCCCTGTTTCCGCGACGAGGACGCCCGCGCCGACCGTAGCCCGGGCGAGTTCTATCAGCTCGATATCGAGATGAGCTTCGTGACCCAGGACGATGTGTTCGGCGCCATCGAGCCGGTGATGCGCGGTGTGTTCGAGGAATTTGCGGACTGGGAGGGCAAGGGCCGCACCGTGCCTGCTGAACCTTTCCCCCACATTCCCTATGCCGAAGCGATGGCGAAGTACGGCTCCGACAAGCCGGACCTGCGCAACCCGATCGAGCTGAAGGACGTCACGGATTTCTTCGCCGATGACGGCAAGACCGGCTTTGGGATCTTTGCAAAGATCATCACGGGCGGCGGCAAGGTCATCGCCATCCCCGCCCCCAAGGCAACGTCGACCCAATCGCGCAAATTCTTCGACGAGCTTGACAAATGGGCCAAGAAAGAGATGCAGGCACCGGGCCTCGGCTATGCGCGCCTGAAAGCGGGCGAGGATGGCGTGGTCGCCAGCCAGGACCCCGTGCTGAAGAATTTCGAAGCGGGTCACCTGGCCGCTTTCCTGGGCGCCACGGGTCTCCAGGATGGCGACGGTGTGTTTTTCGCCGCCGGCAAGAAAGGCGACGCCTACAAGCTCGCCGGCGCGGCGCGCACCAAGGTGGGCGAGGAGCTGGACCTGATCGAAGACGGCGTCTTCCGCTTCTGCTGGATCGTGGACTTCCCCATGTTCGAGTATGACGAGGACAACAAGAAGATCGACTTCAGCCACAACCCGTTCTCCATGCCCCAAGGCGGGCTGGAGGCGCTGGAAGCGGCCGAAAAGGCTGGCGAAGAGGCGGTCCTGGATCTCAAGGCCTACCAGTACGACATTGTGTGCAACGGCATCGAGCTCTCGTCCGGCGCGATCCGGAACCACCGGCCGGACATCATGCTCAAGGCGTTCGAAATGGCGGGATACGGCCCGGACGTGGTTGAGGCCGAGTTCGGCGGCATGCTGAACGCGTTCCGCTACGGCGCCCCGCCCCATGGCGGCATCGCGCCAGGTGTGGACCGGATCGTCATGCTGCTGGCAGATGCAGAGAATATTCGCGACGTAACGCTGTTCCCGATGAACCAGCAGGCGCGCGACCTGATGATGGGCGCCCCGTCGCCGGTTGATGAGAAACAGTTGCGCGAGCTCAACATTCGTCTGGCACCGAGCGCAAAAAGCTGATCGAGACACGCTCGTCATTGTTGTGTACTGCGCCACAGCGCCCCCGCTGGGCGACGATATCTGTCGTCAACCAATTTGTCGGCCTGCCTATCGCAAAAGCGTGGTCAGGTCGGCTTGCACCGTGCTGGGTTTGCGTCGCAGAAGCTGATCGCGCTGCCAATCCAGTCGCGGTAGCCCGAAATGCTGGTGACAAAGGATGAGTAGGGTGCCTCGCATGGTCTTCTGCCGCTATCGTTCGTTATGTGGGCCAGCACGCCAATCATTTTCTGGCGACCATCAAGCTCTCTGATATAGACCGGACCGCCACTGTCACCGACGCACGGACCCTGTCTGCCTTCCGGCGTGAGCAGTTCGGTTCGTGCTGGCCCCGTCGCGCCAAGATCCATCGTGTATTCGTGTAGGCGGCTGTCCAGTACGCCGCCAAATCCACCGATTGTGCCCCAACCTGCGATATCGGCTGTCGGGTAGTTGCTCGGCACCAAAGCTCTGTCGGGGGCGTCGTACTCGGCCACTGCAACGTTCAGCAAGGCCCGGCGCGCTTCGGCGGGCACTCTGACGAGGGCAAGGTCGTTTTCCGGGCGCGCGCCGCCAGTGTAGCCGCGGTGACAAATCGCGATTTCGACGGGGGCAGTGCGGAGATGGACGCCCTCAAGGTCGTCATCCCCAAAATTCAGGATCGCGCCATCATACGTGTCGTCAAGGCAATGGGCCGCGGTTACAAACCAGAACTCGTCTATGCGTGTTGCAGAGCAGTGTCCCTTATACGTACCTACTCTAATTTGCCGGAACGGTTCGAGCTTTGCTATTCCGGTGTACTTTGCGCGAAGTTGAGACGGCTCGGTCGGACGTGGTTGTGTCAGGTCAATCAGGTCCCAGTCGACTTCATAGGGCGTATCCTGGCACAGGCGGATATTCGCTTCCTCAAGCGAAGCAGGAAGGGTAATTGGGGCGGTATTGGCAGAGATCGGAACCGCGGTTTCTGTCGGCCCTACCGTTGCAGTGCCTTTGCCCGGTCCGGCCAGGAACCACCAGCCGGCGCCTGCTGAAACCAAGAGCGCAACACCTGCAACCAGCAGACCACCCATCGGCGCGCCAGACCGTTCGCGACGGCGCGGCGTGACCCTTTTCAGGGACGAATCGCCCGCGCGCGAAGGCGCATCGACTTTATTCTTGACGCCGGCCAAAAGGTTTCGCCATTCGATATGGTCGAGCCGTCCATCCCAATTTGAAAGGTCCGCGCCTTCAATTTCGCCAAAGCCGAGCGGCGGTGTCACCTTGTCGAGGAACGCTGGCACGAGCTTGTTGGCCTGGTACGCAATAGAGGCCTCTTCGCGCACAAAATTCGAATCTACAGAGTTCTGCGACCACAACACAATTACGCATTTGGCGTCACTGATCTTCTGGGACAGCGTTTGATGCCAAGATGACCCAACCGGTACTTCGACGTCGTAGAAGACGTCATAGCCAGCGGCCTCGAGCGCGTCCGCTATTGGCTGAACGCGACCGTGTTCTTCCTGATCTTCGCGCTTATAACTGATAAAAATGTCTGCCATGCGTGCCTCCCTTATGCCCAATTAGTCACAATGTTGGGAGTTACGCAAAGGCCAAAACAAGACGATCCGTCCTTGCGGCGGCGACGCTTCTTGCCACCCCCTCGCCATCCTCACTGAGCTCGCCCTGAACCGATGCGCTGACGCTGGGGCAGACTGGAAATCCATCTCAAACTGACACTTCATATGAGGTGTCAGACTTTGAGGTGTAGCCCATGAAACTCGTCAGCGACGACATTCTGGAAGACACCGGCGCCCAAGAGCCGGTATATGGTGCGATTTATCCCTCGCTGGAGACCGATTTCCAGCTCTCCAATCCGAATTCCTGGACCCGTGGACACCCCTGGGACCTGTACCGGCGGATGCGGGAAGACGCGCCGGTCATGTGGTCAAACGCAAGCAAGGGCGTTTCGCGCTACTGGTCCGTTTCGCGCTATGAAGACATCAAGACGGTGGAACTGGCGCCGGAGATTTTCTCCAGCCAGCGCGGGGGTATCAACCTCGCCGTCCCGCCACGGGCCTATTGGCGCCCGGAAATCCTGATCCGCGCGGCGATGGACAATCTCATCTCCATGGATGAGCCGCACCACATGCAGATGCGCATCCAGCAGAAGGACTTCTTCATCCCGGCCTATGTGACGAAGCTGCGCGAAAGCGTGGAGGCAAAGGTCTCGGACTTGTGCGATGATCTGGAAGCCAACGGCCCGGTGGTCGATTTCGTGAAAATCTTCTCCAACCAGCTGCCCCTCTTCACCCTGTGCGAGATGCTCGGCGTGGATGAGGCAGACCGCCAGAAAGTTGTGTACTGGATGCACTATCTGGAGATGGCCAGCCAGTTCATGACCAATCCCATGCGCACCTTCCTGAGCGAGCCGCTCTTCCCGCTGCGCTTCAAGAAAGTGGTCGAGGAAATGTTTGCCTATGGCGCCAGGGTGATGGCCGACCGGCGGGTGAACCCGCGCGAAGACTTGCTCACCGTGATCGCCCATTCGAAGCTTGAAGACGAGCTGTTGCCCCAGGAATATCTGGACGGCTCCTGGCTGCTGATCATCTTTGCGGGCAATGATACCACGCGCAATTCCCTGTCGGGCACGATCAAGCTGATGACGGAATTCCCAGACCAGCGCACCATGGTGCTGTCTGATCCGTCCATGATCCCGCAAATGTCGGAAGAGGCCCTGCGCATGGTCTCGCCGGTCAAGCATATGCGGCGCACGGCGCTGGAAGACACCGAGATCAATGGCCAGCGCATCGCAAAGGATGAGAAGGTCGTGATGTGGTATGGCGCGGGCAACCGCGACCCTGAGGTGTTCCCGAACCCGGACGTGTTCGACATGACCCGCGAGAATGTCTCAAAGCACATCGCCTTCGGCCATGGCATCCACAAATGCCTCGGATCGCGCGTGGCGCAGATGCAGCTGCGCGTGGCCTATGAGCAGATCTTCCAGCGCTTCCCCGACATCGCCTTCACCGGCGACATCAAATACGGCCCCAACGCGCTGGTGCACGCCATCTCAAGGCTGAAAGTGAACCTCTACGGCCAAGGCGGCACCCGCCCAACACGCGTGCAGGTGCGGGTACCGGAAGAGGTCTAAGGCCTGTTCCTAGGGACGGGACCTGAGCATTGGAGGGCAACCTTTGGCCCTCACTTGCCGTAGGGCATTGTTTGTATGAGCGTATTTTTCAGATTCATAGCGACCATTCAGCAAACCGAGTGCTTTTAGGCGGGCTTGGCGAAGTTCTTGAGAGCCAAATCTAAAGCAAGACCCCGAAGAGTTAGGGGCGCTAAAGGACTTTTGGTTCATCGAACAGAAGTCGACTATGATCCTGAGGTCACCGCAATCGAGTCAAAGGTGTCTCGGTTCATGGCTTGCGAAGATTGGTCCTCGTTCTACGGGCATCAATCCTCGCTTGGGTATCTTTCTAATGCGGTCGCTAGTTCGGGGCGGGCATCGGAACTGGCGAGATAAAGCGGGTCAATCCGATGACGTGTAGCCTGTTCATAAGCGAATGCGAAAGACAGAACGCGTGCGTCCTGATCTTTTCCGCCGATGAATGAAAGGCCAATGGGCAGACCATGTACCGCCCCCATTGGAACCGTTGCGTGGGGATAACCCGCCCTTACCGCCATGCTGCCAGCGCCGGCCCAACTTGGCCAAACGTCACCATTTACTGGATCTATTCGTGGCGCCAGGACCCCCGAAGGCGAGACTAGGATGTCGACTTCATAATCGGCCATGAGGCGGTCGATACCATTCTCGCGGCTCGCGCGAAGGATATCCGCCAGAGCTGTTTGGTAGGCTTCATCTGTCAGGTCACCATGGGCATCTGATTGTTCAAATATGCCCTGATCGAACAGGACAAGTTCGACATCAGCGTGGTCATTGTTGAATTCAATCAACTCAACGAGGCTGGTGATGGGCACCGACGTCGGCAATGTGGCAAGGTATGCATTTAGCGTCGCTTTGAACTCGTACTTGAGAACGTCAAAACCCTTCCGGCCGATGCCCTCGATGCCAGGGTCGTGGTTTTCGATATCGACAAGGACGGCGCCGGCAGTCGCCATGTCCTCCAGAGCATTTTCAAACGCTGCATTGATGTCGGCGTTGTTGTTGAGGGAGTAGCGAAGCACACCAATACGCGCGCCCTCGAGCGCCGTTTGATCGAGTGCGGCGACATAATCGGTGCGGGCGTCTCCACTCGCCATTGCTGTAAGCATCATGGCTGCACCAGTGACGGTTTTCGTCATGGGGCCGGCCGTGTCCTGGGTCGATGAAATTGGAATGATCAGGTCTTGTGAGACCAGCCCGACTGTGGGCTTGAACCCGACAATACCATTTACGTTCGAAGGACAAATAATGGAGCCATTTGTCTCGGTACCGACGGTTCCGGCGGCCAGGGACGCTGCCATTGCGGCGCCCGATCCTGAGCTGGACCCACAGGGGTTCCGATCAAGAATGTGTGGGTTCTTGACCTGCCCACCAAGAGCGGACCAACCGCTCATTGAATTTGTGGATCGAAAGTTTGCCCATTGGCTGAGATTGGTCTTGCCGAGAATGATGGCGCCCTCTCGGCGCAAACCTTCGACCAGGGGAGAATCTCGTCCTGTGACGTTGTCTTTCAGGGCCAAAGCACCTGCAGTCGTAGGCATATTGTCTTTGGACTCTATGTTATCCTTCAACAGAATCGGAACGCCATGGAGAAGGCCAAGCGGCTCTCCCGCGTTACGTGCAGCATCGGCAGCCCGGGCATCGGCAAGTGCGTCCGGGTTTATCGTCAAGACTGCGCGCAATGTCGGACCATTTCTGTCGACAGCCTCGATGCGATCCAGATAGGCTTGGACAAGCGCTTCGGATGTGATTTCGCCCGCTTGCAAGGCAGCCGCTTGTTCTGGCAGCGTTTGACCGATCCATCCGGTCGCCTCGAAGTTCTCAACTGTCGCGGCAGGCGGGGCTTCGCCTGAAATGGTATCCGTTGTGGGGCTGCAGGCCGACAGAAGCCCGATAGTCAAAATGGCCAGGCTATTTCGCATTGTGGCTCTCCCGATAAGTCTTGATGTGATGCATTCAGCGCTCTGCGGTGCTACTCCGCGCTCGCCTTGGACTGGAGCACCTCAATTGGAATGAAATCGAAATCAAAGCCGAAGTGGCGAGGCCCGATCAGCTCAATTCCCTTCTCACTGCGCCATTGCTCGGGCGCGGGAACGCCGACAAAGGCGACTTTTTCCCCAACCACATATCCGCCATAGCCAACGCCGAGGGTCGAGTGCCCGGTGTCTGGATCAAGATTATAGATATAGTCGGGCGATACGGCGTTCAGTTCCCCGTCCAGCCAGCCGACAATGTTCTCGTTTTTCACGAACACGCGATAGGAGCGTCCTGCATATTCGCCGACGCCGTCAAACTCGGCCTCGACCCAGTTGAAGCCCCGGTCTCCTTTGTCTTCAGCGCGGCGCACAACCCCTTCGAAGAGTTTGTAACCACCGGAGACCGCGACCAGGGCATCAATCGGGTCTTCTCCGCGTTCAACGGCCTGCCGAACGGTGCGACCGTAGAGTTCAGCTTCCGACAAATTGTCTCTCAGGACGCCGCGTTCCAGATCGGTCCCTGACATAGGGGTCATCGTAATCGTGGCGTCTCCGCCGCTTGCGACCGCGATCGCGCGGCTGAGATCTTCGACGCGGTATTCGTCGATGGCATGGCGGATGATGATCTCATCGCCCCAAGGCGTTATGATCGCTGTTGGCACCGATGCAATGCCATTGATCCACGGGATAGACTGTTGGACTTCAGGCACGGCGCGGCCCGTAATGCCGCCGTCCAGCGTTGGAAGGCCCATTTCTGCTGCGAGCAATAGCGCTGTTGCCGTGGCCCCGGCCGCTTCTGATCGCACCAGCGCTGTCACGTCCTGTCCGGCATAGTCACTAAACAGGTTGAGGACCCGGCGTCTTGGGTCGTCAATGGTCTCCAGTCCCTGTTCGCTCGTCCGGTCGATGACGTATTGCCAGGGCCCACCGCCCCCAATGCCCTGCACAGCCACCACCAGTCCGTCATCGGGAATGGCATCGACGGGGATCGTCGTGAACACTTTGCCTTCAGCAAGGGCGGCCTGAACCTCTTCGATCGAGCCTGACGGGTCACAGTTGCGCGTCGACTGTATGCAAGACCCGATGAGGATATCGATCAGGTTTTGCTCGTTCAGCACGCGCACATTTGGATTCGTTGTCGAAGAGGTGCACGCAGCGAGGAGGGTCGCGACCAACACCATGGTGCATTTGCGCACCAAAGCACTCAATTTCATCGTGTTCTCCTCCCAAACCACAACAGCTATTGCCGCTTTTATAGACTGATCCATACACGACGTGCCGATTCGAAAAAGACAGGGGACAATCGCGCGCCTCTTCAAAGCTTAGATAGCTCGATACAAAACTAGGCAGTGCAGATGGGATTTTAGGCAGTTTGCCAAGCCGCTGCGAAAAACGGACTGCCTAGCAGCACGGCAATTGACAGGTGGACGGAGTTTGGTCGCGATAGCGGAGGGTGAATAATCTGTTAGTCAGGGGTTTGACTATGAAGCGTACCTTGAGGGGCCGGTTTGGCCAAAAGTATCTTTTTGCAGGTGTTAGTGCTGCAGTGTTGAGCGTCGCCTTGCCGCTCTCGACGATGGCCCAGGAAACCACAGATGAAGAGAGTGTCCAGGAAACCATCACGGTTACAGGGTCACGCATTCCAACCGATCCCAACCTGACATCGTCCACGCCGGTGCAGTCCCTGAGCAGCGATGATTTCACGCTCTCTGGCGAACTGAACCTTGCAGATGTGGTGAATGACATCCCGGCGCTTGTGTCCTCGCTGACGGCGGAAAACTCGGTAACCGGGGCGAATGCGTTGAACCTGCGTGGGCTGGGGTCGGATCGGACCCTGACCTTGGTGAACGGACGACGCCACGTGGCTGGCTTCCGGGGCAGCCAGGCCGTTGATGTCGGTTCTATTCCGCGCGCTTTGGTTGAACGGGTCGAGGTGACCACGGGCGGCGCGTCGGCTGTGTACGGTGCAGACGCCGTGACCGGCGTTGTGAACTTCATCCTGAAGGATGATTTCGAAGGCTTTCAGCTCGACGCCCGCGGCGGTGTGTCGGGTGAAGGCGACGCCGAAAACTTCGCCATCGACGCGCTTTACGGCCAGAACTATGCGGACGGACGCGGCAATCTAGTGTTTGCCTTCAGCTTTGAAGACGACTCTCAACTCACCCATGGCGACCGCGACTGGTCGCGAGACAATGGCATTGCGTCGGTTGAGCCGCGCGCCAATCCGGACGCTCTTACCGATCCCAACGCGCCGCCACAGGCCGTTATTGAAGACCCACGTTTCTGGCTGACGTCTCGCGAGGGCTCGATTGCGCCGACGTTTGGCGGTAGGGACGTGGTCTACGTCGACATCAACGGCAACGGGATCGCAGACTGCCAGGAATCTGAAGGTGGCCGCGTTGGTTTTCTTGCCGGGTGCTGGTTGACCAACCCGGATGGGTCCGTGCGGGTGAACCAGGATGGCGTCGTGTTGAACGGCCTGTGGGGGACAGGTGGCGACGGTGTGCCCATCAACGAGAATGTCGACACGCTGTTTCCGGAAACGGACAAGATCGTTCTGAACTTCAACACGACCTACGATGTGTCAGACACGGTAGGGCTGTTTTTCGAAGGCAAGTATGTCAACGCCCGTTCGGAGACCTTCAACGCGCAGGACACCTTCTACGACACGCTGTTTATCCTGCCTGATAACCCTTTCATTCCGAGTGAATTGACGCCGGTCACAGACATAACGGATGGCTTGCTACTCACCCAGGACCCGATTGATTTCAGCGATAACAATCCCTCGAAGTTCACGCGCGAAACATGGCGTTTTGTGGGGGGCGTTGATTGGGAGTTCGCCGAGGGACATTTCGCTGAATTTTCCGCAAACTATGGTCGCTTCAAGAACACGTCACGGGAAACAGGTCTGTACCTCGACCGTGTATTTGCCGCCATTGACGCGGTGGAAGCACCGGACGGAAGCATCGTGTGTCGCTCGGACCTCGATCCAACGGCGGCCTACGAAATCGATTACTTCACGGCAGGCAATGGCTATGCCGACGGTGGTTTCTCCTCGGATCGCTACTACTCCTTCACACCGGGCGACGGGCAGTGTCAGCCGCTCAACCCATTCGGTCGAAACTCGGTCAGCCCGGAAGCTCAGGACTTCATTACGTCCAATCTTGAAGACGTATTGGTCGTCGAACAACTGGTGATCTCCGCGATCGCCACGGGCGACTTCGATGTGCTTGACAGTCTCCTGGATGGGCCAGTCGGCTATGCTGCTGGCATTGAGTACCGAGAAGAGTCCAGTGACAATCAACTCGATCCGCTCACGCTTGGCATACTTCCTGAGGGAACCTCCTTCACGCCGGGCATTCAGGTCAGTGAAGTCGATCCATTCCTGTTTTCCTTCACTGACATCGACAACTCACAGCAGTTCAACACCGAAGGCAGCTATGAAGTCTATGACATCTTCACGGAGATCCGCCTGCCAATATTCAGAGACCGTCCGTTCGCAAAGGAACTGACCCTGGACGGTGCGGTTCGGCTGGCAGACTACTCCACACTTGGCGAAGCCACGACCTGGAAAATTGGTGGCACGTGGGCCCCGGTGTCTGACTTGAGCTTCCGGGCGACGGTCTCCGAAGCGGTGCGCGCGCCGAACATCTCTGAATTGTTCGACCCGCCCCTTCCAATCACCGTTGCAGCGACCGCGGACATTTGTGACGCTGACCAAATCGGTGGCGGCACCCAGTTCCGTGAAGAGAACTGCGTGGCGGGCCTTCGGGCTGCTGGCGTTGCCGAAGCAGACATCTTTGATGCAGACGGCAATTTTTCGTTCGCCAACCCGTTGACGGGCCGGTTCACCGGCGTTGAGGGGGGCAATCCTAACCTTGACGCAGAAACAGCCGAGACCCTCACAGTTGGCGCGGTCTTCCAACCGAGTTTCTTTGAAGGCTTTTCGCTGACGGTTGACTACTGGGACGTGGAAATCGAGCAAGGGATCGACTCGGTTACCGGCAGCAACACGATCATCAACTGCTACGATGCCGACAATAGCGGTGGCGATCTGTCTTCGAACGACTTCTGTAACCGCATCACCCGCCGGACCGATGGCGGCATCGGCAACGTCGATCTTCAGCTTATAAATTTCGCAGGGCTTGAAGCCAGCGGTATCGACTTCTCGGTAAACTACTCGTTCGACGTTGGCGAAAACACATTTGGTGCAAGCCTTGTCGGGTCAAAGCAGGAGTCCCTGGACCTGATCTCAGGGGACTCGCCAGAGGATGTTGATACCGAACTGCGCGAAATTCAGATCCCGGAATACTCTGGTAACCTGACACTCTCATGGGATCGGGGACCCTTCAGCGCCGCGCTGCAGACCACCTATCAGAGTGAACAAGCTGTCGATGAGATCGAAGTGGTCGCCGGGATCAATGGCCGTAGCCCGCTTTACGGCGACGACGGCTTCTTCGACGAAGTCTACATCTTCGATGCAAATGCCAGCTATGAGTTCAGCGATCAGCTGACCTTCTATGGCGGCGTCAACAACATTGCAGATGAAGAACCCTATGCCACGGAGACCGCCTGGCCGGTTGGTCCGCGCGGTCGGTTCTTCTTCTTCGGTTTGACGTATACGCAATAGATCACCTGATCCGAGGACCTTGGAATGCGGGGGCGAAAGTCCCCGCATTTCTTGTTAGAGCGCCACGATGGATACCTCCGACGCCCAAATCGCCTTCATCAAAAAAGCGGAGGCATACCTGGCGGTCAAAGACCGGGCCGCGGCAATCAGATGTCTTGAAGCCGGCCTGGCGCAGGCCCCAAAGACGTTCCACGGCTGGGTATTGCTCAGTCGCCTGCTGTATGAGGAACGCGATTACGCGAAGAGCATCAAGGCCGTGCAAATGGCTGAAAGGTTCGACCCCCTCGTCGCAGACTTTCAGCTGATCCAGCGGCAAATTCAGCGCGGAAATCTACAGGGCGCAGACGAAATGGCGAGAGCCATGCTGGACGCCTGTCCCGGCCACCCACGCGCCATATTCACCCTCGCGCATATCGAGGAATTGCGGGGACGTCATGAGCAGCGCGTCGATTGGCTTCAGCAAGGACTCGATCACACGCCCGCAAACCTTGTTTTGTGGAAGCTGCTGGTCCGCGCTTTGGAAAGCTCGGGCGCCTATCGGCGCGCCGTCGAAACCGCCAAACACTTGGTTGAGCTGCAGGAAACATTCGAAACCGTTTGGGGGCTGGCATCAATTCTGTTGCGATACGGGCAGAATGAGTTGGCTCTGGAAATGTGTGACCGAGCCGAGCCCCTCGCTGGCGGCGATCGCAAGAAGCTGAGTGAAGTGGCCCTTGTTCGCGGTCAGCTACTTAGAATTGTCGGGTCACCCGAAGAAGGCATTGCAGCCTTGAAAAAGAGCCTCACCCACAACCCATTGAATAGTGCCAGTTGGTGGGGGCTGGCCGATACCAAGACCTACGAGTTTACCCCAGAAGAAGAGGCAACCCTCCGCCAGCTTCAGAATGAGCCCCGGACGGACCGGCGCCAGAAAGCTATGTCCGCCTTTGCCTTGGCGAGACAGCTGGAAACGAAGGGCGACATGATCCAAGCTATGGCCGTCTACCACGAGGCCAACGCCCTTGGTCAGCCAGATGGTTTTGATATTGATCTCGCCTGCGCAGCGGCCGAGCGTCTGAAAAACGCGTTCACGGAGGATGCTTTAGCGACCAGGGCAACGCCAGACCACGACGCGCCAATTCCCATCTTCATCGTCGGGCTACCACGTTCGGGCTCCACCCTTATCGAACAGATCCTGGCGAGCCATACGCAGATTGAGGGCACCATGGAGTTACCGGTATTGCCCGGCACGAAGCGGCGCGCCCATGTATCTTGTGTGGATGAGTTCAAAGCGGGGTATCTGGACGCCATCGGCCAGTTGCCGGAGTCGCGCCTGACCGAGCTTGGCGAATCCTATCTGACCGAAAGTAGCTTTTTTCGCAGCAGTGGGGTTCAGAGGTTTACCGACAAGATGCCGTTCAATTTCGAACATGTCGGTCTGATCTACAAAATCCTGCCGCAGGCGGTCGTGATAGATGCGCGGCGCAATCCCCTCGATTGCGGTCTGAGTATCTACAAGCAGAGCTTTTCCCAAGGATCAGCCTTCGCCTATGATCTCGAAACGATCGGCAAATACTATTCCCTCTATCTCTCGATTATGGACCACTGGGAGCGTGTTTTGCCCGGCCAAGTGCTACGGGTGCAGTATGAATCCCTGGTTCGATCACCGGAAAAAACTGTACGGCGCATGTTGGAACATATTGGGGTCCCGTTTGAACCGGAATGCTTGGCATTCCACACGACTCATCGTGCCGTCCGGTCGGCAAGCAGCGAACAGGTCCGCCAACCCGTCTATACCCGCGCAATTGGTGCCTGGCGCGCCTTTGACCCCCATCTCGACCCGCTGCGCAAAGGGCTCGGTGATGCGTCGATTGCCCGATTTTCTGACCTCTTGGACTAACCTTCTGAGAACACGGGCAACCCAACCGCAACAAAGGCTGAGCGGCAAACCATCTACGGGTCGAACGTCTGACGGCTCGGTGTTTGACTCGCTACGCTTTGTGGATCGCCTCTCATATCCCGCTTGTTTGGCTAGTCCCTACCCCCACACTCCGGGCTTCCCTGATATGTGGGGACTTAGGCATAATCAACCGGCGGGAGAACGGTCGAAAACAGGCATCTTGCTTTCAAGCCACTTAGGCGGCTTCCGGCGAAACTCCGCCTTAGCGGCAAGCCACGCGACACGGCTATCGGAGCAGCCTTCGGAACCAGGGGTCGCCTGACTTTTGGCGTTGCCATTCGGCAGACAGTTTCCGCTGCCAGCGGCGAAAGTCGGTCGATGACTTTCTAAAGTCAGGTGCTGGACGCAAGGCTTTCGCATAGTTGCTGAGGTCCAACAGGAATGCATGGAGACGCGCGTTGACAGCTGCATTCTCTGACGAGCGCTTTCGAAGATAGCTGACATAGACAGAGCAGGCCGAACTCCGGCTATCCATGTCATGGCGATGCGGATTGGGCGCGTCTGGAAATCCCGGATCGAGGATCGCATCAACAACGGGGGTGAAAGTCTCAAGCATCTCCTCCTGCGTCGGATATTGGCCCAGAACATCGGTCAGCTCTTCGTGCGGCGTTCGGATCAGCGGGTCGGGCTCGCCCTTCTGGGCCTTGAGGACGAATTGGCCGGGCTTGAAGGGCTGGTCGAAAGTGAGCGCGTCTGCCAGCGTGTGCCGCTCGAAGAAGGCGTCGGCCTCCGTGAGACCGATCTGGAAGAACGTCCGGGACTGAACAAAGTCCGGATCATCGTCCGAGACACCTTCCGGATAGAGCCAGTCCAACTCAGCCTTGCCGTCGGCATCGAAGGCGAGGGCCTTGTTCCAGTCGATTTCCAAACGCCCCCGCACAAGCTTGCCGCCATCGAAGATAAAGCCGGACTCTCCGCCCTCGTCATAGGCGGAGAAATGGGCGACGGGTTGATCGAGCGCCCGCGACAACCCCATGGCGATCTTTGCGCCGTCGGCATCGAAAAGGCTCTTGTCGCCGCCCTTCTCCGTGATCCTTGTTTCGATGTTCTTGAGCTGGGCTGTCTGTTCGTCGGTCAGGCCAAGCGCCTTCGTCTTGATCTCTTCCTGGAAGGTGATCGCTTCGGTGTTACTCTGGCCCTCGAGGAACCAGGCGCCCGTCTCCGGCTCATGAAACAGACGCCAACTGGCCAACGCATCGACGCCCTGCAGCGTGTCGATTTCCGGAGGACGATTGAACGCTACAAAGGAAACATACCAGCCCATTATTGTTCGCCCAGGGCAACTTCGACGGCGAGGCGCAGCTCTTCGATGGCGGCGTCCTTGGGTTGGGTCGAATTCTCCAGCATGAAAAAGACGCGGGTGGCGTTTTCACCAAAGGCGTTGAGGAAGGCACTGCTCTCCCTCATCGCGCCGGAGTCGCATAGAAAGACGGGATCGAAGCCGTCAAAGTCGGATGCCGCAGCCGCCCCCTCGTCGCGTTCCAGTCCATAAGCAATCAATTCGGGAAAGGCTGGCGCAAGGGCGCGCGCATGGGCGACGTTTCCGCTTAGAATGACACTTTCCAACTCGTTTTGAGATGTCACCTCTGCAATCGCGGAAACCACACGTTGATCGCGCAGGATGGCCAACTCGCCCGATCCGGACAGCTCCATAATGATGGGAATGATCGTGAAGGGAGTCACCGGAATATGACTTTCGCTGACAGCCTGGCATTCGGCCACCGTTAGCGTGTCGCGGTCCGTCAAACCCAACAATACGAGCCTCGCTGTGCTGATGTCCGACAGGCGCTGGGCGGCAAACGTCTGGTAAGCTGTTCGAAGCGCGTCGGCCTGCTGGAGCTCGACGTGCAGCCGCTGGAGGATCTCACGCTCAGCGCGCCGGTCACTTCGCGCATCGTTCCAGTTTGAGACCTGGATTGCGAGCAACACACCGAAAACAACGATGGCAAAGTCCAGCAGAACCGCAAACCAGTTCTGGTCTTTCACATGTTGGGTGACACGGCGCAGGAGCATGATCTTTTCCCCTCAGGACCGCTTGTTCCTATCGCTTAAGCCCCACCTGTTCAAATCCGGCTGTAACGAAGTCGAGGACATAGCCATGGGCCGCCTGCAAGTCGTCTGAGCGACATGCCCCGCCCGACAGGCTGTCGAGGCGGCCGGTTTGGGCGAAGGTCAGGGTGAGCGCGCCGGAAAGGCAATGATAGCCCCAAAAGAGCGCCGCCTCATCGGCATCGGGAAGCGCCTTGCGCAGGGCGGCGATGAACTGGTCCACCATCGGGTTGAAAAAGCGCGACATCAGTTTCGCGCCCCATTCGGCGGAATTGTTCACATAGGCCACGAGGGCGTAATAGCTCCGCCAGGCCGGATCATCCAAATGGGGTCCGTTCAGCAGCGGGAAGAGGTACGCATCCAGGATGGCGCGCACGCTGGGCGGGTTGGGAGCAGCGTCGTTCGTGGCCGCTTCCAGGGCTTTCAGTCGCCAGCGATTGATCAGTTCGGCCCGGCGCATAAAGGTGGCTTCGAACAGTTCATGCTTGCGCCCGAAATGGTAGCTCGGCAGGGCCACATCCACATCGGCTTCCTTGGCGATTTCGCGCAGGGTGACCGCGTCATAACCGTGGCGGGCGAAGAGTTTTTCAGAAGCGTTCAGGATGCGCGTGCGGCGGTCTTCAGAGTGTGGCTCGATGAGCCCTGGCCCGTCTTGCGCATTGTCCATTCACCGACTCCTCCTCGCTTCAGCCTAGCGCGAAGATGCCAACGCCGCAAACGCCTCGATTCCAGCAGGTGCAGCAACAAATATTGCTGCGGGCGAGCTAGTGAGCCACCGCTTTTCTTAGCGCCAGCCCCAAAGCCTCTGGATACAATTCGTGCTCCTTCGGCAGGATTCGCGCGGCCAGCGTTTCCGGCGTGTCCCCCGCCAGCACGGGCACGCGCGCCTGGGCGATCACCTCGCCTTCGTCCACGCCATCGTTCACATAGTGCACGCTACACCCGGCTTCCTTGCGGCCATCGGCAATGGCGCGGGCATGGGTGTTCAGGCCCTTATAGTCCGGCAAAAGCGACGGATGGATATTGATCAGCCTGCGCCGCCAGCGCGCGACAAACCAGGGCGTCAGCACCCGCATGAAACCGGCAAGGGCGACGAATTGTGCACCGGCGGCGCGCAATGCTGCATCCACTTCGCGCTCGAACGCTTCGCGATCCTTGCCGAACCCAGTGTGGTCAATGCACAGACTTGGCACCCCATAGGAACGGGCTGTTTGCAGTCCTGCCGCATCGGGGCGGTTCGACACGACCAGCACGGGCAAACCGGGATAGGACTCCTCGGCGGCCGCCTTCAGCAGGGCTGTCATGTTGGAGCCACGCCCGGAAATCAGAACGGCAAACGGAATGCGGGTCATGCCGGGACCAGGTCTCCAATCAAGGTGGGGAACTCTCCAGCGGCTTTGAGGCCGTCGAGCGCGTCCTGGGCATCGGCCTCGGCCACGGCGAGCACCATGCCGATCCCCATATTGAAGGTGCGCTGCATCTCCGCGTCTTCGATCGCTCCTTCGGTCTGCAACCATTCGAACAGGGCCGGCGGCGTCCAGGCTTCAAAGTCGATCCGAGGCCGAAGCGTGGCGGGCAACATGCGGGGAATGTTTTCCGTCAAACCACCGCCGGTGATGTGCGCGAGGCCTTTCACAAGGCCGCCTTTGATGAGGGGAAGCGTTTGACGCGCATATAGCCGCGTGGGCGTCAGCAACACATCGCCCAAAGTGCCTTCCGCGAAGGGGCATGGCGCGTCCATGGGCGTGTCGGTGCGCTCAACCACACGACGGATGAGGCTGTAACCGTTTGAATGGGCGCCGCTACTGGCCAGGCCGATGAGCACATCGCCGGGCGCCATATCGTCCATTCGCGGCAGCATGGCCCTGCGCTCAGCTGCCCCGACCACGAAGCCGGCGAGATCATAATGCCCCGGCGGGTACATGCCCGGCATTTCAGCTGTCTCCCCGCCGATCAACGCACACCCTGCCTGGCGGCAGCCTTCCGCGATGCCGGAGACAACCGCTTCGGCCACACCGCCCTCCAGTTTGCCGGTGGCGAAATAGTCGAGAAAGAATAAAGGCTCTGCCCCCTGGGCGAGCACGTCATTGGCGCACATGGCCACCAGGTCGATCCCGACTGTGTCGTGCTTGCCTGTCTGGAAAGCGAGCATCAGTTTTGTCCCGACACCGTCAGTGCCGGACACCAGCACTGGGTCTTCAAAACCGGCGGCCTTAAGGTCAAAAAGCGCGCCGAAACCGCCCAATCCCCCCATCACGCCAGCGCGCGCGGTGGCCTTCGCCAGGGGGCCGATAGCATCGACAAGCGCATTGCCTGCCTCAATGTCGACACCTGCATCTTTATAGGTGAGCGGCGTGGGTGTGTCTTTTGTCATGGGCATCGGCCACTATCACGGGGAAAAATGGTGCGCCAGTGTGGGTTATCAGTTCTCGGGCGCTGATTCCCCTGCTAAGCGTGTTTCGAAATACGAGGGAGCCTCGCTGCCATGATTCGGTATGTGTTTTTGATGTTTGCCGCGCTGATGTTCGCGGTTTTGGCGGCGATGGCCGATACGCGGTCGGTTTACACGATCAGCGACATCAAGGTGGACCGCCGCGGCGCAAGCGTTGTGGCCGCCGTGGACGCAGCCCAGGCCGACGCGCGCCGCATCGGGGCGGAACGTCTGATCGCAAAGATCACCCTGCCCCAGGACATCGAGGCCGCAGGCGGCATCCTGATCACCCAGGACGTGGCTGACCGGCTGGTGGCAGCGATCGACGTTCAGGAGGAGAGCCGCGGTGGCGGGCGCTATCGCGGCACCCTTTCAGCGGTACTGAACCCGATTGCCGTGCGCCAATTCCTCGACCAGCAGGGCATACCCTATGTGGATCGTCAGGCGCCCCGGGCCCTTGTCGTGCCCATTGGAGATGGCCGGTCAGATTTTGCCTGGCAGGCCGCATGGCCCGAGCGCGATGAGGGCGAACTGGCCCCCTTTGTGACATCGACCATTCCGGCTGCAACCGTCCTGCCCCTATGGGAGGAATTGTCGCCCGAAGCCCGTGTGCGCGGCGCCCAACGCGCTGTCATCGCCCAACTTGTCGGTCAGCCCGGCGCGTATGCCGTGGATCTCACTCTTGTGACGCCATCGGGCCAGGGCGGCCTTGGGCGGAGCGACTACGCCGCCGATCTCGAAGGCGCATCCGCCGCGGCGGCAAGGCGACTAAGCGACGTTTGGAAAGACAGCGCGGTGGTGCGCTCCAACACACGCACCATCGTGACGGCGAGCGTTTTCTACACGTCGATTGCGGAATGGAACACGCTCCGAAGCGCGCTCGCCCGTTCACCGCTCGTCTCAGAGTTCAACACCGAAGCGATCGCGCGGGATGGCGCGCTGGTTCGGTTCGCCTATGCGGGAGAAACAGAGCGGCTGATGGCTGACCTGCGCCAGCGCGGCGTGGAACTGGATGCTGACTTTTCCGGCTGGGTGCTCACATCTGCTGTGTCACCGGTGCAGTGACCAGCCCGGCTGGCAGCGCCGGCAAGGGCCCCCTCCAGGCCAGTTTCGAGTTTGCAGGCCCGCCACGTCAATTCTCTGAGCTTGACCGGGGGACCGCCAATCGCGCCGCCATTGATTTCCTCGAAAGCGTCAACGCCTGGCCCTTCCCCGTGGCGTGTCTTATCGGCCCTCCCCGGTCCGGCAAATCGACCCTGGCCGAGGTCTGGGCGCGGGCCCAGTCGGGGCTCTGCCAAACCCCAGACGCCCTCCTGACACGTAGCGAACGGGTCGATCTCTCCAAAACGGCTTTGGCGATTGATCCTGCTGACACTGGCCTGCCGGAGAATGCCTTGCTCAGCCTGATCAACCAAGCCGGGGAACGCGATGGCCGGCTCCTGCTCACCGCAAGCACGCCTCCCATGGCCTGGCCCGTAGAAAACAGGGACCTCGCGTCCAGATTGGCGTCCCTGCCCCTAGCAGAAATCCACAAGCCGGACGAAGAGATGGTGGGCCTGCGGCTCTACTCTCTTTTGCGCCGCCATTTCGCTGCGCCGCCGATGGATGTTGTGAGGTATCTGGAACCACGCCTGAAACGCACCTATGCAGACATCGAGTCGTGTGCAAAACGGCTGGCGGGGCGTGTTGGCTCCGGGCAAGGCCTTACGGTCATGCTGGCCAGCACAGTGCTCACTGAGATGTATGGCGCCGAGGACAAGAGCGATGGCTGACACGGCAACCCCAGCAAGAGCGCGAAAGAAGAAGCGCGACCTGATTGAGCTTCCCGAACGGTTTTTGAACCGGGAATTGTCCTGGCTGCAGTTCAATGAGCGCGTGCTTGAAGAAACCGCCAACCCAGACCATCCGCTTCTGGAACGCCTGCGCTTCCTGTCCATCTCGGCCAGCAATCTCGATGAATTCTACATGGTGCGATATGCGGGTCTGCGCGAACAGGTCCGCGCCGGGCTGAACCGTCCCGGCCAGGATGGCCTGACGCCCGCCGAGCAGGTGGCGCGGATCGAGGATGCGGCGGCAAAGCTCATGGAAGATCAACAGGATCGCTGGCAGGCCCTGCGCCAGGAACTCGCGGATGAGGACATCCATGTCCTCGGACCGTCAGATCTGAACAAGGCGGATCGTAGCTGGCTGAAAAACCATTTCGAGCTGCACATCTTCCCGATTGTGACGCCCCTCGCGGTCGATCCGGCCCATCCGTTTCCCTTCATCCCGAACCTTGGATTTGCACTGGCGGTGAACCTGCGTGCGCGGGGCGGAAGCGAGCAGATTACCGGGCTGGTACCCCTGCCCGCTTTTTCACCTCGCTTCATCCGCTTGCCGGAGGTGAAATCCGGCATCATGCGCTACATTGCGCTGGAAGATGCCCTGCTTCTGTTCCTGGATGTTCTGTACCCTGGATACGAGGCAAACGGACATTGCCTGTTCCGCGTCGTGCGCGACAGCGATATCGAAATCGAAGAAGAAGCAGAAGACCTGATCCGGGAGTTTGAAATTCTCCTGAAACGGCGCCGTCGGGGCAAGATTGTCCGGATCAAATTCATCCAGGATGGCCCGGCAGACCTGCGCAATTTCATCATTCGCGAGATAGAGGCCGAACCCCAGGACGTCGTGCTCAGCCAGGGTATTCTGGGCATGGCGCAGCTTTCAGAACTGATCAGCGACAAGCGCCCCGACCTGCTCTTCCCGGCCTTTGAGCCGCGCTATCCCGAACGGATCCGGGAAATGGGGGGAGACTGCTTTGCAGCGGTCCGCGCCAAGGATATTCTGGTGCACCACCCCTATGAGAGCTTTGACGTGGTGGTGCAGTTCATCCGCCAGGCCGCGGAAGACCCGAATGTGGTGGCCATCAAGCAGACGCTCTACCGCACGAGCGCGAACTCTCCCATCGTGTCAGCCCTGATCGAAGCGGCTGAAGCCGGCAAGAACGTGACGGCCCTTGTGGAGATCAAGGCGCGGTTCGACGAGGAAGCGAATCTCAGGCTCGCGCGGGATCTCGAGCGTTCGGGTGTGCAGGTTGTCTACGGCTTCATCGAATACAAAACCCACGCCAAGGTCTCACTCGTGGTTCGCCGCGAAGAAGGTGGCCTGCGCACTTACACGCATTTCGGAACGGGCAATTACCATCCCCAGACGGCGAAGGTTTATACGGATTTGTCCCTGTTCACAGCCGATGAGGCCCTGGGACGCGATGCCGGGCGCTTGTTCAACTTCGTAACCGCCTATCGCGAACCGCCCGAACACGGACCGGACTTCGAAAAGATCGCAATGTCGCCGATCGGGCTGGAAGCCCATCTGGTCGAGCTCATAGAGACAGAAGCGGCCAATGCACGGGCAGGCAAACCTTCCGGCATCTGGGCCAAGATGAACTCCCTTGTCGACAATGATGTGATTGACGCGCTGTACCGCGCCAGCGCCGATGGTGTGCCGATCAATCTGGTGGTGCGCGGCATCTGCTGTCTGCGGCCCCAGGTCGAAGGCCTGTCGGAGACCATCCATGTGAAGTCCATTGTGGGCCGGTTCCTGGAGCATTCGCGGATTGTCTGCTTCGCCAATGGCCATGAGCTGCCCTCGCGCCACGCAAAAGTCTTCATCTCGTCAGCCGACTGGATGCAGCGCAATCTGAAACGCCGGGTAGAGTCCCTGGTACCTGTGCTGAACGAAACCGTGCATCGACAAGTCCTGCACCAGATCATGGTGGCCAATCTGAATGACGACCTGCAGAGCTGGGCAATGAACCCCGACGGCAGCTACAGCCGCGTGGATGTGAAAGACCGCGATGCTGCCTTCAGCGCCCATGCTTATTTCATGGAGAATCCTAGCCTGTCTGGCCGGGGCAGCGCATTGAAAGTCAGCCTACCACCGCGCCTGAATCCTAAGAAGCGATCCAAATCTTGACGAACCCGACTGCGTCCCGTGTCGGGGTAATCGACATCGGCTCGAACTCGGTACGTCTCGTGATCTTCTCGATCTCGGGCTCGGCCATGTATCCCGTATTCAACGAAAAGGTCATGGCGGGCCTCGGGCGCGGCATGAACGAGACGGGGCTCTTATCGGCGCCGGGGCGCGTCCTGGCATTGGCCGCGCTGGCCCGGTTTCGGGCGATACTCAAAGGCCTTGGAGTCAACGAAGTGCGCGCGGTTGCCACCGCTGCGGTTCGGGTCGCCAAGGACGGGCCAGAGTTCGCCCGCGAGGCCGAGGACATTATCGGCGTACCACTCTCAATTCTTTCGGGCGCGGATGAAGGGCGGTTGTCGGCCCTTGGCGTTGAGGCAGGGTTTCACCAGCCGACTGGTGTGGTGGCGGATCTGGGCGGCTCCAGCCTCGAACTCTTCGGCTTGGGGCCCGAGGCTGGAACCGGAGAAACCCACATGTTGGGTCCGCTCGCCCTCGGCGGAGATGGCAACGACAGCGACGACGCTATCCGGGCCAATGTCAGCGAAATCCTCGCAAATTCAGTCCACGTAGCCAGTGGTACGAGCGACATCTATGCGGTTGGGGGCGCTTGGCGCGCGTTTGCAAAGATTGCCATGCGCCAGAGTGATTACCCCCTCCATGTGCTGCACGGTTATTGCCTCTCGCCAAGGGATATCTCGGAGACCACGCGACACATCCTGAAACACAAAGGGGAGAAGAGCCTGTCCGAAGTTGCCGGGCGGCGGGCGGCAAAGCTGCATCTGACCTCCATCGTGTTGGATGAGCTTGTACGCGCCAGCCGCGCCGAGCGTATTGTCATTTCATCTTACGGATTGCGAGAAGGTGTGGTCGCCGAACGCTTGGGTCTTGCAACGGAAGACAGCCTGGCGAACGGCCTTGCCGCCTTTGGCGGCCTGAACCCCTACGAGCAGAGCTTCAGCGAGGCGCTCTACAGCTTCACCCGCCCGGTCTTCGACGAAAAAACACCGGCATTTGACAGCTGGGAGGCAGAGAACCGGCTGCATCGCGCGGCCTGCCTGCTGGTTGACACGGCGGGTCGTTATCACCCCGACCATCGCCATGACATGGCGTTCGAGAAGACGCTCTACGCCCCCCTGTCAGGCGTCTCCCACACGGAACGGGTGTTTCTCGCCGCCGCGGTCGGGTGGCGATACTCCCGGCGCTTCAGCGTGCCCAAACCGCTGGCCAGTCTTTTGTCAGCGAAACATCTGCGCCGGGCCCGACAAGTCGGTCATGCCATGCGCCTGGGTACGGTCCTTTCGGGGCGGTCTGCGGACATTCTGGGCAATGCCAGACTGGAGCGCAGGCATCAAAGGCTCGTCCTTTGCCTGCCACGCAGCGACGCCGCTATGGTTTCTGAAACTGTTGAGCGGCGCCTGAACCAAACGGCAGACATCCTCGATTTAAGCCCTGCCGTATCGCTCTACTAGTGTGACCTGAAACAGGGAGACGCAGTGTTCGCGTCTCCCAATCGGTCAGTGGTCTTTTGATCGACCAGACTTACAGGATGAAATCGTCCGGCGTGAAATTGTCGAACGCCATGCCTTCCAGGTGCACGACTGGCGAGGCTGGAAGCCCGGTTGCCGTATCCACCATGTAGAACATGACGCCGGTGCCGGAGTCCCAGTAAGAAATATCGTGGTCTTTGGTGTCGAGGCTATAGGCAGAGAAGTCGAGCATGTCGACGCCGTCTTCAAAGTCAGTGATGCGGACATAGTTACGGCCGGCCGAGAGGAGGCCGAATTCGAAGACGTCTGCGCCTGCACCGCCTGTGAACACATCGTTTCCGCCGGACCAGACCAGCGTGTCGGCGCCCCGGCCACCGTCCAGAATGTCGTCGCCTGCACCGCCATCAAGCGTATCGCGGCCACCGCCCCCCTTGAGCGTGTCGGCACCGTTGCCGCCGTTCAGCGTGTCTTTGCCGCCGCCGCCCTTGAGCAGGTCGTCGCCGTCGCCGCCGTTGAGGATGTCATCCCCACCCCGGCCAAGCAGTTTGTCATTCTGATTTGTTCCGTTGAGAGTCTCGTCGGAACTGTTTCCCCGAATTGTAGGCATGTCGCGTCCCTTTCTGTGATAAACGACACGCAACTTATTGAGATTATTCGCTTTTTAAGTAAGCCCCGAAGAAGCGGGGACCCCTCACACGGGTTTACCAAACCAACCCCATGAAGACGGGATGGTTTTAACCACCAAGATGTGCGTCACTGAATCAGGTGTCTCACCCTGAAACAGACGCGCGTTTCTACGCGTCCGCCAGATAATCGAACAACAGCGCGGCGGCCCCTTTCAAAGGCGCGTCGTGATTCATCAGGACGCGCACGGGTACGTCCTTCATGAAGGGGGTTTCGCTGCCACGCTCACGGAAACGGGCCGCGGCTTCGGGATGCTTCAGCCAGCTTGGCATACGCTCGGCCACTCCGCCCGTCAGCACGACCCCGCCCTGACCGCCATTGATCAGAACGACATCCCCGGCCGCACCCATGATCGCGCGCGCGCGTAGCAGGCAAGTCTCGACACAGACCGGGTCGCCCGCCCCGGCGCGTCCAAGTATGTCTGCCGCAGATAAGTCCTCGCGTGGCTTTTCGTGCAGGTCGCTGATGATATCGAATACGGGCTTGAGCCACTCGCCAGACACCACCATTTCGGTGGAAACATGGTGGCAGTCGGCAGGCAGGCCGTGGGCCCTGAAAATGTCTTGCGCCTTCTCGCAAAGGGGCAAGCGAGCCGCCAACTCTGCCTCGCGCACCGTGCGGGCAGCATAGGCGGCATGCCCCCCCTGACCCGTAATGGGCAGATACCGACCCGCCGGCGTGACGGCGAGGGTGGCGACGCCAAATCCTGTGCCGGGTCCAGTCACCACAATGGGGGCGCCGGGCCGCGATGTTCCCGACAGAATTTCAACGAAGTCTTCGTCGGGCATTTCTGGAACGGCGCGTGCCATGGCCGCAAAGTCATTCACCAGTGTCGCGGACGCCAGACCAAACCGGGCCGCCAGGGATTCAGGACGAATGCGAGGCCAATAATTGCGATTGGTCATCAGCACGGACCCGTCGGGCTCTGGCGGACCAGCCAGCGCAAAGAGCGCTTCCTGTCCCGAAGGGTCTATGCCGGTTTCCTCGATATAGGTGGCCAGGGCGTCGTCGAAGGATTTGAACAGGGGCTTCGGCACCTGTCCCTGGGCGTCCTTCACCTCGGAGTACTTGCGTTGACCCTCAAGCTCTACGCCGGCCTCGGTCAGGCGGGCGGTGGCGAAGCGCAGGCTCGTGCCGCCTGCATCGCCGACAATGACTCGGCCAATCACGCCCCGGCTCCCGGCATGAAAAAATCGAACAGGGATGCGCCGGTCTCCGTTTCGGCTGCGCCTGCACGGAAAGCACCAAACATCTCGCGTCCAAGGCCCATATGGGACTGGTTCGGCCGGAAGGGCGTCGGAGACCGTCCTTCAAACTCGCGCTCATCTACATGGAGTTCCAAGGCACCGGTCTCGCAATCCACGCGGATAACATCGCCGTCCTGGACACGGGCGAGCGGCCCGCCCCGCGCGGCCTCCGGACCAACATGTATTGCCGAGGGCACCTTGCCTGACGCGCCGGACATACGCCCGTCGGTCACCAGTGCAACCTTCCGACCGGCATCCTGAAGCGCGCCGAGCACGGGAGACAGGGAGTGCAGTTCCGGCATGCCGTTCGCCGATGGCCCCTGGAAGCGGACCACGGCGACGAAATCCTTGTCCAATTGTCCTGCCTTATGCGCTTCCTTGAGCGCGTCCTGGCTATCGAAGACGATCGCTGGCGCTTCCACGATGCGGTTTTCCGGCTTCACGGCGGACGCTTTCGTCACGCCGCGTCCAAGCGGGCCATCCATGAGGCGCAAGCCACCATCGGCGCTGAATGGATCTGAGACGGGGCGTAGAATATCGATATCACCGCTAACCTTAGGCGACTCACGCCACTTCAGAGTATCGCCATCCAACCAGGGCTCCTGGCTGTAGGCGCTGATGGGACCGGAAATGCCTGCCGCGTCGCCGACCATCAATCCGGCCTCGACCAGTTCGCGCACCACAAAACCCATACCACCAGCAGCGTGGAAATGGTTCACGTCCGCCACGCCATTAGGATAAATGCGGCAGAGCAGCGGTGTGACAGCGCTGAGGTCCGCGAAATCGTCCAGCGTGATCTGTATGCCCGCCGAAGCCGCCATGGCGGGAATGTGCAGGGCATGATTGGTCGACCCGCCCGTGGCCATGAGGCCCACAATGCCATTTACGATGGAGCGGGCATCAATGATCTCACCCATGGGTGTGTAGTCGCCCTTGATCGTCATCGCCGCTGCGCGTTGGACCGCTGCGCGCGTGAGGGCCTCCCGCAAGGGCGTGCCGGGATTGACGAAGGCCGCACCGGGCAGGTGCAGCCCCATGACTTCCATCAGCATTTGGTTGGAATTCGCCGTGCCGTAGAAGGTACACGTGCCTGGGCTGTGATAGCTCTCGGCTTCCGCCTTGAGCAGAACGTCACGCCCGACTTTTCCCTGGGCGAATTCCTGCCGGATACGCGCCTTTTCGGGGTTTGGCAGACCTGATGGCATGGGCCCTGCCGGGATGAACACATGGGGCAGCCAGCCGAAACGCAGCGCAGCGATCACAAGGCCTGGGATAATCTTGTCGCATACACCCAAGTGCACGGCCGCATCGTAGGCGTCGTGGCTCAGCGAAACGGCCGACGCGAGCGCAATCACATCGCGCGAGAAGAGCGACAGCTCCATCCCGTCCTGGCCCTGGGTAACGCCGTCACACATGGCGGGCACGCCGCCGGACACCTGCGCGGTGGCGTTTACCTCGCGCGCAGCCTGGCGAATGATTTCGGGATAATGCTCAAACGGTGCATGGGCCGAGAGCATATCATTGTAGCTGGTGATGATACCGATATTAGGCCATTCGGCGCCGAGCAGCTGGGCCTTGTCCATGACGGCGCAGCCTGCGCTGGCATGGGCCTGGTTGCCTTCGGTCAATCGTTTGCGGGCGAAGCCATCGGGCTTTCGGGCGCGGATGAGGTCGAAATACGCCGCGCGGGTGTCGCGCGAGCGGTCTTCGATGCGCGCAAGGACTTCGGCAACTTTGGGATGCAGTGTCGTCATGGGGCCCAGACCTTTACGAGCCGGTCGCCAAGTAGGCGTTCGGCATGGTGGATGGGAAGAACAGCAGATCGATTTTCCAGCACGGCGCGTTTTTCATCGCCGGTGATGTAGAGAATGGCGAGAGACGACTGCGAGAGCGCCGCGCCCGTGAGTGTCAGCCGATAAGGCGTAGTGCCTTCCGCGACCTGCGAACCTGTTGCGTCGACAGGAACGACCCAATCAACCGCGTCCTCGGACATGACGTCTTCGATGCCCTCCAGGCCGGGAAACCAGCTGGCTGTGTGCCCGTCGCCGCCCATGCCCAGCAGGGTGACAGGTTTTGTCCCGAAGGCCTGCCTGTAGGCGTGGTCAGCCGGCGCGGCATCGGCCTCATGGGTTTCGCCTGCCCTGAACATGGGCACAAATTCCGCCTGCTCAGCGTGGTCTACGAGCAAGCTCTGCTTGACGAGTTGAGCGTTGGAGCGTGCGTCTGTCTCCGGAACCCATCGCTCGTCCACAAGACCGACTTTGACGGATCCCCACGTCAGCGAAGTCTTGGAGAGGCGTTCGAAAACCGGGCCCGGCGTTGACCCGCCCGACAACCAGAGACCTGCTGCAGCCTCCAGACAAAGAGACTGCCGGAGCGCGCCCTCCATCAGGGCAGCGACATAGTCTGCCGCCGCGTCCCGGGTCTCGAATGTGACCAAGGCGCCGCTCATCCTTCCCACCATTTCCGGTCATCACGGTCCATCATCAAGGCAGCGGATACGGGCCCATCTGTTCCAGCCGCGTAGGCTTCCGGCGTCACATCGGCCTCGCCCCAGGCCGCGATGAGTTCATCAATCCATTCCCAGGCGGCCTCGACCTCGTCGCGGCGCATGAACAGGGCAAGGTTGCCTCGCACGACATCCATCAAGAGCCGCTCATAGGCATCCGGATAACGCACGGTGAAGTTTTCCGCATAGGAGAGGTTGAGCGGGAGGGATTTGATGCGAAGGCCGCCGGGTCCCGGTTCCTTGATCTGTATGAAAAGGCGCACGCCTTCATCGGGCTGCAGCCGGATGATTAGCTTGTTTGCCTGGGTCGAGGCGCCTTCGAAGATGGAGTGCGGCACGGCCTTGAACTGAATTACAATGTCCGAGCGCCGCGACGCCATGCGCTTTCCCGTGCGCATGTAGAAAGGCACGCCCGCCCAGCGCCAGTTTGCAATGGCGGCTTTCACCGCAACATAGGTTTCCGTGTCGCTTTCCGCGCCTTCGCCCAGCTCTTCTGTGTAACTCTGGGCCGGCTCGCCTTTCACGATCCCGGCGCCATACTGGCCACGCACCGTGGTCTTTGCAGCATCCTCGCGGGTGATCGGTTTGAGCGCTTTCAGCACCTTGATCTTCTCGGTGCGGATATCGTCTCCATCCATGGAGCCGGGAGGTTCCATCGCGATCAGGCAGAGAAGCTGGAGCATGTGGTTCTGGACCATGTCCCGCAACGCGCCCGACTTGTCATAGTATCCCGCGCGGCCCGCGACAGAGAGATCTTCGGCCACCGTGATCTGGACGTGATCGATCGAGCCGCGGTTCCAGACCGGCTCCAGCAACCTGTTTGCAAAGCGCAGCACCATCAGATTCTGCACCGTCTCTTTGCCGAGATAGTGGTCGATACGGTAAATCTGGCTCTCATCAAAATGGGCGCAGACGCCCGCATTGATTTCCTGGGCTGACGCCAGATCCGTACCGATCGGTTTTTCCAACACGACGCGCGTCTCGGGCGTGACCAATCCAGCATCGTCAGCAGCCGCGCAAATGTCCACGTAGAGGCGCGGTGCGGTGGCCAGGTAAAATACGCGGACATGCTCCTTGCCCGACAGTTTCCGTTTCAGGCCTTTCCAGTCCGCATTGGGATCGGTCGCGTCCAATTCCTGATAGTCGAGAAGCGCAGCAAAGGCGTCCCACTTCTCCGGGTCCCAGCCCTCCCCTGTATTGGTTTCGCAAGCCTCGCGCGCAAATGCGATATACTCTTTCTTCGTCATCGCGCTGCGCGCCGAGCCGATGATGCGACTTGTTTCAGGGATTTGCCCATCGAGCCAACGGTGGAACAGGGCGGGCAGAAGCTTGCGTTGGGACAAATCCCCCGTGCCGCCGAAAATTACGATCTCGAATGGATCAACGGGAATGAACTTTGCCATACCGGGGCCCCGCTTGGTCGTCTTTTGAGCCTTGCACGTCGCATCAGGCCTTGCGCGCAGCAACACGACGCAATTCAATGTGTTTTGCAAGGTTTTGCAGGTGTTTTCGGCACGCAGATATGCAGAGCTGGCATGAATCCCACTCCGCCTTGCGCCCTACGGATATGCGTATATGCAGACTGTTACAACTCTGTGCGGAGACGACGCGATGGACTGGCAGCAAATTGAAAGCGCCCTCAAGGCGTGTCCCATCGTGCCCGTCCTGGCCGTGCCGCATATTGACCATGCGGCGCCTTTAGCAACAGCGCTTGCTGCGGGCGGCATAACGGTGAGCGAGATTACTCTGCGCACCGATGCGGGTCTGCCGTCGATCGCCGCGTTCAAATCAGCGGCGCCGGGTATGGTGGTCGGCATGGGCACCGTGCTGAGTTCTGCGGATCTGGATGCCTCCGTGGCGGCCGGGGCAGACTTCGTTGTTACACCTGGATTTGATGCCGACTTATTGGCGGCTCTTGCCCAAAGCCCCGTCCCAACGCTTCCAGGCGTTGGAACAGCGGGGGAAGCCATGGCCGCGCGCAATGCGGGTATCAAACGCGTGAAACTGTTTCCGGCGGAGGTCGTTGGCGGAGCTGCAATGATCAAGGGGCTCGGCGGCCCTCTGCAGGATATGGCCTTTATGCCGACAGGCGGTGTCACGCTCGACAATATGGGCGACTATCTTGCGCTGAAGAACGTCTATGCCGTGGGTGGAACTTGGATCGCCAAGACAGAGCATATTGAGGCTGGCGATTGGGAAGGTATTGCCAATCGGGCCAAGGCTGCGCGAGAAGCGGCGCTGAACCTGCGCAGATAGTCCGCGCAAGGACAGTCTATCAGGGAGCCCCCATGGCCGGTTGTGAGCTGGGCGTCTGCTACTTTCCCGAACACTGGCCAGAGGCGAAATGGGCCGAAGACGCCGCCCAAATGGCTGACCTTGGCCTGAAGCAAATTCGCCTCGGTGAGTTTGCCTGGAGCCGGATTGAGCCGACGCCGGGCGATTTGCAATGGGGCTGGCTGGACCGCGCGCTCGAGACTCTCGGAAACGCGGGTCTGGCCGCAATGCTGTGCACGCCCACAGCGACGCCTCCAAAGTGGTTGGTTGATGCCTATCCAGACATTCTCGCCCATGACAAGCACGGTAAGCCGCGCCGGTTTGGCTCACGCCGCCATTATTGCTTTTCATCGGACCGCTACCGGGAGGAGGCGCGACGGATCGTGACGCTGCTGGCGGAACGCTATGGCCAACTCCCGGTGATCACGGGCTGGCAAACGGACAATGAGTATGGCTGCCACGACACCGTACGCAGCTATTCCCAGGCAGCCGAGCAAGCGTTTCGCGGTTGGCTAAAGGAGCGCTACGGCACTCCTGAAGCACTGAACGCAGCCTGGGGGACGGTGTTCTGGAGCCAGGAGTATACGCGGTTCGATCAGGTGGATCTGCCAAACCTGACTGTGACGGAACCCAACCCGTCCCACGTGCTGGATTTCAATCGGTTTTCAGCCCATCAAGTCGCGACGTTCAACAAGATGCAGGCCGACATCTTGCACGCGCAATCACCCGGCCGCGACGTGGTCCATAACTTCATGGGTTTCTATTTTGACTTCGATCATTTCGAAGTTGGCGAGTCTCTGGACGCCGTTGGATGGGATAGCTATCCGCTGGGTTTTCTGGATGTGCGCCCCTACCCGCTTGCGGACAAGCAAGACTTCATGCGCCAGGGACACCCGGACTTCGCTGCCTTCTTCCACGACCTCTATCGCGCGTGCGGGCGTGGGCGCTGGCAGGTGATCGAGCAACAGCCCGGTCCCGTGAACTGGGCGCACCACAACACAGCGCCCCTGCCCGGCATGGTGCGTTTATGGACACTGGAAGCAGCTGCCCATGGCGCCGAAGCGGTGAAGTATTTCCGCTGGCGCCAGGCACCGTTCGCGCAGGAACAGATGCATGCCGGCCTGCAACGCCCCGATGGCGGCTTCACCCGGGAAGCAGAAGAGGTGCGCCAATGCACCGGGGAACTCGCGGCGCTCCCGCCCCAGGATGCGCCCGGCAAAGCAGATGTCGCGATCATCTTCGATTATGACGCCGAATGGTTGTTCGAAGCCCAGCCCCAGGGCGCGGGTTGGACCTACCATCGCCTGGTGATGGATTGGTATTCGGCTGCGCGCAGCCTGGGCCTGAACGTCGATATCCTCTCGCCCAAAGCGCACCATGGCGGATATGCACTCATTCTGGTGCCATCCCTGCCCGTGGTGACCGAAGCGTTCGCGGCGCAAATGGCATCCAGCAAAGCGCATTATGTCTTGGGGCCACGGTGCGGCGCGAAGACCGAGACACTGACAATCCCGGACAGCCTCGCTCCGGGGCCACTTTCAGAGGTTTTGCAGGCACGTGTCACCCATGTGGAGAGCTTTCCCGACTGGCATCGCGAGACGGGCACCTTCAAGGGAGAAAGCGTTTCGGGCAGCATTTGGCTCGACCATGTCGAGACCGAGCTCAGACCGATCGTCGAAACACCCGCAGGCAATGGCCTACTGTTCGAGATCGAGCGCTGCTCATTCTTCACGACGGTGCCGGACGGGGCTTTTCTGAAGGCCGTGCTCAGCGATCTTTGCGAGCGGGCCGGACAATCCGTCATCGACTTGCCCCGTGGGCTTCGATTGCGCCGAAATGGGAACATCCAGTTCGCCCTGAACTATGCCAGCTCCCCGATTGACCTTCCGGACGTCTGCAGACCGCCTTCGGGAAGGTATCTGATCGGCGGCCCGGCGATGGACCCGGCCGGCGTCGCAGCCTGGCTGGTGGACTGAGCCCCTCGACAGGCTACTCGGCCTCGGTCTGGCGCAGGGCCTTGTTCCAGCCATCAATCAGGGACTGGCGCGCCACTGAGGGCATGTTCGGCGTAAAGCGGCGCCCTGGCGGACTGCGCTCGGCCCATGCCTCTGCACTTGTCCAGCCGAGCCCGATCCCGGCCAGTGCTGCGGCACCCAATGCCGTCATTTCGGTGAAATCGGGACGCTCGACGGGCCGGTCACAAATGTCAGCGATGAACTGCATCAACCAGTCATTTGCCGCCATGCCGCCATCGACTTTCAGGACTGTCACATCGGCGCCGTCCGCGGCAAAGGCCGTCAACAATTCATGGGTTTGGTAGGCCGCAGCTTCCAGAGCTGCGCGAACGACATGACCAGCATGGGCCGCGCCGGTGAGCCCGGTAATCGTTCCGCGCGCGTCCGCATTCCAATGGGGTGCACCAAGACCTGTAAACGCGGGCACGAAATAGACCCCGCCATTGTCAGGCAGGTCCGCCGCCATGGCCTCGCTTTCAGCAGCGCTCGCGACGATGCGGAGATTGTCTCTCAACCATTTGACGGCAGTGCCTGCATTGAAAATTGCGCCTTCCAGGCCGAAGGCCCGCGCGCCGCCTTCCATGGCGTATCCGATTGTCCCTAAAAGCCGGTGCGTCGAGCGAGGCCGTGCTTGCCCTGTATTGCCAACGAGGAAAGCCCCGGTGCCATAGGTGATCTTGGCCGTGCCCGGCGTAAGACATCCCTGTCCAACCAACGCCGCCTGCTGGTCTCCAATGGCGGACAGGATTGGCAAGGCGCGACCGAAGAGGGCCGGGTCGGTTTCGCCGAAGTGCGCGCCGCTTGCCACCACGCCGGGCAACACACTGGCGGGAACCGAAAAAAGGTCCAGCATATCTGGCGCCCAGCCGGCAAAGGCGTCGAGACTCAGGGGATACAACAACGTTCGCGAGGCGTTGGTAACATCCGTCAGGTGCGCAGCGCCACCGGTCAGATGCCAGATCAGGAAGGTATCCACCGTACCAAAGGCGAGTTCACCGGCCTCGGCCTGAACTCGGGCTCCGGGAACATGGTCCAGCAGCCAGGCGATCTTCGTTCCTGAGAAATAGGGGTCGAGTAACAACCCCGTCTGCTTCTGAACGCGGGCCTCGTGGCCTTTTGCGCGCAATACGTCACAGGTATCGGCGGTGCGCCGGTCCTGCCAGACGATTGCAGGCGCGATGGGCTGGCCCGTCCTGCGGTTCCAGATCAGTGTCGTTTCGCGCTGGTTGGTGATGCCGATGCCGGCAATGCGCTCAACGCCGCCTGCTGCAGAAATGGCATCGCGGCAAACCGCCAGCGTCTTTTGCCAAATCTCAAGACCGTCCTGCTCGACCCAGCCATCAGCGGGATGGGAAAGACCGACTTCTTCCTGCGCCTGGGCAACGGGATTGAACTGGTCGTCAAACACGATGGCCCGGGTTGAGGTCGTTCCCTCATCGATCACCAATATCAGGTTCGGCTCAGACACTCACGCCTCCATTCGCCCCCTTGCGACCGATCAATGCTGCGCGCCGAGGATGTTGTTGGAATTATTCGAAATCGAACATTTCCACCCTTTCGGGCTCATGACAACCTTTTCGCACCCGCAAAAATTCTCTTGATTTTCGATTACGATCATACTTTTTTGGTTTACGAACATTTGTTTCGCCTGTAAGCAGTCTCCAGAGTGAGAGGTTTGTGTCGTGTATGACATCCTGATCATCGGTGGAGGCATCAATGGCGCGGGCATTGCGCGCGATGCCGCCGGGCGTGGTTTGAAGGTACTTCTTTGCGAGAAAGACGACCTCGCCTCCCACACATCCTCTGCCAGCACGAAACTGATCCATGGCGGCCTGCGCTACCTTGAGCACTATGACTTTGCGCTTGTCCGAAAGGCGTTGATCGAACGCGAAGTGCTGTTGAGAGCGGCGCCCCATATCATTTGGCCACTGCGGTTTGTGCTCCCCCACCACAAGGAACTCCGGCCCTCCTGGCTGATCCGAGCTGGCCTGTTCCTCTACGACCATCTTGGCGGCCGCAAACTCTTGCCCGCCACGAAATCGGTATCCCGGCGGCGCGATCAGATATTTGCGCCTTTGAATGCGATGTTCCAGAAGGGGTTTGAGTACTCGGACTGCTGGGTCGAGGATTCCCGCCTTGTTGTGCTGAATGCGGTTGATGCGGCCGAGCGCGGCGCAACCATCATGACGCGTACTGAATGCGTTGCGCTGAGATCCACCGGCGGAAACTGGGAAGCTGACCTGCGCCTGGATGGCCAGGCGGATATGACGGTGACCGCCAAGGTCGTGATCAACGCCGCTGGCCCATGGGTCGACCAGATGGCGAGCCGCGCAGGCGTGGACCGGAATGCGCCGAGTGTTCGGCTGGTCAAGGGCAGCCACATCATCGTTCCGAAGATGTTCGACGACGAACGCTGTTTTATCTTCCAAACCGGGGATGGCCGTGTCGTCTTCGCCATTCCCTATGAGAATGGCCGCTACACGCTGATCGGCACAACGGACCTTCCCTTCGAGGGCGACCTGAACGCCGTTGAGGCGTCCGAGGATGAAATCGCATACCTCTGCGAGGTCTCGAACACCTATTTTGACCGCCAGATTACGCCTTCGGACGTGGTCTCGACCTATTCCGGCGTGAGGCCGCTCTTTGACGACCAGGCCGAGAATGCCTCATCGGTGACGCGGGACTATGTGCTCAAACGTGAACGCTGCAATGGCGCCACGCTCCTGTCTGTGGTTGGCGGCAAGATCACGACCTATCGGAAGCTGGCCGAAGATGCGCTCAAGCAACTCAGCGGCGCGTTCCCGTCGCTGGCGGATGAATGGACGGCTGAAGCCCCCTTGCCCGGCGGCGATATTCCCGGCGCGGACTTCGATACTTTCTTCGCGGCGTGCCGAGACACGTATGGCTGGATTGAGACTGACACAGTCCACCGGCTGGCGCGGACATATGGAACCCGCATCCACCAGGTCCTGGAAGGCGCAAAGTCGCTCGGGGACCTCGGACAGGACTATGGCAGCGGTCTCTACCAGAAAGAGATCGACTATCTCGTCGCGCACGAGTTCGCGATGACGCCGGACGATATTCTGAAGCGCCGCACCAAGCTGGGCCTGCATATGGCCCCCGACGCGCTGCAGACACTGGAACACCACTGGGAGTCCCGGATGGTTGCTTAGCGGCATGGCCGTTTCGGCCGCCAATCACGTTCATAACGACACGAAAATCTATAGGGAGGAGTCGAATGGAACCCAAATTTAAGTGCATACTCGGAGCGAGTATGATCGCGCTCATGTGCAGCGGCATGGCCGTTGCCCAGGAGACCAGCACAGACGCAGAAGCCGGCGAGGAGCGCACGCTCCAGACGGTCACCGTGACCGGTATCCGGGGCAGCTTGCAGCAATCCCTCGATATCAAACGTGACTCCAATCAGGTGGTCGACGCGGTATCGGCCGAAGATGTTGGCAAGTTCCCAGACGCCAACGTGGCGGAATCCCTGCAGCGGATCACCGGCGTTGCCATCGACCGCAGCGGCGGCGAGGGCCAGTTCATCACCGTGCGTGGCCTCGGACCTGAGTTCAACACGGTGCTGCTGAATGGCCGCACCATCGCAACGGACAATGACGGCCGGGAATTCTCGTTTGACGTTCTGTCATCCGACATCATCCAGCGCGCGGAAGTCTTCAAGACCGCAACCCCAGACCTGCAATCGGGTGGCATCGGCTCGACCGTGAACATCGTTACGGCGCGCCCTCTCGATCGCCCGGGTCAAAGCTTCACTGTTTCCGCCGCTGGCACCTATGACACGCTGCGCGAAGAGCTCAGCCCGGACCTGACCGCCGTTGGCTCCTGGACAAATGCCGATGACAGTTTTGGCGTCTTGCTCGGCGCGTCCTATTCCGACCGCAAGGTGCAGGAGGACAGCTCTTTCACCAACGGGTTTGCCCTGCGGAGTGGTGATCCAGCCGTATTGGCGCCTGAAAGCTCCAGCGGCCTGACAGAAGTTGGCGCCCTGGCGGATGGTGCGCGCGTGCAGCAGCAAGTTGTGCACAGCCGCGATATCCAGGACCGTGAGCGCATCACGGTCAATGGCGCAGCCCAGTTCCGGCCGAATGACCGGTTAACGTTCACCCTGGACGGGCTCTACTCAGAGTTCGACATTCAGTCCCAGGCGACACAGTTCTCAGGCTTCTTCAGCCCACCCTTCATCGATCCGGTGATCGACGCGAACGGCACCGTTGTATCCTTCAGCCGCCCCGGTCAGGACTTCGCCACGCGCAACCCGGACATCGCCGGCACCGTTGGCCTGTCGCAAAACGACAATGTCATCACCTCCAACAACCGCCTGGCCGAGACCTACATGATCGGCGGCAATGTGGAGTGGGACGTCACCGACACGCTGACCCTCGAATTCGATGTGTCGGCCTCCAACGCCCAGCGCGATGGCACCAACCCGTTCATCGTGATCGGCGCCCTGGCCCCAACATCACCGTTGATCCAGCTTCCAAACAGCGATGGCATCTCGACCATCACGAACCTGTCCGGCCTGACCGACACATCGATCCAGCGCCTGCACTTCGTGAACGTCGAACGCAACATGGTTGAAGACGACATCATCTAGTTCCAGGCCGATGGCCGTTGGGAAGTCGACCGCGGTCCACTGCAAGCGATCGCCTTTGGCGCTAGCTTCACCGACCGTGAGAAAACCCGTGACAACTTCACGAACTTCTCACCCACCCAGGGCGGTGACGTTTTCTGTGCCTATTGCGGATACAATGTTGCCCTGGAGAACCCAGGCATCCTGTCGCCCTTCTCGTTCGATGGGTTCCTGGATGATGCCAGCGGGTCGGGCTCCGTGCCTTCGCAGATCCTCAGCTTCTCCATCGCCGATGCGTTCGCAGAGCTGAACAATACCGCCAACATCACAGACCCAGCTCGTAACGGCCTGACCGGCGCGGACCGGGCGGCCAATGATGCGGACCTGATCGCGCGGCGGGATGCGGCTGGAAACTCCGTGTTCGGCTTCTACACACCAGACTTCAACCCGGGCGGCAGCTTCGGCGTGGAAGAGCAGATCACGGCGTTCTACGCGAACACCGAATGGGAAGGTGACTTTGACGGCGCCCTGCCCTGGTCGGCCAATGTTGGTTTCCGCCTGGCCCAGACCGAAACGGTCTCCAGCGGCTTCGACCAGCCTGTGCTGCAATTCCGCGAGACGCCGGGTGACACCCAGCTCCTGGTGGACTTCGGCCCAACGACCGCTGTCTCCGTGTCGAATGACTACATCAGCTTCCTGCCATCACTGAATGTGAAGGTGGAGCCGACCGAAGACACAGTTCTGCGGTTTGCCTTCTCTGAAACAGTGACGCGTCCAACGCTCACCTCGCTTGGTGTGAACAACACGTTTGGCGGGCGGTCCAACGCGCCAACATCGGGCGGTGGCAACCCGTTCCTGGAAGCCTTCGAATCCAGCAACTGGGACGCATCCTTCGAGTACTACTTCGACGATGTGAGCTACTTCTCCGTGGCGGCGTTCTACAAGGATTTCGAGAATTTCCTCGAAGCCCAGACCCTGCCAGTGGCTGGCGTGGTCCTGATCCCACCGGGCAATCCACAGAACGCGACCGGCACGGAAGATCTGGCGCTGAATGTGGATTTCCAGGACACGCGGACACGCAACGGCGAAACCGGCTCCATCACCGGTCTGGAAGTCGCTTACCAGCGTGCCTTCGACACCCTGCCAGAGCCATGGGACGGCCTCGGTTTGGCGGCCAACTACACCTATGTGACGAGCAATATCGATCGCGCAGAAGGCTCTGGCGCTTCGGACTGTGACTATAACGGTCTGTCGCCAAACACGTTCAACATCAGTGGCTTCTACGAGAAGAACGGCATCCAGGCCCGCATCGCCTACAACTATCGCGATGAGTTCCTGTTCCAGTGCTTCTCGAACTTCTCCGAGCCGCGCGAACGTGAAGCCTTTGGCCAGCTTGACCTGTCGGCTGCCTATGACATCGGCGATCAGTTCCAGGTCTTCTTCGAAGGCGTGAACATTCTTGACGAAGATACGCGGGACTTCTCGCGCTTTGAAAACCGGTTCCTCACCTACTCAGACACCGGATCGCGTTACCAGATCGGCGTGCGCGCGTCGTTCTAGTCAGCCAGAATGGCGTCGCCGGCCCGGGAACCCCAACTCTCGACCGGCGGCGCTAATGACTGCACCTCTTTCCTTCCCGGGGTGCACTTCAGGCGGCGCGGGGGATGACTCTGCGCCGCCATTCTTTCAAAGATCAGAAAAAACGCCGCGCGAGGAAACGCAGACATGAATACGCTCCAGATCAGCATTTTTTTCGGCATCACAGCGCTGATTGGCTTTCTGACTTATCTCAGTTGTCGCAATGCGCCATCCGGCGATCGCGGATCTGACCATGACTACTTTCTCGCAAATGGCGGTCTGAGCTGGTACTTTGTGGCGGGCTCGATCACGCTGACGAACCTATCGACGGACCAGCTTGTGGGCATGAATGGCAACCAGATGTTGCTGCTGGCCTGGTGGGAACTGGCCGCCGTTGTGGGCCTTCTGATCCTCGCCTTCGTGTTTATCCCGATCTACTACCGCAACAATTGCACGACCACGACCGAGTTGCTGCAGCTGAAGTATAATGACAAGCACATCCGCGCGCTGATCTCGGTACTCTTCCTCTTCGGAAATCTCTTCATATTCCTGCCTGCCATTCTCTATGGCGGCTCTCTGTTCCTGAAATCCACAACCGGCGCAGACTTCTCACCGCTCTTGGGCGAAAGGCTGTTTGCGGGCACCGCGATGGAAGTGGATTCCACCATTTTTGTCATGGCCATCGCTTTTGCCATCGTCGGCGCGCTCTACGCCATTCTCGGCGGCCTGCGGGCCGTTGCCGTGTCTGACACCTACAGCGGCGTTCTGATCCTGTCCCTTGCCGTGCTTGTGGTGATCCTCGCGTTGAACGCAATCAACTGGGACTTCAGCGGCGTACCTGCCGAGCGGATGGACATGTTCATCGGCAGTACGCTGGAAGATGGCAGCGAAACCCCAATCCCCTGGCACACGCTGCTCACGGGCATGATCTTCATCCAGATTTTCTACTGGAGCACCAACCAGACCATTACCCAGCGCGCCATGGCATCGCCGAACGTTGCCGAAGCGCGCAAGGGCGTGCTCGCTGCGGCAGGCATTCGCTTGCTGATCGTGCCTGTGATCGCTGTGCTGCCGGGCGTGGTGGCGTTCAAGCTGTATGGCGATGTTGGCGACGCGGCCTACGGCATGATCGTGGGAGATATCCTACCACCGATCCTGTCGGGCGCATTTGCAGCGGCTTTGGCAGCCGCCGTGCTGACCACGTTCAATTCCATTCTGAACGCCTCATCGGCGCTCTACGTCTGCGATGTCCACGAAGCCTATATCGAAGAAGCCCGCGACGTCCCGAAACTGTCCATGTACGTGTCGATCGTCATGACCGTACTCGCCATCGGGCTTGTGCCTGTGTTTGCGTCGCAGGAAAGCATCATCAACACAGTGCAGCAGCTTTACGGCCTGCTTTCGATGCCAATTCTCTCGGCCTTCATCGTCGGGCTGGCGTTTCGCAATGTCAGCGCAGGAGCTGCCATTATTGGCGTCGTGACAGGCGTGTTGGTCTATGCTGTCTTCAGCTTCAAGCTCTATCAGCATGTTGGGTTATCGCTTGAAGATGGGCTCGGCGCGACGCTCTCGAGCGTGCACTACATCCACTACATGTTTGTTACGCTGATCACGAGCATCGGCACGGCGCTTCTGGCCAACATGATCGTCTTTGGCCAGCGCGCTTCGCTTACGATCGGGGCGGGTCAATTGGCGCCAGCCGATTGATCCATGGGGGCCGCCTCCGTCCTGGCTCCAAGCGGCCATGGGCGGGGGCGACATCACGCGTCGTCGGCGATGTGCAGGTCCATCTCAGCCTCATTCAAGGCGTCCAGGAAGGCCTCCGGCGGCCGCCGGTCGGTGAAGAGGCAATCGATATCTGAATAGTGGCCAAGACGGATCATGGCGCGGCGTCCGAATTTGGAATGGTCCGCCACCAGGAACACTTGCCGCGAATTCTGGATAATGGACTGGGCCGATCGGATTTCCTGATAATCGAAATCAAGCAGCGTCCCGTCCTCATCGATCCCGCTGATGCCGATCACGCCGATATCGAGGCGAAACTGCTTGAGGAACTCCGTCGTAGCCTCGCCGACAATTCCGCCGTCGCTGGGGCGCACAAACCCGCCTGCAATCATGACCTCGGAGCCCTCGGTCTCGCGCATCATATTGGCGATGTTGATGTTGTTTGTAACGATCCGCAGATCCTTGCGCGAGGTGAGCTCCGCGGCGAGCGCTTCAGTGGTGGTTCCGATGTTCAGGAACAGAGATGCACCATCGGGAATACGCCCGGCCACGAGGCGAGCGATCTTGCGCTTGGCCTCCATCCCTTCATTCAGGCGATCCTGATAAGGCTGGTTGTAGGCGTTTCCAATCCGCCCCGCACCGCCATGGAACCGCTCGATCAGCTCCAACTCGCAGAGCATGTTGATATCGCGCCGGATGGTTTGGGGCGTGACATCGAACTGCCTCACCAGCTGCTCCGTCGCCACATACCCGGCAGACCGCACGAGCTCGAGAATCGCCTTCTGACGCGCTGGCAAATCGGTGATGTCGGCTGTGCTCATAAGGTCTGTCTCCAGCAATCAGCGCGCCAACGCGCTCGCCAAAGGCAGTCTACGCAGGAAAGCAGCGCGATCAAACCGCCTCGAAATGGTAGATCAAACAGGTCTCTGGATGAAGCAAGGGCACCTGAAGCCCCACATGGGCGAGCGCCTCACCCGGCAACACACTGCCCTCCCCGTTCAGATCGAGGGCTTCGATCACGGACGGTGAACTCACCGAACGCACAGGGGACGGCCAGACGATCCGAGTGCGATAGCGCCGCGCGCCATCGAGCCCCGGCACATGGAAACGGCCTGGCGCGGTCTCGCGATGCCCCGCCAGATTGCACCAGGAGAACAAGGCTTCGTCCTGTCTCTCACACACCACCCCGACGGCATTCACATGGGCCGGCGTGTCGATCCGATAGAACAAACCACTGTGCAGCAGGTCGCGGTGGCGCTTGTGCAGCGCAATTCCCGCTTTCAGTGTGTTCAGGCCGGCTTCTGGTTCCTCAAGGAGATCCAACTCCATACCCATATGGCCAAACAGAGCCGTCGCGACACGCATATCCATGGTCAGGCGGCGGCCCGTAATGTGGCACGTCTCAGGCCCAACATGGGCGCCCATGATCGACAGCGGAAAGAAATGGGACGCACCGCGCTGAATGCGTTGCCGGTCCAGGGCGTCATTGCTGTCCGAGGTCCATATCCGGTCGGTCCGGCGCAGAATGCCATAATCCGCGCGCCCGCCACCGGACGAGCAGCTTTCGATCTCGACGCCGGGATGGGCCGCGCGCACCCGCCCGATCAGGGCATACAAAGCTCGGGTCTGCTTGTGGATGACGGGGCGGCCGCGGCTACCGGGGTGGTGAACGTCGCGGTTCATGTCCCACTTTATATAGCTGATGGCATGGTCGCTCAGCAGCTTGTCCATACAGTCAAACAAATAGTCGCTGACCTCTTTGCGGGTGAGGTCGAGCACAAACTGGTTTCGGAACGGCACCTGCTCGACGCCCTCGGCATGGAGGATCCAGTCAGGGTGGGCGCGGTAGAGGTCGCTGTCGGGATTGACCATCTCAGGCTCGAACCAGAGCCCGAACTCCATGCCAAGGCCCGTGACATGGTCCACAAGGGGGCCGAGACCGTCTGGGTACGCATCGGGTGACGGCCACCAATCCCCGAGGCCTGCCTTGTCATTGCGCCGCCCGCCAAACCAGCCATCGTCGAGCACGAAACGCTCGGCGCCGACCCATGCAGCCTTCTCGGCCAGATCAAACAGGGTTTTCCTGTCGTGGTCGAAATAGACCGCTTCCCAGGTATTATAGTGAACCGGCCGGGTGCGACCGCGGATACGCCCATCCATCACTTCATGGGTCAGGTGGTGGTGGAACTTGCGGGACAAGGCGCTGAACCCACGGCTTGTGAACGCCGCATAGAGGCGCGGCGTGCGATATACCCCGCCAGGCTCTAGGCTCATCTCACCCGGGAAGAAGTATTCACCCATCTGAACAAAGGCCCGGCCATCGCTCAGCCGGTCCACACGCACCCGGTTGTTTCCGCTCCAGCCCAAATGGAACGCGAAACACGGACCGGCCTGCTCATGGGTCTCTGGTGTTCCCACCACGAGCCCCGGAAAGTTGTCATGGCTGGTTCGACCGTTTTTGTTCTCGCGGACGTAGCTCCCCTGGAAGGGAGGAATCTCTTCGAGATTGAATTCTCCCGACCACCTCCCGGTGAACCCGAACACTCTGGACGCTCGCGGGTCAAGTGGGAGGCTGGCCGACGCACACCAGTCGATCGACAGTGGCGTATCGCCCTGGTTTTCGATTTGCGTCTGACAGGTGAGAAGGTTGCTATCAGGGTTGAACCCAAGGATGAGCACAGCCCGGACCCGCGTGGCCTCATCATCGCAAATGATGCGGACTTCGCTTTCGCTGGGCTGCTCCACCTTGGTGACCCGAAAGAGACTCGCCCAGGCTGTGCCGCTGCGATGGGCTGAGAAACCCGACAGGCCGGCAAGGCCGGACCCGGTCTCGTTCAGGAGCGAACTGGCCACCTCGGCATCAGCGCCGCCGGGCGCATGCTGGCGCGTCGTCATCTTACGAAGGGACGCCGCGTCGGAGTGCGCGAGCTTGGATCCCCAGTGCAGAATGCTGGGCCGCTGTCCAATCGTGCAATCGATCACCAAGCTGGTATTGCCTGCCGTCAGGGTGATCGTTTCAGATTTGTCGGTCATGGTGACAGCTCCCTAGCCCAATTGCGGGGCATGTTGAACGCTCAGCGCCCAAAGGCAAATGTTTGGAATCGACTAATTTATGATCGATTTTGAATATTTTCTGTATCAGGAATTTGCCAAAGGGGAAGGCTGTCCGGTTGCCATTATCCCGAAAAATTCTCGATGCCTCTCGGCGTAAAGCGCTGTTATTCATGCAGTTCAAGCCTGCTTCTAACGCATCTTCAGAAACAACGAGCACTTTTTCCGATGGCGTTTTCCCGCTTGATCGAATACGAAAACCTAGGCAGCAATGCCGTTTGAACCCTGTGATACGGAAGAGGTCGTCATGACAGATCGCACCCGGACACTCGAGCGTCAGATCGGTGACCGCCAAGTGCATCGCCGACACCACATAAAGACCGACGGCCGAGACCTTTTCCTTTATGGCTTTGAGCAGCATGACGCGCCTCGCATTCAGGGCGACGACCTCCAGACGCTGACGGGGTCAGAGTTGCGCCGCCATCCCCTGCGCGGCGATTGGATGATCTACGCCGCTGCGCGCCAGAATCGCACTTACAAGCCGTCCGCCTCCGCAAACCCGCTGGCGCCGAGTCAGATTGGCAAACCGCTTACCGAGGTCCCATTCGAGCACTTCGAACTGGCCGTGTTCAGCAACCGCTTCCCAAGCCTGTTTCCCGGTGCCGGCGAGCCCGGCATGTCTGATGTGGAAACTCTGGCCGCCAAGGGCGCATGTGAGGTGATCGTATATGCTCCTGAGCCCGAAGGCTCTCTGGCAACCCTGGGTCAGGATCGGCGCCGCCTTCTTCTCGAGGCCTGGATTGACCGATATGAGGCCATGTTCTCAGCGGGATGCGCCTACGTTCTGCCCTTTGAGAACAGAGGTGACGAGGTGGGCGTAACCCTCCATCATCCCCACGGGCAGATTTACGGATTTCCGGTTGTGCCCGCCCCCCAGCAATATGCTGCTGACGCCTTCGAGCGTGGTTATGATCTGGCTGCGAGCGTTCAGGAGTGGGGTCGCGACTATCAGATTTCCGAGGCGGGTGGACTGGTCTCCTACGCACCCCGATTTGCCCGGTTTCCGTACGAGGTCTGGGTTTCGGCGCGCGACCCGGTTTCCGGGCCGTGGGCGTTCAATGAGGAGCAGTCAGACGGCTTTGCGCACCTGCTCGGGGATACGATCGCGCGCTATGATGCCTTCTTTGGCCGCGAAACGCCGTGCATGTTAAGCTTGCACGCCGCGCCATATGGCCGGGACGGAAGGTTCCAATTCAGCGCCCAGTTCTATCCCCTGCTGCGTGCGCCAGACCGGGTGAAGTACCTAGCGTCTGTTGAACAGGCGACAGGCGTTTTCACCGTCGACATACTACCCCACCAGACGGCAGACCGGCTTCGGAGTGTCCAGTGAATTCAACAAACGCATCCATTGCCGAGCGCTTTCATCGCGCTTTCGGGCACGCCCCTGCGGTGACGGCGGCGGTGCCTGGGCGCACCAATCTCATTGGCGAACACATCGACTATAATGGCGGCACGGTCCTGCCCGCGGCGCTGGACAAATTTGTCCAAATCGCTTTGGCCGCAGATGGAACGCCCGACTTCAAGATACAGTCTGCGAAGTTCGACGCCCGTGTCAGCCGCCCGGTTACAAGCCGCAAGCAAGGCGATTGGGCTGACTATGCCGCCGGGGCGCTTGGCAAGGCCCGCGAGTTGGGATGGCTGAACCAGGGCGCCGAACTCTTCATTGAAAGCGATGTGCCCGATGGCGCGGGTGCCTCCACATCGGCTGCGCTGATCACCGCCATTCTGCGCGCCGCCGCCGAACTGGCAGGCGCAGATGCCGACCCAGTTGAGATTGCCCAGCACGCGCGCGCCGTGGAGAATGACTATATCGGCATGCCGTGCGGCATCATGGACCAGATGGCGGTCGGCCTGTGCGTGCCCGACAAGGCGCTCGCGCTGAACACAGACGACCTCAGCTATGATGTGATCGATATTCCGGGTGAGTGGGGCTTCCTCACCATCCATTCTGGCGTGCGCCGCGAACTGGCGGACGGGCGATACAAGGCGCGCTTTGAGGAATGCCAGCAAGCAGCCGACACTTTGGGCACGCAAACACTCTGCCTTTTGACGCGCGAGCAAACCGCAAAAGTTCCGACACTACCCGAGCCCCTTCGGCGGCGAACCCGTCATGTCGTCTCCGAACACGAGCGCACCCTGGCGGCCATCGATGCGATGCGCGGCAAGGACATGGCCATGTTTGCGGAGCTGATGAATGAGAGCCACCGGTCCTACTCCCAGGATTTCGAAGCTTCGACGCCGGTCGTAGATGCCCTTGTGGCTGACGCCCTGGACCAGGGCGCAAAGGCGGCGCGCCTCACGGGCGGTGGTTTTGGCGGCTGCCTCGTCATACTTGTAGACCGCAAAGACATGGACGCCTGGTCGCAGAGTTTCCTGGACCGTAATCCGGGCACATGGCGCGTGTGAGCGAGACCTTCAAACCTTAGCGGCTGTCCCGTCGGCTTCTGTGATTGGTATCAAACTTCACAGCCGGTTCCGGGCGCATCGATGCGACCATCGACCCAGAGAAAGGCCTGGGTCAGCAATTGTCGATAGGTCTCGTCCCGGTAGCTTAGGTGGCTGTGGCCGATTGCGGAGTAGAAGGCACGCCCTTCGCCCGGGCAACGCACCCAAATGATGGGGTGGTTGATGGCGCCTTCGCCCATGCGCAAGTCTGAAACTTCACCATACTGATCATTGCGGGGGCTGTAGGTGCTTTCATCCAACCCCGCGAGCACGCGCGCGCCATGGTCCTGGGCGGGGCTGTCGAAGCTGTACCATTCATCCAGATGCCGCCATTCCAGCGGGATGCCCTGTGTGATCGGGTGTTCTGTATCGAGGACTTCAACCCGGGCGACCTGGAACTGGGGGGCCGCTGGGTGACCGATGAACCGAGGTCCGATGAGTGATTCCTGATACCAGGGCCAGGCGCTTTGGGAGGCATCTCCAGCACCGTGCAGCCCGATCCAGCCACCACCATTGGTCAACCAGGCCTCAAACGCGGCCTGTTGATCCGCGCTCAGACTGTCTCCGGTCATGTTGTTGAAGATCACCACGTCGAAACGAGACAAATCTTCATCGTTGAACACAGCGGCATTGGCCGTGGTGAAGATCCCGTAGTTCTGTTCACTCGCCAGTTCCACGAAGAATAGATCCGCACCAGCGATCCCTTCATTGTGGCGCCAGCCGAGCGTTTTGGAGAAGACCAGGATGGACGGTTCGGCCATCCACTCGGTGATTTCGGGTGCAACCGTGTCCTCGTAGAGCTCCGTTTGCTGAACATCGGGCGCCTGCGGTTCTTCGCTGGCCGGAGCGCAAGCGACCAGGAAAAACACCGCCGCATAGATAAACCGCTTCATCTCATCCTCGCGTCTTGGCTCAAAAAACAGCTATAACGAATGTTGACAACGTTGCCATACATAGACAGTTTTTCATCAACTGAGGAGAACAAAGTGATCGAGCCCCTGCGCATAGGGATGGTTGGAGGGGGAATTGGCGCCTTTATCGGCGCTGTTCACAGACATGCGATGCGGCTGGATGGCTGCTGTGAACTGGTTTGCGGTGCCCTTTCGAGCCGACCCGATCGCGCCATCGTATCCGCTTCCGAATTGGGTTTACCGCCATCACGTGGCTATGAAAGCTGGGAGGATATGCTGGCGCGCGAGGCCGAGTTGCCGAAGAACCAGCGCATGGAAGCGGTGGCGATCGTCACTCCCAATCACCTTCATCTGCCAGTGGCAGCCGCCGCCCTGAACGCCGGCTTCCACGTTATCAGCGACAAGCCCGCCACGCGCACACTTGAAGAAGCCCGGCAGCTTGCCGATGCCGTGCAAACGTCGGGCAAGCACTACGCCCTGACACATACATATCTCGGCTACCCCATGGTGCGTGAGGCACGCCGACTTGTTGCGACCGGCGCTCTCGGGCGGGTCAGAAAAGTCTACGTTGAATACACACAAGGCTGGCTCGCAAGCCGTCTGGAAGGCGACAATAAACAAGCCAGTTGGCGCACCGACCCGACCCAATCCGGGCTCGCGGGCTGCATGGGCGACATTGGATCCCACGCCCACAATTTGGCCGAGTTTGTTTTGGGCGAAACCATGACCGACGTTCGCGCCTGGCTCCAGGCCGTCGTCGATGGGCGGCAGCTGGATGATGACGGCGCAGTATTCTTCAAAATGGGAGAAGATGTTTCAGGCGTCTTGATGGCCAGCCAGGTTTGCGCGGGCGAGGAGAACTATTTGCGGCTCAGGGTCTATGGCGATGCGGCCGGCCTGGACTGGGTCCAGGAAGAGCCCAACACGCTGATGGTCAAACATGCCGATGGGCGCCAGGAGCGCCTTCGCGCCGGGTCGAACATGCCTCTGGGAACCGATGTCGCCGCGATGTTCCGCACGCCTTCGGGTCACCCGGAAGGCTACCTCGAAGCGTTTGCGACGCTTTACGCAGATTTCGCCAAACAGGTTCGCGGGATCGGAGACCCTTTTGTACCGGGAATACACGAAGCCCTGCGCGGCATGGCGTTCATTGAAAGCGTTGTCAGAAGCTCTGAGTCTGGCGGCGAGTGGCGAGAGGTGACCCATGGCTGATACGGCAACACTTGATGCGGTGAAAGCGCAGACCGGCCTCCGGGGACCGGCCGTTCTCCTCGCCCAGTTCATGCAGGATGAGGGGCATTTCTCCACGCTGCAGACAGCCTCAAAGTGGATGGCCGACGCAGGCTTCATCGGCGTCCAGGTGCCTTCGAATGATATTCGCTGCATGGATCTGAAGCTCGCCGCTGAGAGCCAGGACTATTGCGATGAACTGACCGGCGTTTGCGCTGAGGCCGGAGTCGCGATCACCGAACTGTCTGCCCACCTGCAAGGCCAATTGGTGGCGGTGCACCCGGCCTATGACACGCTCTTCGACGCTTTTGCCCCGCCCCATCTGCGCGGAAAGCCCGCTGAACGACAGGAATGGGCGGTTGATCAGATGATCTGCGCGGCCCGTGCCAGTCGCAGGCTCGGTTTGAAGTCCTGTGCGGCCTTCCCTGGCGCACTTCTCTGGCCAATGATGTATCCGTGGCCCCAGAGACCCGCTGGGCTTGTGGAAGAAGGTTTCGCAGAACTGGCGCGTCGGTGGCGACCCATCCTCGATGAGTTTGAAGAAAATGGCGTCGACCTTTGCTTCGAGGTCCATCCGGGCGAAGATATCCATGACGGGGTTACGTTTGAGATGTTCCTGGAGGCCGTAGACGGGCACCCGCGGGCCAACATGCTCTATGATCCGAGCCACTTTGTCCTGCAGCAACTCGACTATCTGTCCTTCATCGACATTTACCACGAGCGCATTCGGGCGTTTCACGTCAAGGACGCCGAGTTCCGGCCCTCCGGGCGTTCTGGCGTCTATGGCGGCTATCAGGATTGGAAGAACCGGCCCGGTCGGTTCAGGTCCCTTGGCGATGGCCAGGTCGACTTCCGGCAGATTTTTTCAAAGCTCACTCAATACGGTTTTGATGGCTGGGCAGTGCTGGAATGGGAGTGCTGCTTCAAGCACCCAGAGGACGGCGCCCGCGAAGGCGCCCCCTTCATTCGAGATCATCTGATCCGGCCAGCAGAACGCGCCTTCGACGACTTTGCAGGCGGGGACTCCGACCCCAACACCAACCGCAGAATTCTTGGACTGAACGACACATAAAGGCGGGCACGAACCCGCTCATTGGGAGGAATCTAGATGTCTGGAGCCATTGGCGATCAGAATTCACAGGCGTTCGAAAACCGGGGACGGCTGTTCCTGATTGGCGTGCTTTGCTTGTTCACAGCGGCCTTCAGCTTCGTGCTCCGCGCCGCCGTGGCGAGCGATATCCAGGCCGATTACATCACCCCGTTTGACCCAATTAATGATGGGCAATTGATCGGCGCGGCCCTGGGCGTCGCCTTCCTGGGCTTTGCGCTCTCCCTCTTTATCACCAGCCCCCTGCTCGACATTATCGGAATGGGGCGGATGCTGATTTGTGCGGCGGTATTCTTCATCGTCGGACCGCTTCTCGTCATCTCGGCCGATCTGCTGGCAGACGGCCAAGGTGTATACCGCCTCATCTGGCTGGGAATGCTGATCAACGGGATGGGCTGGGGGTTTACCGAGTCCACCATCAACCCAATGACCACAGCGCTTTATCCTGAAGACAAAACCCATCGGATGAACGTCATCCATGCCTGGTGGCCCGCCGGTATTGTTGCCGGTGGCCTACTTGGCGTTGCGATTGGTCAGTTCGACATCGATTGGAGGGTGGCCATGGGGCTGGTCATGGTTCCTCCACTCGTCATCATTCCGCTCATCCTGGGTCAGACATTTCCGAAAACAGAGCGCGCCGCCATGGGCGTAGGCTTCGGTGATATGATCACGGAGATATTCCGCCGCCCAGTCTTTTTCATCTGGCTCGGCGCGATGGTCCTTACATCCGCAACGGAGCTTGCACCCGGACAGTGGGTCGATATCGCCCTTTCGGAAGTCGTCGGCATGCGCGGCATCCTGCTGCTCGTCTACGTCGCAGCCATCATGTTTGTGATGCGCCACTTTGCAGGCCCCATTGCCCACCGGATTTCCGATATCGGTCTGCTCTGGGTGTCATGCCTGATGGCAGCGGTGGGGCTGTACCTGCTGTCGATCGCCTCTTCTCCGGTAACTGCACTCTTGGCTGCTACGCTCTGGGGCGCTGGCGTGTGCTTCCTCTGGCCAACCATGATCTCTGGCGTTGCCGAGCGTTTCCCAAAGGGAGGCGCATGGACGATCGGCCTGATCGGATCCGCCGGTGCTGGCACGATTTACTTCTTCCTGCCACGCCTCGGCGCCATCTATGACCAGGCGAAACTGGAAGCGGCGGGCGGCGCAGATGCCTTCGCAGCTTTGGAGGACGGCCCCGCCCTCGATGCCGTCCTGGCCCAGGCGGCACAGGTCTCATTCCAGACCGTGGCGCTGATGCCGCTGGTGCTCCTGCTCATCTTCGCGGGCCTTTGGCTGCTGGACCGCACCCGCACCAAACAGCCCGTTTCGGCACCTGCAGAATAATGGAGAGCGCCATGACACATCTCTCACGCCGCACAATGGTCCAGGGCCTTTTCGCCCTGGCTTCTGCAGGCACGCTTGCGGCCTGCAACGGCCAAGCGCCCCAGGCCGCCGCCCCAGAAACCCCGGCAACATCGCCGTTGACCTATACGTCCAGCCACCGGGCCCTCATGGACCGTCTGGCTGACATCATCATCCCGAAAACAGACACGGTGGGCGCAACCGAAGCCGGTGCGGTCGAGGTGATGGAGCGCGTCTTGGTCGAGTGGATGTCACCTGGTGATCGCAATGGGTGGCTCGCGGGTCTGGATCAGATCTCGCAGTATCTGGAAAGCCAGCAATCTGCCCCGTTCCTGGATGCCGCTTCAGGTGACCAGGTCGCTGCCGTCTCAGCGCTGGACCGCGCGGCATATGAACGCGGCGGAGCACCTGACTTTTACAAGGAGTTCAAAACTGCGCTCGGAGCGGCCTTCTACCTCAGCGAGGCCGGGGCAACCGAGGAACTCCGCTACGAGGCCGTGCCCGGCGAGTGGATCGCCTGCCTTCCCTTTGAAGAGGTGGGGCGGACATGGGCGGTCTGATAGTGGTTTCAGGGAGTATTTGTGATGAGTGATTTCGATGCGATCGTTGTGGGTTCGGGCATGTCCGGTGGATGGACGGCGAAGGAACTCAGTGAGCGCGGTCTCAAGGTGCTCGTCCTTGAGCGCGGACCTGAATTTGGCCCTGAGCACGCCAAGGACTCCCTGACGCCCTGGGAAGAAGCGGAAATTCCGCCCCTCACCCAGAAGGAAAAAGACGAGGACTACCGCATCCAGCGCCACGTCTACGCCTTCAGCCATGTGAGCAAGCATCTTTGGGTCAAGGATAGCGACCATCCCTACGAGACCACCGAGGGCAAGCCCTATATCTGGCGCCGCGGTTATCATCTGGGCGGGCGATCCATCATGTGGGCGCGCCAGTCCTATCGCTGGGCTCCGATCGATTTTGAGGCCAACAAGAAAGACGGCTACGGCGTTGATTGGCCCATCCGCTATGAAGATCTTGCCCCGTGGTATGACCATGTGGAGCGTTTCGCAGGGATCTCGGGTAGTTCGGAAAACCTGCCGCAGCTGCCTGATAGCCAGTTCCTCCCCCCGTTTGAACTGACCTGCATTGAAGAGGACGCAAAGGAACGGATCGAAGCCGCCTTTCCGGGCCGCAAACTGATCACAGGCCGCGCCGCGCATTTGCGCGAGGCCACGGCAGAGCACAATGCGCTCGGGCGGGGACGGTGCTTGTCGCGGTCTCGCTGCGAAAAGGGCTGTATCTACGGCGCGTACTTTTCCGCCGTCTCCGCAACGCTTCCGGCAGCGCGGCGGACAGGAAACGCGACGATTGTCACCGATGCCATCGTCGACTCCCTCGAACATGACCCGGCGACGGGCCGCGTCACGGGCGTGCGTGTGATTGATCGAAACACGATGGAGCGCACGATCTATCGCAGCAAACTCGTATTCCTGAATGCCTCTGCGATCGCCAGCGCATCCATCCTGCTAAACTCCACATCGGACGCCAATCCGAACGGGCTCGCCAATTCGAGTGGTCAGGTTGGGCGCAATATGATGGACCATGTCAGCGGCGCCGAAGCGTTTGGCATTTTCCCCGACGCCCACAAGGATAAGTACTATTTCGGGCGTCGCCCAAACGGCATTTACATCCCGCGCTATGTGAATCTGGACAGCCAGGAGGAAGACTTTGTCCGCGGGTTCGCTTTCCAAGGGAACAGTGGCCGGCTTGGATGGAGCGGCGATCGGCCAGGGATCGGCGAAGATTTCAAGGCTCAGAACAGAACCCCGGGACCTTGGTACTTCCGGGTGAAGGCCTTTGGCGAAGTCCTACCCCATGAGTCCAATCGAATGTTCCTCCACGCGACAAAGACGGACAAATGGGGCGTGCCGATCCCGGTCATGGACGTCACACACCGGGAAAACGAACAAAAGATGATCGAGAAGGCGTCTCGCGATGCAAAGGCGATGGTCGAAGCGACAGGCGCCGTTGTCACCCGAACATCGGAAGACGCGCCCATCAAACTGACCGATCCCGGCGACATCATCCATGAGATGGGCACTGCGCGTATGGGCCGGGACCCGAAGACATCGGTCCTCAATGGCTGGAACCAGGCCCACGATGTGGAAAACCTGTTCATCAGCGACGGCGCCTGCATGACATCCAGCGCCTGCCAGAACCCCTCGCTCACCTACATGGCGTTGGCCGCACGGGCAGCCAATCACGCCGCAGACCTGCTCAAAGAGGGCGCCCTATGACGTTGAGATACACCCTCCTGGGCCCGCTCCTGGTCTGTGCGGCGTGTCACCATTCTGCCGCCATCCCCGACCCAGCGCCGGATACGAAGCCGTCAGCGGTGGTTTCGGAACAGTCCGCACAACGCTCTGTCGAAACATGGGGAGACTTTCTCACCTATTTTGACGGCGAGACGTTCAGCACGCGCGACCTCCTGAACGGCGTCGCGATCATCAAGCCCGGCCAGGAGATTCATCCGCCCCACAGGCATGCCGAGGAAGAGTTCCTCATGGTAATTGAAGGCAATGGGCGCTGGCACCTCAATGGCGAGGATTTCGCTGCCAGTGCCGGCGACACGCTTTACGCTGCGCCGTGGGATATTCACGGGATCACCAATACCGGCGATACGCCTTTGCGCTTTGTGGTCTGGAAATGGGCGTCCCAGGCCCAGCCCCTTCCAACGGATCCCCAATCTCCTACAACGGATGGAACGTTATGATTTCACAGCAGATAATGACTTCAGTCCGCACGTTTGGCCTGGCCTTGGCCGCAGGTGTGATCATCGCCGGGTGCACGAGTTCGGAGCCCCCTGCCCCTGTTGATCAAAGTGAAGACGTTCGCCAACTCGATAAGATCGGCGTCCAGCTCTACACCCTGCGCAGCGCCATGGAGCAAGACTTTGAAGGCACGCTCCATCGCGTGGCGGACCTCGGCTACGACCAGGTCGAGTTTGCCGGCTTCTTCGGTCGCGACCCGGCAGATGTTCGAGCGCTACTGGACGAGTTGGGTCTGGAGCCCGTGGCGTCGCACGTGAACTGGCAAGCCCTGCGCGAAAATCCGCAGCAGCAGATTGATGAGACCGTCGCACTCGGTGCCAAATTCATCATTCTCGCCTGGATGCCAGAGGAAGAACGCCAGACCCTTGACCAGTGGCGCGACTGGGTTGCGCTGATGAATGAGGTCGGGGAGATGGCGAGCGAAAAGGGTATCCAGTTCGCCTACCACAACCATGCCTTCGAGTTTGAACCGATCGATGGCGTTGAGCCCTATGATCTCATTCTCGACGGCATAGACCGCAATCATGTGAAACTGGAACTGGACCTCTACTGGCTCGCCCTCGCGGGCCGTGCACCAGCCCGCTATTTTGAGGCTTATCCCGGCGGCTTCGTGCTCTCCCACGTCAAGGACATGTCCGCCGACGACCAATCCATGACCGCTGTGGGCGATGGTTCAATCGACTTTCCATCGATCTTTGCCCAGTCAGACCAATCAGGAATGGCATACTTCATCGTCGAACACGACAACCCCGAAGATCCATTTGCCTCGGTCGAGCGGAGCATCACCCATCTGCGGCAACTGACATACTGATGTCGGCTGCCACCGACGTTTGCGGATGAAGAGGATCAACCGATCAGGCGACGGATCTCATTGACCGTTGCCAGAAACGTTTCTTGCGTTTGGCCTAGCTCAACCTCGCTTGACGCCCGAACGCAATTGAAGAGCATTTCCTCGTAGTCCCGGTGCAGCTCCGTGTCACCGTAACGGGTGAGCATCTGAGCCTTCATCGCATCGCGCTCAGCCTTGGACTCGGCATGCATATCTGCTTCGCTCAAGCCGAAGGCTGCAGCGCCCTGGCTGATTTTCTCATCCAGAGCCGCAAGTTGCGCTGAAAGTCTTCATGCTTTCAACGTGCTGGGCGTCAACGCCGTCCCGATTCGATAATACCGTCGCGACATGCTCCCCGGCGGTCGCACAGGCCGCATTCGTATTGGCATGGGCGAAGGGGCTGCAGGCTGTCGCAATTGCGGCAGCGAGAAGAGTTCTGTGTTTCATGGGTTTGCTTTCGTGTGTGAATTGGAAAGAGCCGCCCAGCATGGGCGGCTCCCGGTGGACGGGGTCATGGCCCTAGTCAAAAGCGTAGGTGAACTGGAACCGTAGACCCTGAGCCTGGTGCTGGTCAGCGCCGACACCATCCGCGAAGACCGCCAGACTGCCGCGCAGGTTTTCGTCGCCGAACAGATCGGACCCGGCTTCTAACCGAAGACGCGTTTCTCGTCCGAGGAGCGCTTCCGGTTCGTCTCCGAATGAAAGTATCCCCTCAATTTCAGCATAGGGTCTGAGGGTCACGGTGCCGCCAGGCGCCCAGAGTGTTTGGATCCGTGGGGCGAAGCTCAACTCGCCCTGATCTACAGTCTGGCCGGGTATGTCGACGCCGAGACTGTCTGTATAGGCATTTTGAGACTCGCTGATATGTCGAAAGCTCACCGTCGGCCGGACAATGGTGTCTTCTTCCAGCTTCCAGTCGCCGAAGAGGCTGGCTTCCAGCAGTGTACGGTCCGTATCAAACCCATCCTCATACGTGCCGAGTGGTGAGACCGTGTTGTCTGACTGACCGAACGCAGCGCGGGCATCAAGGTACAGATTGTCCAGCAATCGAGCCGTCAGATACGGGCCGACCATAAAGCCATCGCCGCTGGCTGCCCCGCCCCCGGTGCGGTCACCGTCCTGGTCGATCTGGTCAAGCTGCACCAGCCCACCGATGAGGACATCCTCGCTCAGCAAGTAGTCGACCCCGCCATAGAAGAGCGAAAAGTCCCCGCTACGCCCCGCAATGTCGAACGTCGCGAACGTGCCCTCGACCCACACATCAAATGAGCCTTCTCCGGTGTTCACGCTATCGCTCTTGCCAGACTGGAAGGTCTTCAGACTGGTCGCCACCCGGCCGCCGTCGACGTCGAGTTCCGCGGTCACAGGCTGCTGATCCGAGCCGGGCAGAAGGTACCCACCGGCACTGAGCGCGCCGCGTTGAACAGTTCCGTTCAGCCGGTCCATCCGGCGCTGCAGATCCGGGCCGTTCGACAGCAAGAGTGAATTCCGCGTCGTGAGGAACTCACGGATTTCTTGTTGGGCCGCCCCGCGGCTGTTCACGCTGGTAAACGTACAGGTGACGTCCTCACCCGGTGCCAAGGCGATGGTCGCCGTTCGGGTCGACACGTCCACCTGGGAGTCATCGTCAGAGCAGCTGAGCCCCGTCAACGCGAACCCGGAGGCCCGCAGATCGTCCGCGGTGACAGTGTATGTGCCCGTGACAACATTGGTAGCAACCAACTGGCCAGATCCGTTGGTTGTTCCAATCGTGGTCGCAAGCGCTGCGAGGCTTGAGGTGAACCCAAACACCTGATCACCGCCCTGAGCCACCTGCACAATCGTGATGGACCCTGTCGGGCGAACCTCGACGGACACACGGGCTGTATCCGTAAGGTCACCGTCGCTTACCTCAACTTCGAAAACGATCGACGCCGTATTCGACACGTTGGGTGCGACGAAACTCGGACGTGCGCTGCTGGCGTTTTGCAGACTGACAACCGGGCCAGACACCTGCCGCCAGCTATAGCTGAGCACGTCGCCATCCGGGTCGGTTGATGCCGTGGCGTCCAGCGTCACAAGGTCTCCAGCATCAATGCCCGAAAGTGCGGTGCCCGCATCGGCCACCGGCGCCGTGTTGTTGACGAAGACAACACTGATCTGATCGGCAGGCGAGGTTTGCACACCATCATCGACTACCAGGCTGAAGACGAAAGTTTCGCGCGTGGGCGGCGTTCCTGTTGGCAATGTGTAAATAAATGTCGGTGATTGCGCCGCAGGATCGTTGAGTGTCACGGAGCGTCCGCTCGTTTGGCTCCACATATAGCTCAGCGTGTCGCCATCGGGATCGCTCGATGCGCTGCCGTCCAGAGTCACCGTTCGCGATTGGCCGGGAGCATTAATGGTCTGGTCTGCACCCGCGTCTGCGGTCGGCGGATCGTTCACTGTAAACGTCACCGCTACGGTATCAGAGGAGCTTGAGACCCCGTCTGTCACAGTGACGTCGAATGTGAGGGTTTGTTGCCCGCTCAGGCCTGCCGGGACGGTGAAACTCGGCGCGACATTCGCCGCATCAGACAAGGAGACAGTTGGCCCGGCAGTTTGCGTCCAGACGTAGGTCAGGCTGTCATTATTGACATCCGAAGAATTGCTTGCGTCGAGTTGGACCACACCGCCAGTCGCAAGGTTTGCGAATGTCTGGTCGCTTCCGGCATCTGCGACGGGCGCGTTGTTGGGCATAAGGGTCAGAGTAATGTCGTCAGCAACGGGGGGATTGGTGCCATCATCTGCGCTCAGCCGAAGGACCACCTGCTGTTGGGCCGGATCCTGCCCCGGATCATAGCTGATCTGGGGCGTCAGCGTCGTCGCATCACTGATTGTGACGGCAGGCCCGGAAACCTGGGTCCACGCAAACGTCAAAGCGTCCCCGTCGGCATCCGCTGCAGAGCCGGTCAGACTGAATTGGCTGGACGCAGTGAAACCGGTAAGGGTTGCATCGGCGCCGGCATCCACCGTTGGCGAGCGGTTGACCCCATCAATCAGGGCCACGACATCGGAGCACGCGCCGCCCGCCGCCGCCATGGCTGATTTGTCGACCCGCGCAGTCCCGACCTGGGTACGTTGTGATCCCGCCAGATCAAAAACTGCAAAATCAAGATCATCGCCCGACCCGCTTAAACCGGACAGGCTCACCGTGTTGGTCCGGATGCGCGCATAGAGGCGTTCGTTCTGACTCTGACCCACGGGAACCGAACTCGACTGGCCAAAATCGATGCGGTTGTTCGGTGTGCCCGCAGGCGTGAGGCGGACTTCATACTCGTCCCGACCGTTACCATCATCGGTGACGCCCGTCACACTGAGGTCCGCTGAAACACGGCACTCTCCAGAGACGCTGGCATAGGTCAGATTGGACGGGCCAGCCGTCAGCAATTGGGCAGGGGCCGCATAATTGGCAATAATGTCGACGGTGTCAGTCGATTGAGCGCCCGAAGGATCAGAGACGGTCAGTGTCAAAGTGAAGGTTTGCGCCCCGGTCAGCCCAGATGGAAATGTGATCTCCGGACTGATGTCGGTCGGGTCGTCAAACGTAATGCCTGAGGGACCCCCGGTTTGGGTCCATGATACCGTCAGCGGATCACCGTCTGGGTCCTGGCTGCTATTTCCATTCAGCTGAAGCGTATCTCCGCCCACAACCCCGTTGATGCTGCGATCAATGCCGGCATTGGCAACGGGCGCCTGGTTCACCGGTGCCGGCGCGACATTCACCACCACGGTCGACGTGGACGACGCCTGCCCATCACTGACCGTCAGTTCGAAACCATATTGGCGCGCCGCGGAGATGCCTGTGACGCTGAACGTCGCCTGCGGTGATGACGTATTCGTCAGGCTGACACCCCCGGTCGGGCCGCTGATTTGTCGCCAGGAATAGGTTAGCGGGTCGCCATCGGGATCGGACGATGCGCTGCCGTCGAGAGTGATCGGCGTGCCTGAAACATAGCTGGGGTTGGAAATGTTGTTCCCGGCATTGGCGACAGGCGCCTGATTCACCGCGGCGCGGTTGAGTGTGACGAGAATTGAGTCGTTCGACACACCGCCATTTCCGTCTCGAACCTCGAGGTTGACGATGAACTGAGCCGTTGTCTGGTTGCCGAAGAAGGCGGGAGGCACTGACAAGGTGGGTGACACCGCATTCGGATCCGAGAAAATGATGCCACTTAGTCCTGTGGGGTTGAACCAGCTATAGGACAGGGGATCACCGTCCGGATCGCTGCTGCCGCTCCCATCCAATTGGATCGGCGCGCCAGGCGTGTAGTTGTTCAGCAGGATGTCGGTGCCAGCATCAGCGACGGGAGCTTGATTCGCGCCGAAACCACTGCTGGCGGCAAGGGTCGCGCATGCACCACCCGCCGCGTTGATCTGCGACAGCGTGAGAGTACGCACAGCCTTGGCACGCCCCGTGCTGGCGGTTGCAGATGTCGTATCGAGCACGTTGACCGCGATGGTCGAACCCAGATTCTGATTACTTGGAACGATGAAGTTGAGCGTTTGCTGAAATGCCCCGGTTGCGACCTGATTGGCTGTCGTTTGGAACAGCTGCGATGGTCCGGGCGCCGCCCCCAAAGTGGTGTTTGAAGACAAGACGACCCGAAAAGAGTCCTGAATACCAGCGGTCGTCGCGTCATCATCCGCGTTGGCCCCAAGGCTCACGGTCGGGCTTATGGAACAGGCGCCGCCGGCACCGTTGAACGTTACGCCGGTGATGGTCTCATTTGTCGTGGCGTTTGCATGCGGCGTCAGCGCGAGCGCCGAGACTGACGACATGGCCAACAGGGCGAGGGATCTGGGTTTGCGGATAAGTGCCATCTGGCGAGCTCCAAAGATAACGGCTTTGGTCCCGCGATGCCCCACACTGAGTCCGGCTTGAATGTCCCATATGGAACAAACAGCCCGTTTAGGCTGCCGCGCTGCAGTTTAGCTCTTGTAATTGCTGAACAAAAACGTCGGGTCTTTGATAGAAAACGAGTGAACCTGCCCCGGATACGATCTCCAGGCGCGCGGTTGGCATTGTCTTCAGAAAGTCTTCGATAAGTTGGGTCCGGTCTCGCACGTCCTGTTCACCATAAACCAAGTGAACGGGCTGCGTGATCTCTGCGACTAGCGAACTCCAGTCCATTGCATTGAGCAATATCTCCTGAACGCCGCCATCCACGCCGTTAAGATACCCGTATGTCATTGAATCAAATATCATTTTTTTGAACACCGCGTCGGAAATCGTATCCAGGTCTGCCAAGGAGCCTGAGTAGAAACGGTTCACGTAGGAATCCTCGTAGCCCGCATGAACCTTGGCGACGATGGATCGTAGGTAGAAGCGCAGAACGCTCGGCGCATGCTTCGCCAGATAATAGGGTACCCGGACTTGCGCGATCATCTTCTTAAGCTGATTTCCCCCGACAATCGGCAGGGTTGTGCAGGCGAAGACCAAACCTTCACACCGGTCAGGATAGGTTTGGGCAAAAGCGAAAGCATAGGGCGATGCCCCGTGGCTCGCGATGACAGGACAAGCGGCCACATCAAAGTGGTCGAGGAGTTCTGCAAGCCTTTGGGCATAGCCATAAGCTTGCTCGAATCCGGTCCCGCATCCAGACGTGCTGCCAAATTGCGGCCGCCAGGGCATGATCAGACGGTAGCCATTGTCCTTGAACAGCGCTTTCACCTCTGGTGTCAGCCCAGTCCCGCCGATCATCGGGTGCAAATAGAGCACCGGGCGGGCATCTGGGTCGCCCCAAACATCAACTGCCAAATGACTGCCGTCTGCGAGCTCAAGAACCTCAAGCTTGCGACGGCCTTCTTCCCCGAACGGCCGTTGCGGATCATCCGGATTCAGTTTGGAGAGTTTGGAAAAACCGGAATACAAACAGACGAGTTCTGTCTGGGACTTCAGGTTCAGTTTGGACAACAAGTGCTTCAGTTGATTGCGAACGGTGCCCAGGGAGCGTGCGCGCTGTTGCGCGAGATCGCGCAAGCTGACGCCGTTGACGATCGCCCGGCAAATCGCCAGTTCGGCCGCGGTCAAAGACAAACTCTGCGAGAACAAGCGCCCAACACTGTCTTCCCAACTCATGTTCAGCTCTTGGACGATTGCCACAGGACCATCGGGATCATGCAGGTCCCATTCGACGATATGTTGGCTGAGTCGCTCAGTTGCCGCCGACAGGACGGTCAATACCAACGCCGGCTCCGGCGAGGCGTTGCGAAGCCCGGCCAGGCCTTTGCAGAACGCTTGTTTGTCGTCGGTGTCTGACAGCGCCTTGTGCAAATGCTCGCCAGCACTCAGGCCAAGGTTCTGCTGCGCCGCCTCGCTGAGTTTAGTGATTACCCCCTGATCATTGACCATCACCCATGAGAGGGCCTCGGAGCGTATCGCACGGCGCGCTTTTGGCGTTGCAGAATGCTCCGTACGCTCTGCCAAAGCCAGCGCGCTTTCGTAGTAATGGCTGACATCCTGAAGGGTCTTGTCGGGCTCGGTCAGGACGTCGTTTCCAGCTTCAATCAGGCGGCTGATCTTTTGGTCGAGCAGGTCATCAAGCTCGAACAGTTTGGTCGGCTCGAGGACGAGTTCATAGGCGAGCTGTATCAGTCGATCCTCAAATCGCATGAATTTCTCCTCGGGGTTCGAATTCAGCTTGGAGGCCGCTATGCCCCGTTCTGTAATCGGAATTACAGCAGACATGTGATTGTGGAGTTGGATTGAGATGCATGTTTTGCACGCCCGTCAGATAATGTCCCTCCGACATGCAGCAATGTACCATTTGGTATATCTGGGCACGCCTGGCGTGTCGCCGAATGACCTGATGCCGCTGTCGTACATCATGACATTTGAAAGAGCCTCTGCGACTTCAGCCTAATGAAAATTCCGACCGGCAGGGATGATGCGGACGTCCCGCGGGTGACGGCCTGCGGACCGGGATGGTGGGCCTTTACGCTCTGGGATCGGACGCAAGACTTCATCGGCCCGGTCCAACGCATTCTTCAGCGGGTCATTGTGGGCGTCCTCCGACAGCAGTTCGAGGTCGCAGGTTCGGTCAATCAACTGCTCGGCGACAATGTGGGTGACATTGTCGGCGGTCTGCACACGCCCCTTCACGACCAGAATGCGCGCGCCCATCACCACGGAACGAAAGCGCTCGAACACTTTCTGCCAGACCACCAGATTGGCGATACCGGTTTCGTCTTCCATGGTGATGAAGCATACCCCACCGGCCGAACCGGGGCGCTGGCGCACCAGCACAACGCCGCCAAGCTCGACCCGTGCCCCATTCGGGCGGGCGCACGCCTCCCTCGCCGGGAGAAGACCAAGCCGGGCATAGCGATCGCGCAGGAACGAAATGGGATGATCCTTCAACGATAGGCGGGTCGTCTGATAGTCCTGAATGACATGTTCAGAGGTTGGCATGATCGGCAATCGGGTCAGCCCGTCGCGGCCCTGCTCGGCCACATCTGCAGCGGCAAACAATGGCAGGCTCGCCCCGCTCGCCTCGCCGCGTACCGCCCAGAGCGCGGCGCGCCGGTCCAGGCCCATGGAACAGAATGCATCGGCAGCCGCCAGATGCTCCAATGCCCGCCTCGTAATGCCAGATCGGCGGCGGATATCTTCTGGAACGTCATAACCACCGCCGCGTGCTTGCAGCATCTGCTCGATTTCATCCTCGCCCAGACCGTCAATCTGGCGCAGGCCAAGACGTACCGCCATTCTTGTCTGATCCCCGCTACGCTTTGCATTCTGGTTTGATCCCGTATCGCTGCGCTCACATGGATCGTGCTCAGGGCTGCTGTTTTTGGTCTCCCCTACGCCTTCCGCGCCGCGATGGATCGTGCTCAGGGCTGCTGGGTCCTGGGATGCGGGCTCAAGCGTATTGTCCCAGTCCGACAGGTTCACATCGGCAGCACGCACCTCAACACCGTTTTCGCGGGCATCGCGCACGATCTGGGCCGGCGCATAAAAGCCCATGGGCTGGCTGTTAAGCAGGGCCGCGCAGAACACGTCGGGATGGTGGCATTTAAGCCAGGACGAGATGTAGACCAGCAGCGCAAAACTGGCCGCATGGCTTTCGGGAAAGCCATATTCGCCAAAGCCTTTCACCTGATCGAAGCAGCGCTGGGCAAAGTCGCGCTCATAGCCACGCGCCACCATCCGCTCGACCATCAGATCCTGATAATTCTGGATTGTGCCGACCTTCCTGAAAGTCGCCATGGCCCGGCGCAGGCCATTGGCTTCATCGGCAGAGAACTTCGCTGCATCCATGGCAATCTGCATCGCCTGTTCCTGAAACAGGGGCACGCCGAGGGTACGGCAGAGGATCTGCTCCAACTCATCGGGCGGGCCATGCTCCGGCGCGGGGCTGGGATAGCGCGGTTTCTCCAGCCCCTGCCTGCGACGCAGATAGGGATGGACCATATCGCCCTGGATCGGACCTGGCCGGACAATCGCAACTTCGATGACGAGATCGTAGAATTCGCGCGGTCGCAGGCGCGGCAGCATGTTCATCTGTGCGCGGCTTTCGACCTGGAAAACGCCAAGGCTCTCCCCCCGGCAGAGCATGTCATAGGTCGCGGTATCGCCTTGCGGGACACTGGCGAGGTCATAATCAATATTCTTGTGCAAACGCAGAAGATCGAAGGCCTTGCGGATGCAGGTCAGCATGCCGAGGCCCAGCACATCCACTTTCATGATATTCAGCGCCGAGATGTCATCCTTGTCCCACTCGATGAAGGTGCGGTCTTCCATGGCGGCATTGCCGACGGGAACCGTCTCGGTGAGCAGCCCGCGGGTCAGCACAAAGCCACCAACATGTTGGGACAGGTGGCGCGGAAACCCGATAAGCTGCCGCGTCAGGGTGATCGCGCGGCGCACCATAGGGTTGCCTGGATCAAGGCCCGCCTGCTGGATATGGCCGGGCTTTATATCAGACCCGAAACTGCCCCAGACTGTGCCCGCCAACACCGACGATACATCCTCTGACAGGCCCAATGCTTTGCAAACTTCGCGCACGGCTGAGCGTGGACGATAGGAAATCACCGTAGCTGTCAACGCGGCGCGGGCGCGGCCATAGCGCTCATAAACGTACTGGATGACTTCTTCGCGCCGCTCATGTTCGAAATCCACATCGATGTCCGGGGGCTCCTTGCGCTCCTTGGTCAAAAAGCGCTCGAACAGCAGGCTGGTCATCGTCGGGTCGACGCTGGTGATACCGAGGCAATAACAGACAGCGGAATTGGCCGCAGATCCCCGCCCCTGGCACAAAATGTCATGCTCGCGCGCCCATCGCACAACGTCATGGACGGTCAAAAAGTAAGGCGCATAGTCCAGTTCACCGATCAGGGTGAGTTCCTTCACCAGTGCGTCGGTCACCTTGCGCGGCACGCCGCCGGGATAGCGCCAGTCCGCACCCGCCCAGGCCAGGTCTTCCAAGTGCTGCTGCGGGGTTTTGCCGGGCGGGACGGGCTCATCGGGATACTCATAGGCCAGTTCATCCAGCGAAAAGGTGCAGCGCTCTGCAATCTCGACCGTACGCGCCAGGGCAGGCTCAAATCCTTTGAAAAGGCGCGCCATTTCCTCCGGCGGTTTCAAATGCCGCTCGGCATTGGCCTCCAGGCGGAACCCGGCATCTTCGATGGTGCAGTGTTCGCGGATGCAGGTCACGACATCCTGCAGGGGCCTGCGCTCCGGGGCGTGGTAGAGTACGTCATTGACGGCAATAATCGGCGCGCCCGCCTTGGCGCCCAGATCAGCCAACCGCGCGATCGTCTCCCGGTCCTGGCCTGCAAACCTGTAACGGGCCGCCAGATAAATCCGTCCCACCCAGCCCTGCGCCAGACGCTCAAGCGTATCGGCAAACGCCCCGTCCAGTCGGTCCGGCGGCATGACGATAAACACTTGCCCATCGCCATGGGCGAAGATGTCTTCCAGCGTGATCTCACATGCGCCCTTCTCCGCGCGCCGTTTTCCCAGCGTGAGAAGCTGGCTGAGGCGACCATAGGCGGTCCGGTCGGTGGGATAGCAGATCAGCTCCGGGCCATCGGTGGGCACAAGCCTTGCGCCCACCAACATGCGCATGCCGGCTTCCTTGGCCGCGATATGGGCCCGCACGACACCCGCCAGCGTATTACGATCAGCAATACCTATTGCCTGAAGGCCAAGTGCCTTGGCCTGATGCACCAGTTCTTCCCCATGGCTTGCACCGCGCAGAAAAGAAAAGTTCGTCGTGACGGCCAGCTCGGCATAATCGGTCATGCGAACAGCCCATGGATGAACCATTCCGGCGGGCCACCGCGCCCATCGCCATAGAGCCCTTTGCGAAACAACCAGTAGCGCCGCCCCTCCGCATCCTCGATACGGTAATAGTCACGGGCCCGGGGGAGATTGCGCGCGGGCGCCATGGCAGGCTCTGCCTCAAGATCAGCGCGAATTCTGCCGATCAAATCCGCATCGGCGCGCGGGTCAAGCTTGGGCGCAAGCCATTTTCTGTCGAGCCCATCGGGGCTGGTGGCCGTGTCCGGCGCCGCACTATGGCGCCACCATTCGGGGCTCACACGCTCAGGCCCATCTGCGCGCACCACACGCCGCGTGACGCGCCGCCAGATGAAGCGCTGCGGCGGGCCATCAGGCACTTCAGCCAGAACCTTCACTTGCTCTGGCCGGTCAAACATCCGGATCGGCCTTGAGCCTGCATGGGGTGTGGGCACGGGCTGCTCCGGGAGATTGCCCTCGAAGGATTTGAGCTGTTCGGCGCGCTCCGGCAGATGGCTCTCACACATATGGGCGACCTGCACGGAGCCATCACCGAGACGGGCAGAGATGCGGTCTGCCAGGGCGGACAGTGCGACAGGGTCAGTATCGCGGCTTGCCAAGTCCCCTGCAAAGGCTGGCGTTCCGGTCTGCATTGGCCCGGCCCGGTGGGCCTCCAAGACCAGATAGTCTATTCCGAACCCCGGATCGATCCGGTCTATCTTCTCTTCAAACAGGCGCAGGATATGCGCGGGCGCTCTCACCGGGCGGGCAAGTGTGATCTGCACATCCGTCATCCCGCCATCCGCGCGAAAAGCCACCAGGGCAAATCCCCGTGCGCCCTGGCCAAGCCCTGCCAGATCATCGCACAATTCATCGGCAAGCTGCGCCAGACCGAGCCGAATAGCCTCAGCGGTCGCAATAGGCTCAGGACAATTAAGCCGAACGGCATGGGCGGGCGCGGGCCGCAGGGGCGAGAGCGGTTCAATCCGCTGTCCAAGCGCCTGGTCCAGCCGCAGCAAGGCCGCATCTGCCATCTCGCGCGAGCGAAACCGCCGGGCCAGCGATTTGCGGTCGATGTCATAGAGCTGACCGATCCGGGTCAGCCCAAACCGGCGCAGCAGAGTTCGGGCCGCTTGCGAAAGGCGCAGCGCCGTCATCGGCAACGCTGCAAGCCCCCTGCGCTCATCTCCTGGCTGCAGAATGGTTTGCGGAGCAGCCCGCGCCAGGGCACTCGCGGCACCTGGCGTGCTCGCCAGGCCAAGCTGACAAGTGATCCCATTGCTCCCAAGCCGCGCGGCAGCAAGGTCCATCATCTCCTGTTCACCGCCATAGAGATGTGCACAGCCCGTGATCTCGATCATCAGCCCATCATCGCCGTCAATCGCCACAAGCGGGGCAAAGCGCACCATCCAATGGCCCAGGAGCTTCAGGGCACGCGCATCTGCCCCACGGTCGATATCTTCTGAGACAAGGCCAGGGCAGCGGGCTTTGGCATCGGTAAAACGCAGCCCCGGGATAACGCCCTCACGCTGGGCTGCTGGATTGGCCGCAACAATACACAGACCATGGACGCCAGGCTCTGTCAGCGCGAAAGGCGCTTCAGGGGCGCGAGCCTGTGGTGCAACCGCCTTACCACACGCCCGCTTCAATCGCGTCAGTGGCCAGTCGGGAAACCATAGGGAAAGATAGCGTTTCATTCTTCGGCTCAAGCTAAAATGCGCCCCGCCCTCTCCCCTCGGGACCAGGCGTTCTATGGGGCTCACACCCAAAAGTTCTTATTTTGTTCCAGATAAAAAGAGTCAAGGAGAGTCTTGATGCGCCGGTGCGCAGTCTGACTGTTCGAAGGATGTTTCAGCTGAAGGCCCTCACTACTGGGTCAGCTGTAGAGGGCGGACGGTTCAAACCCTCGCCTTCTTCGCCAGTTCCGGCCTATTCCGTCTCCGGCCTGACGTCTTTGCTGGACACTTCATCCTCCAGCCCCATGGCGGCGCGCCTGGCGGCGGCTTCCCGGCGCGCCTCCTCCCGCTCGCGAAGTTCATCGGAAAACGCGCTGGCGAACACACCGGCCGGCAGGGCGACCACGCCAATTCCCGCGAGGGCAATGAACGACGCCGCGACCCGCCCCAGCGTGGTTTCGGGGTACACATCGCCATATCCCACCGTCGTCAGCGTCGCGATGGCCCACCAGACCGCCCGGGGAATTGAGGCGAATTCATCACGACCGGCGCCAACGCCTTCGATGAAGTAAAGGAGCACCGCCGAGATATAGACAAGCACCAGGGCGACAGCGAGCGTTGTGAAAAGCTGCCCGCGCGAGCGCGTCAGCGCGGCGCCCAGAATGTCGAAGGCTGGCATGAACCGGGCGATTTTCACCAGGCGCGTCAGCCGCAGAATCCGCAGGATCATCAGGGCCTGGTCGCCTTCGGTTCCAACAAACAGGATCCACAGCAATTCCGGCGCGAAAGCCAGAAGGTCAGCCAGCGCACTGGCCGACAACATGTATTTGACCCGGCCAAACAGGCCCGCATAGCGCGGATCTTCACCCGCCGCCCAAAGACGGATCAGGTATTCGACAGCAAAGATGGCGAGGATCGCGTAATTGAAATAGTCGATCCCGGTTTTCCACGCCTGCGGCAGGGACGGTTCGGTTTCCAGGGCAAGCGCAATGAAGCTCGCCACGACGAGGAGGACGATGAAAACATTGGTGCGCGAGAGGCCGCCCGTCGCGCGGGCGTCTGGCTCCAGTTCCAGATAGAGCCGTTTGCGCAATCCCATCTGGGTCATGATTTGTTGAACTGCCATGCCGCACTCTGCTCGCGCCGAAAACGCGAGTGTATCGGCCACGGTGAGTCGCGCAAAGCCCGGGCGTCAGTGCTCTTTTTCCAGCTCCATGACTTCCTTGCCCAGGAAGAAGGAAATGGCGGTTCGGATCAGGACAAGGAGGCCCACAAAGATGAGATCCGTCAGTTCCCGCGTGATCACAGTGTGGACAATGTCCGACGCGATCATGAATTCCAGGCCTGTGAGAATATAGGTACCCAGAATCGCCCGGGCCGTGTTCAGATTGCCCAGATTGTGGGTCAGTCCGATTCCGTGGCGCAGGCCCGCCAGCAGACGAAACAGGGCCACGAAAAAGCCAAACAGGATCAGCCCGACTCCGAACAGGTCGATGCAGATGGCAAGACCTTCCAGGGCATGCATCACCGGTTCGTCGAGGCCGAACGGAAGGTGTTCCAGCGAGGTCCCGCCCGTCATGCCTTCCATGGGATGTGCGGCGTGGGGCGTGGTCATCACATCAGCTCCGCATCGGTCATGACCTCGACCAGGGCGGGGCCGTTATGGGCAATCGCCTTGGCCAGGGCCTCGTCCAGTTGCTCGCGTGTTTTCACCTGCTCGCCCATGCCGCCGCAGGATCGGGCAAAACCGGCGAAACTCGGATTGACGAGGCTGGTCTGCCAGACGGGGAATTCGGCGGCCTTTTGCTCCTTGGAGATTTTTCCAAGCTCGGAATTGTTCATGAGAACATGGGTGATGTTCATGCCGTATTTGACTGCCGTGGTGAATTCCATCGCGTATTGGCCAAAGCCGCCATCGCCGGACACCGAGATGACCTTCCGGCCCTTATACGGACCGTCTTCCCGGGTCGCGGCCCAGGCCCCCATGGCGGCCGGAAAGGAGAATCCGATCGAGCCAAGATAGCCCGACATCAGTACGCGCTGCTGGCCCGTCGGCTCGAAATAGCGCCCAAAGCTGTACGTGTTGTTGCCCACATCCACTGGCAGGATCGCATCGGCAGGGGCGTGGCGCGTCAAGGCAGCGAACAAGGCGGCGGCGGAGACGCCCTTGCCGCGGTCCTCGCCCTCGCGATTGGCCTTTTCAATGCGCCAAAGGCGCCAGCGCTCGGCCACTTCGCCGCGCAGGTCCGTCGCAGCGGCGCCGTCCATGGCTGCGGCAAGCTGGGTGGCCGTGACGCCCACATCGCCCATCACGGGCACGGTGACGGGGTGGCGTTTGGCCAGGCGCATGGGATCGGTATCCACCTGGATGGTGGGTGCGCCCTCATAGATCCCGGTATGGTCGGAGAAGGAGGAGCCGAAGACGACGAGCAGATCAGCCTCGTTCATGAACCAGCTGGCAATCGGGGTGCCCGACCGGCCCATGACGCCCGCGGCCAGGGGGTGATCGTCGCCGATCTGGCCCTTCGCCTTGAAGGTGGTCGCCACGGGCGCGCCAAGTTTGTCAGCCAGGGCGATAACCGCATCCATCCCGTCCAGCGCGCCATAGCCGACGATGATCATCGGGCGCTTGGCGGCTTTCAGGAGCCTGGCGGCCTCATGCAGAGCGCTTTCCGGCGGTGCAACACGCAGGTCCGCCATCCGCCCGGCCGGGCCTTGCGCCTTGGCGCCCTCCGGAGCGGGTTTTGGCTGAACATTGTCCGGGAAGACCAAATGCCCGACGCCGCGCTCGAGGATGGCGGTCTTGATCGCCTGGGTCATCAGGAGGGCGTGGTCAGATTCCGGGTGCACGGTCTGGGAAAAGGCCGAAACCGATTCGAAAGCGGCTTCCAGGTCGATATCCTGGAAAGCGTGGACGCCAACCACCTGGTCCTGGACCTGGCCAGTCAAAGCGAGAGCGGGTGCGCCGTCCACCTTCGCGTCCCAAAGCCCGGTGATAAGGTTTGTTGCGCCCGGCCCGGCAATGGTAAGCGCGGCCGCGGGGCGACCGGTGAGCTTGCCATAGCCCGAGCAAGCGAACGCTGCGGCGCCCTCGTGGCGGATGCCGTAATAGCTGAGCCGACCCTCGGATTCCTGCACGCGCAGGGCATCGGCAAGGCCGAGATTGGAATGGCCAACCATGCCGAACACGCTGGTGACGCCCCAATTGGTCATCGTCTCGGCCATCACATCGGCGACGGTCCGCGCCCGCGGCGGCTCGGCGGGCACGCCGACATAGATTCCATCCTCGCGGGATTCGACCTCGAACATCGTCTGACCGGTGTCTTCGTGGCCGCCGGGGGGCTTTCCGGTCAGTGGATCAAAGTCCCAACCGTGCCAGGGGCATCGCAGCCAGCACTTGTCCTCGATGCCTTTTTCAATCGACCCTTCGCCAAGCGGTCCACCCTGGTGGGGACATTTATTGTCCATGGCCGCGTACTGGCCTTCGAAATGGACCAAAGCGACAGATTGGCTGCCCGCTGTGGCGGACTTCACTCGCCCTTCGGCCACTTCACCAGGCTCAGCGACCTTGTGCCAGGTCAGTGCGGTCTTTTCGGTCATCGGGGTCCCCTAACTCGGATAGGTACGGCTTATCGGAAAGCCAATAACCATGCATCCCAAGAGTTTATCACAATTTTTTTGAGCCTCAGTGATTGGTGTGCCATGAACGTGAACGATACGAGATGGGCGAAACGAAGAGGGACGCACCAGGCATGAACACGCAAATCGTGGCCAAGTGGGATCAACTGGAAGACCGGGCGCCCGAATATGCGCTCGTAGGAGAAGTCGATCTGGTGGTCGTGCGCTTCGACAGTGAGGTTTCAGTCTTCTATGGCCGCTGCCTGCACCGCGGCGCGCTGATGTCAGACGGCCATGTCGACGCCAATGACAATCTCATCTGCGGGGTCCACAATTGGGACTACCGGCTTGATAGTGGCGTTTCGGAATATGAAAATTCCGAGGCGCTGCCCAAGTTCAAAGCCTGGATGGATGGCAATGACGTGCTGGTCGATGCCGATGAGATCGCGGACTGGGCAAAGGCCAACCCGCAGCCCTACCAGCGCGACGACTATTTGGGCCTGTACCAGGATCCGAGCCACGCGCCTCACCCCGAACCGCACAACACTCTGATCCAGCAATACGCCCGGGACGGACTTTCGAAAGTTGGCCACCACGGCGTGGTCGATGCCATGGGCGTGCCGCGCCAGGACTTGCCAGATTGGGACGACATCCAGATCCTCACCGCCCAGCTCCAGAAAATGCCCCTTCTGGACGATGACCCGGTCGATACATCCGTCGTGATTGGCCCGAATGCCCAGAAACCCCTTCGCCTCGATATTCCGCTGTTTGTGTCGGATATGAGTTTCGGAGCCCTGTCAGAGCCAGCCAAGGTGGCCATGGCGCGCGGCGCGGAACTGGCGGGCACTGGCATTTGTTCCGGCGAGGGCGGGATGCTGCCAGAAGAACAGGCGGCCAATACGCGCTATTTCTACGAATTGGCTTCTGGCCGGTTCGGCTTTTCCTGGGACAAGCTCGAGCGCGTCCAGGCCTTCCACTTCAAGGGCGGCCAGGGCGCCAAGACCGGAACCGGCGGACACCTGCCCGGTGAAAAGGTGAAGGGCAAGATTGCCGAAGTGCGGGGCCTCGAAGAAGGCCAGTCCGCCATTTCCCCGCCGCGGTTTCCAGACTGGACGGACGTCTCCCAGGTCAAGGAATTTGCCGACGAAGTTCGCGACAGAACCGGCGGCATTCCCATCGGCTACAAACTGTCAGCCCAACACATCGAGAAAGACATCGACGCGGCTCTGGACGTCGGCGTTGACTATATCATACTCGACGGGCGTGGCGGGGGGACCGGCGCTGCGCCGACGATATTCAGGGACAATATCTCGGTCCCCACGATCCCGGCCCTGGCCCGCGCCCGCCGGCACCTGGACTCATCTGGCAGAAGCGACGTGACTCTCGTGATCACAGGCGGCCTGCGCACACCGGCCGATTTCGTAAAAGCCCTGGCCCTCGGCGCCGATGCCATCGCGGTTTCGAACGCGGCCATGCAAGCGATTGGCTGCATCGCCATGCGCGCCTGCCACACCAATAACTGCCCCGTCGGCATAGCCAGCCAAAAACCCCATCTGGTCTCCCGGCTGGTGGTGGAGAAATCAGCCCAACGGCTGAAGAACTTCTTCGACGCCTCCACGGAACTCATGGCGGTTCTGGCCCGGGCGTGCGGACACTCCAGCCTGTCTGACTTCAACATCGATGACCTGACTACGGTCAGCCGCGAGATGGCAGACCTGTCCGGCGTGGCCTATGCGGGCGTGGTGCGATCATGAGCGTTGCGACGGCAGAAATGATCGTTCTCGCGCTGGGGCTCTACTTCGCCGCGGGATTGTTGGTCGGGCTGATCTACATGTTCGGAGGCGCAGGTCGCATCGACCCTGCCGCTAGGGGAAAGGGCCTGCCGCTCCGCGTGCGCCTGCTCATCCTGCCCGGCATTGTCGGGCTCTGGCCGCTGATGCTGGCAAAACTCTTCACCCAAACGGAGCCGCCGATCTCATGAAACGCGCGCATCGAAAATGGCACCTGGCGCTCTGGGCCTTGATTGGTCCGGCCGCACTGGTGGTCCTCACTCTGGCCGTCATGAACCGGCCCGCAAGTCCGGTGAATGAAGCCCTTCCGGGCGAATTGATGCTGGAGGCCGAGTGATGTCACACGACTACAAGGCCGTTCAGTGGACTCCCTTCAAGACGCGGTTCGATCTCTGGCTGCTCGTGGGCATTGCGCTGTATCTGGTTGGCTTCATCGCGATCAGTGTCGCGACCCAGCCCAGCGGCGAGAGTCTTCACCCGGTGCAGATCATCATGCGCGCCACCGGCACCCTGGCCTTCCTGTTGCTCACCTTCATTCTTTGTATCGGCCCGCTGGCTCGGCTGACCGACCGCTTCAAACCGTTCCTCTACAATCGTCGCCATCTCGGTGTGACGACCTTTCTGGTCGCGCTGGTCCATGCCGGGCTGACGATCATGTGGTATCACGGGTTTTCCGAGATGAACCCTTTGGTGTCAGTGTTCGCCTCCAATCCGCGCTATGACAGCCTGTCGGGCTTTCCCTTTGAAAGCCTCGGCTTTGTCGCCCTGTTCATCATGTTCCTTATGGCGGCAACCAGCCACGATTTCTGGAACGCGAACCTTGGACCAGGCCTCTGGAAGGCGCTGCATATGGGCGTCTATGTCGCCTTCGGATTGCTGGTGGCCCATGTGGCATTGGGTGCGATCCAGTTCGAGAAGCATCCGGTCTATGTGGCCCTGCTCGGACTGAGCGCTGTGACTGTAACCGGCCTGCACCTGACGACGGGGCTCGCCAGTCTGTCATCGACCCAGGGCACAACGCTCGAGGGTTGGCTGAAGGTTGCCGCGATCAGCGAGATGGAAGATGCGCGCGCCAAGATCGTCCGGCCCGCATCGGGCGAAGCGATTGCAGTGTTCCGTGACGGCGAAAAAGTGTCCGCCGTGTCTAATGTCTGCCGCCACCAGGGTGGACCGCTCGGCGAAGGCAAGATCGTCGATGGCTGCATCACCTGCCCCTGGCATGGCTTCCAGTATCGCATGGAAGACGGCAAGTCCCCGCCGCCGTTCACCGAGAAGATCGCGACGTATCAGACGCGTATCGAAGACGGCGTGGTTTACGTGAACCCTGAGCCGAATGCGCCGGGCACGCCCACACAACCAAGCCTGATCGGAGCGCCCGCATGAGCAAGGACGATTTCTTCATCGGTTGGGCTGATACGCCTGCCATAGACCGCCGCTTCTTTGTGCGCGCCGGGCTGGCCCTCATGGCAGGCACTGCGGCCACAGCGGGAACGGTCGCAGCATTGCAAGAGCCAGCCGGGCCCGGTGATTGGGCGATGGGCGACATTCGGGAATGGCGAGGCATCGCCACCTCGGAGCCCTACGCCATGCTGCGCACGCTCGACCTGGACGGCACGCCGCGCACCGCGCTGCTCGGCTGTCAGGGCAAGTGCGGTGTGGCTGCACGGATCGGTGCCTTGGCGGGCAAGCCGGTGATTGTGAAAGGCTCGCTCATCCAGCGTGGACGCCACGCCATGATCGCCGTTGCGGATGGCATGGACTGGATCGCCGAAGACCCGGCCGGCAGCATCGGCGATCTGGCGTTCCCGACGCCTACGCCTCTCACTCAAGTCTCATTGGAAGGCGAAGTCCTGGATAGCAAATGCTGGTTCGGCGCCATGCGTCCCTCGGAAGGCAAAGTGCACAAGTCCTGCGCCAGCCTCTGCATACGCGGTGGCATCCCGCCTGCCTTCTACGTAAAGGATCGCGCGGATCAGGCCGCTCTCATGATCATGACCGATGCCGGTGCGGCCCATGGGCAAGATCTGCTGGAATTTGTGGCCGATCCGGTTTCCATCTCAGGAAACGTGCAGCGCTTCGGAGACCTGCTCTTGCTCGATGCGCCCGTCAGCGCGATCTCGCGAATTTAACGCCCGGCGACCCGCTGGGCCTCTCGGATTTCACCGCGAAGCACCAGAATGTCGATATTGTCCGGGGCCGAGCCCCGCGCGGTCTCAATATCTGCCAACGCGTTATCAAACCGCTCCATCTCCATGAAGGCCCGGGCGCGCAGTGTCAGAGCTTGGGCGTCCAGCGGCATGGCATCGACCGCAAAGTCGAGGTCTGTGACCGCTTCCTGCCAGCGCTCAGAGGCAATGAGAGCTGCCGCGCGGTCCTTGCGCAGGTCGACATCATCGGGCGCCAATTTGAGGGCATTGGTCAGCGTCAGGATCGCCGCTTCAGGCGCCCCTGCCAGCAACCAGGCATTCCCGGCCTGGCCAAGATACGCCGTGCGGGCATCAAGACCGCCGGCATCCGGCGCGTTTGCCAGTTCCTCAAGCCGAGCGGCACCTTCTTCAGGGTGCCCAAGCGCGATGAGTGCAACAGCCGCACAATGGCGCGCGCCAGGCCGCCCGCCATCGGACAACCAGGCCAGACCGTCCTCATAGGCGGTTTCCGGATCGGTCTCGACAAGGTCCAGACAATTGGCCAGCCGCTGGGCCTCTTCAGCCTGGACGGCCCGCCCCGCTTCCGTCAGGGGTGCGCCTTGCATCAAGGCAAGGGCAGAGATGATGACAGGCAGGCTGGACACAGGCGGGAACCCCTCGGCATAGACTTGGCTGGCTTGAGCCCTAGAGGTGGACCGGATGGACCGCAAATGACAGATCCGCAACGCAGTCTCTACTGTTTTGGCCTCGGCTACTCTGCCCTGCAACTGGCCGCGCGCATGGGCGCTTCAGGCTGGCGTGTTGGGGGGACAGTCCGCAGCGAAGAAAAGGCTGAGAGCCTACGGGTGCAGGGAATTGAAGCCGATACCTTCGATGCGGGAATGGCCCCACCGGACGAAAGCGACTGGCTTGTCTCCATTCCACCAACGAACGCCGGATGCCCCGCCTTCGCGAAAGCGGGCGATTGGGCTGATACCGCTCGTTCCATCACCTACCTCTCCACAACAGGCGTCTACGGCGATCTTGACGGGGCGTGGGCGTTTGAATGGAGCCCGCTCAATCCCCAGAGCACCCGGGCCGAGGCCCGTGTCTTGGCGGAATACCAATGGGCGAGCACCGACCGCCCTCTCGCCATCGTACGCCTGCCGGGGATTTACGGGCCTGGCCGGTCGCCACTGGATCGGGTGCGGTCTGGATCTGCGCGGCGCATCGTGAAGCCGGGACAGGTCTTCAGCCGGGTCCATGTGGATGATATCGCAAGCGGCCTCGAAGCGATCCTGCTGACCGGCGCCCGCGGCGTGTTCCACCTGACCGATGATGAACCGGCCCCGCCCCAGGACGTGATCGCCCACGCCGCGGCGCTTTTAGGCACAGCGCCACCACCAGAAATCGCCATCGAAGACGCCGACCTTTCGCCCATGGCGGCCAGTTTCTACGCCGAATGCAAGCGCGTCTCCAATGGCCGGGCGAAGTCCGCCCTCGGATGGCGCCCGGCTTACCCGACCTATCGCGAAGGGCTTGCCGCTATCGCGCACACCGAAGCATGATGCTCCGAGCAGCACTTGCCATCGCGCTGATCTGGCTTTTTGTCGCTCTCGTGGCAGGGCTCGTGATGCAAGCCGAGCTGTTTGCGCCGGGTCAGCAGGTCTATTTGTCTGGCGGCGAACCCGCGCCTCAATTGCACTTGGAGTTTTGGGCTATCCATAGCGTAGTGGCTGTTTCCGCCCTGCCTGTCACAGGACTTGGCGCGGTTGGATGCTTTCACCTTGCCAGCTTTCGTTCGAAGTCATCGCCCATCGCGATCGGCGAGCGCGTCGCCGCTGGCGCGCTTCTCCTGTTGGCCGCGATCTTCATCGCCTCCGCCCTGCTCATGCGCCAACGCGGTTTTGCCGTCGACTTATCTGCCGTTGGCATCGCAGCGGTTGGCGTTTCCGTCATCGCCGCGTCCCTCGCCTGTTTCCGTGACCAGCCGTCACGCCGGGCTGCCGCGCCCTGGCTTGTCTTTGCGCTTTTCCTGGCCGCGATCGCGGCCTATCTGCGCCTTGTTCTGAACGAGGTTGATCCGGATTATGTGCTGCACGACACCTATTACACGGTGGCTGCATGGCACGCTGGCGGCGGCGCGCTGGCTCTTTTGATGCTGGGGCTCTGGACCGCTGTGGCGCGGAAAGCCGGCAAAGAGATGTTGGGTTGGCTAAGCGCGGTTCTCGCCGGCGCAATCACCCTGGCCTGGACCGTCATGATTATTCTTCAGGCGCAGCTCGGCCTCATGGGTATGCCCCGACTTTATGCCGATTATCCCGAAGCGTTCAGCGCTTTGCAGGCCCGGGCCGGAATGAGCGCCACGATTGCGGTTTTCCTTTTCGCGGTTGTCCTTGTCCGCCTTGGCGTGGCTCGGACGCGGATTGTCGGCGAGGGCCCGGCTGACGCGTTTTAGGCCTACCAGCGGCGATGAGGGCGTCGCGCTCCCGCGATGTCAGCGGGCGCCACTTGCCCTCTGGCAAGGTACCGAGCTCCAGCGGGCCGATGCGCTCACGTTTCAAGTCAATGACTCGGATGCCGACCAGATCGCACATACGCCGGATCTGCCGGTTGCGCCCTTCGCGCAACACAAAGCGCAGCGTCTGCTCGCCCAGCCGCTCCACCACCGCTCGCTTCAGGTGGCGTCCATCCAGGGTCAGGCCGTGGCGCAGCTTCTCCAAGGCGGTCTCGGCAATCACCCCGCGCACGCGTACAATATACTCCTTGTCCATGTCGGACTCCGGCCCGATGACGGCCTTGGCCACCACGCCATCCTCCGACAGGATCAGCAGGCCATGGCTGTCCTGGTCCAGCCGCCCAACGGGCGCGAGCTTGTGCCTGCGCCCGGGAATGACGTCGCTCGCCCCATGTAAAGCCCTGCGCGTCAGCAGACGCACAGCTGGGATCTGATCGTCCTCGGGTGTTCCAGAAACGATGCCCTCGGGCTTGTTCAACACAACGGTCAGCTTGTTCGCGAGCGCTGTATTCCCGCGCTCTGATACGGTCAGGGTTTCACCCGGTGAAATCTTGTGACCGGGCGAGTCCAGCTTCTGGCCATTGATCAGGACCAGCCCCGCATCAATCAGCCCTTCGGCCTCGCGCCGCGAGCACACACCCTGTTGTGCGAGCCACTTGTTCACGCGTACGGGTTCGTCGCCGTCATAGGTATAATTTTTGGCCATGACGCTCCCTAGCAGAGGCTGACATGGGCGCGCCAGTGATCTTGGCGCTGGCGCCAGAGACTCGCGCAACACGCGAATTGATTTTGGGAGATGCGCCGCGCCGTGCTTGAACCGCGGTCTTGGTTAACACCAACGGCTAGAAAAGACCGTGAAGGAGATGGTGAGAATGATCAAACAGCTCAAATGGATCGGTGCAGCAGGCAGCCTCCTGCTTGTGACCGCCTGCGCAACAACCCTGGAACCCGATGGCCGCCTGGACACAGCGCGTGACCGCGTGGAAGCCGCAGCCGCTTACGGCACATCCAGCACAGCCTATTCGCGCGCGGCAGGCTTCCTGGGCGACGCTGAAGCCGCTCTAGAATCTGGAGAAGCAAATACCTACGACAAGACCGTCGAACTCAGCGATGCCTATGCTCAGGTCGCCATTGCTGAAGGCGAGCTTGGTGAGGCACGCGAGGCCGCCGATGGCCTTCGTTCAGACCTTGAGACCGCCTCTGGCGAAGCCATGCAGTGCAAGGCTGATCTGGCCGCCTGTCAGGCCGCGCCCCGCCCAACCGGGACAAGTATGAGCCAGACCCTGAACCTCCTGGCCGGCACCATGCGCTGCACGATGACCGACCGCGGCAGCGGAACCGTTGGACTTTCCTGCCCGGGCCTGGGATTTGGCTTTGACCAATCCCAGCTCACCGTGGCGGGCGATGCACGAATAACCGCCCTGTCTGAATTCCTCAGCAGGTATGGCGGCGTTGCCGTTGAACTGGTCGGACATACTGACTCCACCGGTCCGGAAGGCTGGAACCAGTCCCTGTCAGAGCGCCGGGCGGCCGCGGCTTCCAGCTTCCTCCAGAATGAAGGCATTTCAGCCGGGCGGATCACAACGTCTGGTGAGGGCGAAACCTCTCCCGTTGCCAGCAATGACACACGCGCGGGCCGGGCCCAGAACCGCCGCGTGGACGTCATCCTCAAAGGTGTCACCACAGCAGGCTCAATGGCCGCCGCCCGCGACATCTAGGAAACGCGATAAGCTTTTTCTGAGAAACCCAAAGAGAAAGGGCGGCCCCATCAAAGGCCGCCCTTTTTACATACAAACCAAACGTGTGACGAAACTTGCGTCCCGCTCAGGCGAATTGTGGCGCGATCTTCAGGTTCTTCACCCAACCGATCTTTTCCATCACGAGTAGCGCCGTTCCGTTGTAATCGACAATCCGGTTCCAAATGCCTTTCCGAGGGCGATGTAGCGCGCTTTGCGGTTCGTCATGGTGGTGATCATGGAACGCTTCACCTCCGGTCAGCAGACCGATCAGGTGGTCAGCCCAGACAGGCGTCTTGAGGTGACCCAACACGTTGATGCCATAGGTCGTCGCGTGGAACTGCACCGCCCGGCCGATCACAAAACAGGCGTGCAAAATCGCGGTGAGGACGAGGGAGCCTCCGGCCGCCCAGACGATTGCGTAAATGACCGCTGGCAACACAAAGTGCAGAACAAAGGACAGCCGCATATAGTTCCGGTCCATCCAGAGGATGATGGGTTGGGTTTTCAGCCACATCGGCATGGGCCGCGCCATGTCCTTCGCGTCCCGAAACAGGATCCAGCCGACCCAGGCCCAGCGCTTTGACTCAAACGGGTTGTGCGGGTCGCCCGGCTTGTCGGAAAAGCGGTGGTGCTGGGAATGGTAGTTCACCCAGGCCTTAACCTCGCCTTGCATGGCGATCATCAGATTGATCATCGTCAGCACCTGCCCCGGAGCGCGAAGCTCACCAGCCCGATGCTGGATAATCCGATGCAGCGGGCCGATGCCCATATTGCAGACGAAGACGCTGGCCGCCACAACGGCGAGGCCGACCGGCAAGTACCACCAATGCAAGGACAGGCTTTCAAGGGCGAGGCTCAGGATCACCATCGTGATCAGCACCGCAAGTCCCAATGCAGGGTACAGGAACGCCGAAAACAGGCTGGAAAAATCGAATGTGTCCCAGGATTTGGGGATCGCTTTTGAACGGGGCGTCATGGTCGTGGTTTTCTCTCCATCAAAGCAGCCCGTTCGCTGGGCCACTGTAGCCGCAGATGGTCAACTGCAAGCGTTGCGCAAGGTTTAACCGCCACGCACTGGCGCGCAAGCGAGACAATTCGCCATGACGCCCCCGCGCGATTGCATGGCGCGAATTTTTTACTTGCGCGGGCATTATCAGATATGTACAAAAACAGAACATTCGCAGGGGTGCGGGGATGGGCGCGGCAGAAAAAACACTATTTGAGCGCGTTCTCCAGACGATCTCGGATCGAGGTTTTACTTACGATCCGGACACCGGACAGATCGGCGGTGTGAGATGCGAAGCAGAGGGTTGCGGCGCCATCGCCCTGCAATTGTCTGATGACGGTTCGCGCCTGACCTGTGACGCATGCGGGGAGCGTTACGACGAGCCATTGGAATACCTGTTCCGACAACCGGCTATCCGGCGAGGGCCCGCACAGGCGATGAGCGACGCCCACCAAATTGAAGCGATTGATCCTGACGTACGCAGCGTGGCGCTTTCGGCTCAACAGGACCGTGTCATCGAAAGCGATCCATCGGAAGCGTCCCGCGCCGTAATCCCCATTGGCAAGAGCCCAACTCTCCATGCTGTCGGTGTTGAGGATAATCCTCGGTCAAATTCCATCGGCTCACACCAGCGCACGCACTTAGGCGAAAAGATCATCATCGCGCTGCTGGCGCTGGTTTTTCTCGGCGTGGGCCTTTTGGCCGCGGCCATGTCGGGCTTTGCGAATTTCCAGGCCTTCGCTGGCATGGTGGACGACCCTTTCCAGTCCAGGGTCTGGGGTTGGACCGGGATCATAGCCTGCGTGTGTAGTTTTGGCGGCTTCACATTCGCGTACTGGCATGGCGCCAGCCGGCGCTTTTGGGAAGCAGGGCGCGCGATGGTCATTGCCCTTGCCGGGGCCGCCACCAGCCTGGTGGGAACACAGCTCTACATGCAGAGTGAAGTGGCCGAGCGTGAAAGCGCGGCACAGGCCGCTGCGGCGCGGGCGAGTGTCCTGGAAGCCCAGATCGCGGACTGGCGTACCGAGCTCGATGGAATTGACCCAGACGTTCGTTCAATCGAAGGGCTGGAAGCCTATATTGCAGAGGTTGAAAGGGTCGGGCGTACCAATGAGCGCCCTTACCGCGCCGCCCTGGATGAGCTTGGCCAGGCGCGCCGGCGCGCAGACCTCCAGGCGCGAATTGCAACGGCTCGGGGCGACTTTGCCGACCTCACAGTGCAAGCCAAAGGTCGAGGTCAACTAGACGACACTGGCGCACTCCGGTCCTGGTTCATCGCCGGCATGCTGGAAGTGTTCTCTTCCCAAGGCACATCGATCGGCTTTGTCGCCCTGATGATCCTGGCCGGGCGGCGACAGCCCCATTCGGCAGAACACCAATAGGCTTATTCTCGGTACAATCCGCCATTGCGGAGCCGTCTTCACGAAATTCAGGCTCGGAATTCGTGTGAGAGGCTAATTTGGTTGCGCTCTTGCATGGGCGTGACCGAGTTGCCTGCGAGGGCAGACGGATAGCGAGGCCGCCCCGATGGCAATTGATCCAGTTTCAGACAATTCTGGCCGGGAAGCAGGCATCACGGCCCTGTTTGCGCCACTCAGGGCCGAATGGCGCCCGGCAAGGACAATGCCCCTCGTCCAGGAACGCCTTTGGTTGGCAGGACTGTTCCTGATCGCCCTCCTTCTTCGCCTCGCCACGCTAACGCAGGACTCCCTCTGGATTGACGAGGGCTACACGTTGGCCTCAGCAGGTCACAGTTTCTCCCTGCTGTTCTCAGTCCCTTTTGACAGCCATCCCGCTCTGCATTTTGCCGTCGTCAAAGTGTCAGACATGTTTTTTGACGGAGCAGTGGCGGTTCGCCTGCCCTCTGCGCTGTTTTCGGTGGTCATGCTCGCACCGATTTACCTGCTGGCCCGGCGCCTGATGGGGCCGGCGGGTGCATTGGTGGCGCTGGCCGTATTGGCCTTCTCATTCACCATGCTCGTGTACGCGAACAATGGCCGGAACTATGCCCAGCTGCTGATGCTCATCGCCTTTGCGGCCTGGGCCCTGCATGCCGTGGCCGAGAAGCTCGCCGCCGGAACAGCCCTTACAGAAAAGGGGCTGTTGAAGTGGGCGGCGATCTATGCGGTCAGCGCCGTTTTGGCGCTTTACACGCATAATACCGCGATACTTTATCTGTTTGTCCTCAACGGTGTGCTGTGCGGCTGGGTGCTGGCCACGGCCCCCGCACGCTTCATCGAATTTACTTGGAAACTTGCCGCTGTGAACGCCCTCGCGATCGCTGCATGGTTGCCCTGGCTCCGGGTCATGCTCGGCACATCAGATGTGTTTGACTGGCTGTTGCAGATGGATGCGGTGTCTGCCGCCACCACGCTCGCGGCGACGATCGGGCCGAACAGCGTGCCCGGTGTTCTACTGGCGGTCTTCTTCCTCGCTGTGGTCGCAGGCGGGGCGCTCAGCCTTGCGCGCCCGGGGTGGTCACTCGCGCTGATCCTCGCCCATGGCGCCGCGTTCCCGCTCTTCATCTGGCTCATCGGCTTCATCTATAAACCGGTCTATATGGAGCGCATTATCCTGCCAGCCGCGATTGGGGGCGCCCTGGCGATCGGATATCTTGCAGCCCATGGTCGGCGCACCTGGCTCGCCGGCGGGCTCACGGGCTTTGCCTTGCTCGCTTCGGCATGGTCGGCGGCTGCCTACACACTACGAGGCGATTCCCAGGCCAATCTCGGCGCCCATCTGATACAGGACTGGCGCGCCGCCGTGGCGGCCCACGATGTATCCGGCAACGCCCTTGTCATCTGCGACACGTTCACGTGGCCCACTGTCGATGCTTACCGTCAGTCCGCCGAGGTCTGGGTGCATGACAATGCGGGCATGTGGGATCTCACCCTGCCCCATTGGCGCGACAATTACGGCGTGCCCATTTCAGGCGCGAATGCCGTGGATAAACATCGCTATTCACCCTGGATGGAGACTGCCACCATAGCATGGGATGACGCGGTTGAGCGCGCGCCCCGCATGGTGTTCCTGAAACCAGACTTCCTTTGCAATGACGGTGAACCAGAAATCCTTCGGGCGCGTCTTTCAGAGTCCGGATACTCCCAAACGCGCGTGGACGCCTGGCGCGGGGTCAGCGCTGAAGTGTGGGAGCGTCCCTAACGGGTTCATTCACCGGCCGCATCCAAGGCAGCGATAATCTGAGCATACCCGCGCGCCATGCGCCCCATATTCTCGACAGAGATCCGCTCATTGGTGCCATGGAAACCGGTCAGGTCTTCAGGGCTCATCACCGCAGGAACGAAACGGTAGACTGAGTCCGTGATAGCGGTGGCGTAGCGCCCATCAGTGGCCCCGAGCACAAGACCAGGCGCGACTGCGGCCCCGTCGCCGGCCTCACGAGCCACCGCTGCGAGCACCCCATAAGCCAGATTCTCGGTGGAGGAGACCGGCGAGGCACCTGCCCCGCGGATACCGCCCCGGCCCAATTCGATCTCGAGATTGTCGATATCGGCGGTCACATCGCGGACATGCTGCAAGATCGACTCTTCGGTATCGTTGGGGTGAATCCTGAAATTCACCACCGCCGTGGCGCGCTGGGCAAGCACGTTTTCCTTGGCAGACCCCACCATCATTGTGGGCGCGGTCGTGGTGCGGATCATCGCATTGGCGGTTGCGATCGCAGACATCTGTTCCTCAACCATGCCGCCGAACAGCCACATATTCGCAAACGCCATGCGCTGCATGAAGGGCATGTCAGGGGCGCTGGCTTCCAGCAATTCCTTGATCGGGGATTTGGTGAAATCAGCCGGCATCTGGTTTTCGTCCAACGCAACGAGCGCGCGGGCCAGTCGCACCGGCGCGGAGTTGCGCGGCGGCGCAGAGCTGTGTCCGCCATCGGCCACCGCGGTGATGGACAGGGTGACATAGCCTTTTTCCGCCACCCCGATGAAGCCCATGGGCGCGCCCGTGAGCGGAGACGGGTCTACGATCATAAAGCCCTCATCCAGCGCCATGATGGGCGACACGTTGCGCGTTTTCAGCAGCTCTACGCCCGCGGCAGCGCCAGACCCTGAGACCTCCTCGTCATGGCCAAACAGGAAGTACACTGTTCGGCGCGGAGAAAATCCCGACTGCGCAAGCGCCTCAGCCGCTTCCATAAGGGCCACCATGGAGCCCTTATCGTCAATTGTGCCGCGACCGTAGAGATAACCATCGACGATTTCGCCAGCGAAAGGGGGCGCAGTCCAGTCGGTTTCTGTGCCGATGTTGACGGGCACGACATCCTGATGGGCCATCAACAGCAATGGTTCCAGCGAAGCATCGCTGCCCGCCCAAGTGTAAAGCAGCGTGTAGTCGGCGACGAGCTCTCTGGTCATGGCATTGTGGGCGGCGGGATAGGTACCCTCAAGCCAGGCATGCAGGTCCAGCCAAGGTCCTTCGCTTCCCGGCCTGGGATCGCCGGGCGCAACTGTGATGGTCTTGAACTGGAGCGCTTCACTGAGATTGTCGGCCGCCGCCTGCGCCGAAATCTCGGGCACTGGGGGTAAGTCGACCGAGACCGCCTCCGTGGCGCCGCCATAGGAGAACGTTCGAAACAGAACGATGCCCACAATGATTGCGAGCGCCCCGGCGAGTCCCAAAAGTGCGCGTTTCAACATTGTATCGGCCTCCCAGCGGTTTTCTTTCAGTCTACAGGGCGCGTGCGCCAGGTCCAGCATGGGCGACCCACGGTCCTTGACCCCCACTGCCTGACGTCGGACACGTTAGGCATGTCCCGTCTGGGGAGGATTGGTCATGGACACCGCAACACGCACCGCGCTCTGGATCATCGCAGCCGGCATAATAATCGCCGTGCTCTATCTCGGGCGCGGGATCATGGCGCCCTTCGCCCTGGCCGTGTTCCTGTTCCTGACCATGGAGGGTTTTGCCCGCGTGCTGGATGATCTGGTACCTGGCGACCAGAGGGCGTTATCACGCGGAATATCTATTGTGGCCGTGATCGGGGGCTTTATCGGCTTCATAGCCCTTATGGCGCAGGGCATTGCCCAGTTTGGCGGCAAAAACGCCGCTGACTATGAGCGCCGCATCAACGAACTGATTGGCGATATCTATGGCGTGGTCGGCATGGCCGAAGACGCGCCGAGCCTGACCCAATTGCTCTTCAACGAAACCGGACAAAGGCTTATCGGCCCCATCGCCAATGCAGTTGGCGAGTTGAGCGGCGATATCGTTCTGATCCTGATCTATGTCGGCTTCCTGTTTCTCGCCCAATCTACCTGGTCGAAGAAACTGGACAGGATTTTCCCGGACACTGAGAAACGTGCCCAGGTCACAGAAGTCGCAGAAGCGGCGCGCAAGGGCATTGAGTCGTATCTGTGGACGCAGACAGTGGTCTCCGTGCTGATAACGGTGTTGACCTATGCCACGCTGCAGCTGTTAGGCGTCGAGAACGCACTGTTTCTGTCGGCACTGATCTTCGTGCTGAACTATATCCCGACCATTGGATCTATCGTTGCGGCTTTGGTGCCCCCTTTGTTTGCAATCGTTCAGCCAGACATCCCTGCCTGGGTTCCAGGCACGTCCCCCCAGGATACGTACATCTACACTGCGCTGGTTTTTGCAGCCGTCAGTTTCTGGCAATTTGCCATCGGCAACTTCTTGCAACCTCGCATGATGGGAGACTCCCTGAACCTTTCCGCCCTTGTTGTTTTGTTGTCCCTCGCCATTTGGGGAGCGATCTGGGGAATACCGGGCATGTTCCTGTCGGCACCACTTACAGTTTTGATGATGGTGCTCTTCGCGCAGTCCAAATCCACGCAATGGGTCGCGATTCTTCTATCAGCGGACGGCAACCCGAATCTCGGACAGGTTAAAACTGCTTAATAATCAACGTGTGAGCACCCACACACCGAATTTCTCTCTGAAAACACAGAGACTTTCCGTTTATGACAGTGAGTTATGCAAAAAATTCTTGCAGGCATAGGAGCGTTGAGCCATACGGCTTCTCGAAGGCTGTTCATGTCAGATTTTTGACAATGACGTGTGCCTAAAGAAAACAGGCCTCCGCGTGCGTCCCCCCACCCAGCCTGCGGATAGAGGCCTGTGGGCCCGCTAGACACGTCCCCGTCTGGCGGGCCCAATTTTTTCAGAACTTTGCGAAATCTGTCTTCTGCAAGCCTTGCTGCATCCTTGGGCAAGCAATGCTGAAATTCTGGTCAGGTGCGTTGTACCGGTTCGGGGATTTCTCTATGTAGTCGCGGCCTAAATTGCATCCGGGGATCTCTATGTCAGCCACCACCCTCACGGAGCGCTCCCCGCGAGCCCAGTTGAGCGAGCAGTTTGTACGACAAGCGAGCAATGAAGACCTCACTCGACTGAATGGCCAGACCCCGGAAGCCTGCGCAGAGGCCATCTGGGACATGGTCGAGGACGGCTCCGGGCAATCCACGCGGCTTCGGGTGCGCCATGCTGCGTTCAGCGGCGACACTGAAACGCCTCGAAGCGTTCTCGAATGCGTGGGGCCGGACAAACCTTTCCTGGTCGACTCCCTTTTGAATGCGGCCTCTGGCTTGGGTCTGGAAGTCCTGGCGCTTTTCCACCCCATCCTCACGCTCGAAGACGGGACCCGGCTATCGGTCATCCAGATCCACCTGCCAAGCCTCTCGAATGGTGAAACACAGGCGTTGGAGCAGGAAGCCCAGATCACGATTCAGGACATCACCACTGCGGTGGATGATTACCAGGCCATGCGCGAGGCGATGGCAGACGAAATCGAGAGACTGTCTGAGCAGAGCCACTTGCCTGATGACTTCGTGTCCGAGTCCAAGGCGTTTCTCGAATGGCTCGCCAGTGAGCACTTCGTTTTCCTGGGCAAGCGTACTTACGAATTTCCGCGCGACGACAACGGAGAATTCATTTCCGAAGAGCCGGACATGGTCGAGGGTTCAAATCTTGGCTTGCTACGCGATGAGGATTTGAACGTCCTCAATCGCTCCAGTGAGCCAACGGTCCTCACTCCTGAAATTGGTGCGTTTGTCGGCCGTCGCGAGCCGATAATTCTGGCGAAATCAACAATGTTAAGCCGGGTGCACCGGCGCGTTGCAGCCGATTATGTGGGCATCAAACACTATGATGGTGACGGCAGGGTGTGCGGGGAGACACGTTTCCTGGGCCTGTTTACGTCGGAAGCCTATGATGAGACGGCTCGGTCTATTCCTCTGGTGCGTAAGCGCGTGGAGAAGATCATTTCCAATTCCGGGGCTCGCCCCGGTTCCCACGACGCCAAAAGCCTGTCGAACATTCTTGAGAAGTGGCCGCGCGACGAGCTTCTGCAGTCGACTGCGGAAATTCTAACGCCCATGGTGCGCGGCGCGCTGCACCTCATCGGCCGCCCCCGCACCCGCGTTTTCCTGCGACATGATGAGTTTGACCGGTTTGTCACGGCGCTCGTTTACGTTCCGCGCGAATCTTATGCCACGAGTTTGCGCCGCCAAATCAGCGATGTGCTCGAAACGGCTCTCGACGGCGAGATCATGGACTTCGAACCGCAGTTCGACACCACCAACCTTGTGAGGGTGGTTTTCCATGTGCGGGTGCATCCCGGTCACAATCGGCCCGATCCGCGCGAATTAGAAGCTGCCATCGCAGAGCTCGCGCGCACATGGGAAGACAGCTTCCGGGAAGCCCTTGCCGCCGCAGACCTCGACGACGATGCCGCGCATGGGGCGCCTGCCTTCCGCACGGCGTTCAATGCCGCCTACCGCGAAGCCTTCACAGCCACGGAGGCGCTTCTCGATGTGCGCGAACTCGCCGAGCTGAATGCAAGCGCACCGATCCGGGTGAGGGCCTTTCAAAACTCCGCCGACCCGGCCAATGTTCTACGCGCCAAGATCTATGTGCGAGATGGCGCGATTCCCCTGTCAAAATGCGTCCCAATCTTCGAGAATATGGGCCTTTTCGTCAATTTTGAGACGGGCTACCCCGTGCGCCCTGCAGCCAAACTGGCAGACGACGCGCCAGAGACCTATTGGATCCACCACGTTAAAATGCGTGCACCGACGGATCTGGATTCGGATGCTTTCGAAGACCTGGCGCCGCGATTCCAGGACGCGTTTGTGGCAGTTTGGACCGGCCAGACAGAAAACGATGGGTACAACCAACTTGTGCTGAGCGCTGCCACCACTTGGCGCGAAGCGAGCCTGCTGCGGGGCCTTGCCGCCTATCGCCACCAATCCGGTCGCGATCCGGGCCGCACGACGCAAATCGAAGCGCTGCGTCGCCACCCGGATCTGGCGCGCCTTCTGATCGAACTTTTCGCCGCGCGGTTTGATCCTTCAACCGCTGACAGCATCGATGTGCGCGCCGCCCGGTGCGAAGCGCTTCGCGGGGACATCGAAACCGGCCTGGTGGACGTGGCTGCGCTAGATGATGACCGTGTCATTCGACGGCTGGCAGACCTGATCACGGCGCTCGTGCGCACAAATTACTACCAACGCGGCTCCAACGGTGCCTACCGGGACGCGATCAGTTTCAAGATTGCCAGCCAGGACATTGAAGAACTGCCCGCGCCCAAACCCTTCCGCGAAATCTTCGTGGCCTGTCCGAGTGTTGAAGGCGTCCATTGCCGGTTTGGTCCGGTGGCGCGCGGCGGGTTACGTTGGTCGGATCGTCGAGATGATTTCCGCACCGAAGTGCTCGGTCTGGTGAAGGCGCAGCAGGTCAAAAATGCCGTTATCGTGCCCGTGGGGTCCAAAGGGGGCTTCTTTCCGAAACAACTCCCCCATGATGGCAGCCGCGAAGAGGTCCGCCAGGCCGGGATCCAAGCCTATCGTATCTTCATCTCATCATTGCTGGACCTGACCGACAATCTCGTGGAAGGCAAAGTCACGCCCCCAGCGGACACAGTCGTGTGGGAAGACGATGACCCCTATCTGGTGGTCGCCGCGGACAAGGGCACTGCAACCTTTTCCGACATCGCCAATGAAATCAGCGAAGCTCACGGGTTCTGGCTTGGCGACGCCTTCGCGTCCGGCGGGTCTGCTGGCTATGACCACAAGGCTATGGGCATTACGGCGAAGGGTGCCTGGGAGGCGGTGAAACGTCACTTCCGCGAAATGGGCAAGGACATCCAGACTGAGCCCTTCACCGTTGTTGGCGTGGGCGACATGTCCGGCGACGTGTTCGGCAACGGCATGCTTCTGTCGAAGCAGATCAGGCTCCAGGCTGCGTTCAACCATTTGCACATTTTCATTGATCCCGATCCGTCGGATCCCGAGCGCCTTTGGGAAGAACGCAAACGCATATTCGATCTGCCACGTTCGAGTTGGGCCGACTATGACACGAGCCTGATTTCGGAAGGCGGCGGCGTGTTTGATCGCTCCTTGAAGGCAATCCCGCTGAATGATCAACTTCGGGATATAACCGGCCTGACCGGCGACTCCGCTACGCCCAACGACTTGATCCACGCCCTTCTGAAGATGGGCGCCGAACTGCTATGGTTCGGCGGAATTGGCACGTATGTGAAGTCCAGCGCGGAAAGCCACTCCGCGGCTGGTGACCGCGCCAATGACAGTTTGCGGTTGGATGGCCGGGACCTGAACGTGAAAGTGGTCGGGGAAGGCGCCAATCTGGGCATGACGCAGGCCGGGCGAATCGAATTCGCCAAAGCGGGCGGGCGGATCAACACCGACGCAATCGACAATTCCGCTGGCGTAGACAGTTCCGACCACGAAGTGAACATCAAGATCCTGGCCGGCGAAGCCATACGGCAAAGCACGCTCCCGAGAGGCGAAAGGAACGTGCTGCTCAAGGCCATGACCGACGATGTGTCGGCCCACGTCCTCGCCCACAATTATGATCAAACCGGTGCACTTAGCCTGACAGAAGACACGGCTCTGGCTGACATGCAGGCATTGGAACGCCTGATGGTCTACCTGGAAGGGCGCGGCGTCCTTGATCGCACGCTTGAAGGCCTGCCGAGCAGCGCGGAAATGGCCCAGCGGCAAGATGCCGGCTCTGCCCTCACCCGCCCGGAGCTGGCGGTCGTCCTGGCCTGGTCGAAGATCACCTTGTTCGATGATTTGGTGTCGTCCGACGTGCCCGATGATCCAAGCTTTGAGGAAACGCTGACGGCATATTTCCCAGAAGCCATTCGGGTCCATAGCGACGCGATTGAGGCCCACAGGCTGAAGCGAGAGATCGTTTCAACCGTTCTGGCCAACCGGCTGGTTGACGCCGTCGGGCCCGTCTTCCTGTCCCGCCTGCGCGAAAGCACGGACCGGCCCAATGCAGATCTGGTCCAATCCTTTGAAATCGCCCGGCGCGTCCTGAATCTGACTGGCTTCAAGGAAGAAGTTGACGCCTTGGACAACAAGGTCGTCGCGGCCGCCCAAACCAGCATGCGAAAGGAAGCAGCCGCCGCCGTGTTCCGGGCTTGCGAAGTCCTGTCTGGGCGGACGAGCGATCAGAACGTGGCCGACGTTGCCGCGGCCATCTCAGCGCATCTGGACACGTTCAAATCTACCCTCCGCGATACCGCATCGCCCCACGCAGCAGCGCGCATCGAACGGCGCGCGCGGGACCTGATGGGCGCGGAAGTGCCCGACCCCCTCGCCCGCTGGAGTGCAGCACTCCCCTACTTTGCCATGGGGATTCCTCTGGTCGGTGTCGCGCGCGACGCGGAGGGCGGCATGGAACGTGTGGCAAAGACCTATTTCGAGATCAGCGATGCCTTGCGCCTGGACCGTCTGCGGACCGGAGCCGAGGAGTCCCTCGCATCCGCCGACTATTGGGACCGGGTGGCAACGCGGCGGATGATTGACGACCTGATGGAACAGCACGTGGCCATGACGCGCAGCGCGCTGGCGGCCGGGTCCGTCTCCGACTGGCTGGCGCCGCGCACTGACGCGCGTCAGGACCTGACGCAGGCCTTGCGCAGCCTTGCCGACACCCACAGCTGGAGCTTTTCGAGGTTCGCTCTCGCCGTGGATGCCGTCAGACGTTTTTCAGCGGCCTAGGTTTTCTTTCGACGGATGCGGGGCCAGATGACCCGCAGCCAGATCCAGAGCATGACACCGATCAGGAACAGCCAGGGCAGACCCACCGCAAACGCCGTGATCACGCCCGCCAGGCCACCGGAAAGATTATAGAAGAAGTCGCCGAATGCACGCCCCAGGGGGTTCTCCCGGCGCGGTCCGAACACAGTCTGCTTGGTCTCATACCCGATGGATAGCTGGCTCATGGACACGCGCAGGCGAAGGGCCCGGAGATAAGACTCCGTGCTATCAATCTCGGAATTGACCCGGGCCAGTTCCCGCTCAATGGACAAGAGCTCCGACAAGTCTCCGTCACGCGTTTCCAGCAAGGTTTGCAGCCGCGTCTGAAGCGTCTTGCTGGCGTCGAGCCGGGCGCCTGTATCGATGATTGTGCGGGTGAGGTCTTCCGCGGACGTGTTGCGATAGCTGATCTCCCCTCCGGCGCCCTCTGCCTCTGCGTCCACATTGGCCATGAATTCCTCGATCCAGTCCGGCTTTGCCCGGATCGAGAGGTTACCGGTGACATAGTCATCGGACTGATTGTTCAGGTTTGAATTGGTGACAATGCAGACTTGTGTTCCTGCCGCCCGGCAGGCCGCCACATGGCCAAGCATGACAGGCTCGACCTGGGCCACAGGCAGGCGAAAGCCGAGATTGTGGCTGTAGGCAATGTATTGCTCCGCCGCTTCGGGGGCAGGTTCTGTGTTCGGCGGGGGTGGAGGTGGCGGAACAGGAGATGGTGCGGCTTCCTGCATCATGCGTGGCGCACCCTGAACCGCCATATCCATGGCGCCCAGCATTTCGCTTTCAGCGTCTTCGTACGATGCTCCCCCTCCCCCACCGCAAGCGGCGAGGGCAAGCGCCGAGGCCAAGCCGATAAAACCATGGCGAATCTTCATGAAAGTCCTCCCTATTTATTGAAGGGTCTCACATGACATCATGGCGAGAAAGCGCTGAGTTTTGCCCGGAAAAATGCCGATTCAGTGACACTTAGCTGGACAGGACGTCCTGGCGCTGGGCGTCCAGTGTGTCCTGATCCGAGGCCCAGATGTTCTCCTCTGCCGTCAGCGGCGAAAAACCATACTGGCGCAACAGGCGGAACCCGTGGGATGTGGCCGGACGGCCGAACACCAATTTGATGTTCGGATTCTGCAGGAGCGCACGGCGGATTTGCCCCCGCAGCAACATAATCGCCGCAGCCTTGGACGCGAGGGTGGAGCCAAAGATCATTGAGACGTAGAGGCCCTCGGCCTCCTCCAGTTTTTCCGAGATATCCGCAACAGGGAGCCCGCCAATCCCCGTTTTTTCACCCGAGAGGATCGCCTCGGTGAATTTCGCGCCGAGCGGATAGAGAATTGTGAAACCGAGGATTTTCTCTGTCTTGGCGGCCCGATCGAAGATCACCCGTATAATGCCCGGATTGCGCTTCAGTCGCGCCCGCAAAAGGTCTTCCCCGGGATGGGCATCTCCAATCGCGCCCCGGCCCAGACGGACGACCTCTTCCAAATCCTCAAGCGTTGCAGCCCGGTCATCCAGCAGGCTCGGTCCGCTGACCAGTCCACTCGCGGCAGACCGGACACTGTCGCGGGTCATCACATAGGCAAGACCCGCGGCGGGGAGCGAAGCGAGGCCAAGGCCGAACAGACCAAGAATGGCCGGGTCCAACCATCCACGTTGGGACTCAAGGGCTGCGATGTCGGCTGACAAGGCCCCGCCGACACTCAATGCGCCCAGGCCGAAGCCCGCCAGCGCGCCGGGTAGTTTTGACATCGCCCCCTCCCCGGACGCCTAGGCTTCGACGGTAAACGTCATGCCCGCGCGCTCAACAAGGGCTGGCACCAGAGCGGTCCCGAACGCAGCGCCGGGCGTGAAAACGCCGCCTCCAACGGTGGCATGGCCATCGGCGAGGAACAGAGCCGACTCGGCGAGAATCTTGGACGTCGACCCATAGCCGGGATCCTTGTCGCCCGTCACGCCCGCCTTCACGTCGCGACCATCGCCCATGTCGGCGGTGAAGAGTACATCATAATGGCCCGCCTCGCGCTCGGCCTTGCTTGGCCCTTCTCCGGGTTTGGGGCCGCCATCGCTCGCCATCGGGTCCGGCGCGCTGACAACAGCTTTGGCGGCAGCTTCGCCCGCCTCTCCGGGGCCAGTGGCGATCATTTCGTCATATTGGAAGCCTTCGCCATAGGGCAGGCCGTTCAGCACGTTTGAGCGGTGCACATTCTTAGTGTTGATCACGGCCATGAAGAAGGGCGCCGCCCACACTCCATCGGGGTCCTGCACGGGCTTGCTCATCTGGGGTTGGTCAGCGCCAGTAAATCCCGGTGTCAGGCAGAAGGGAGACGTCAGGTGCGCGAGCAAGGCGGGGTTTTTCTGAACCGCAGCCATGGTCTCGCGTCCACTGGCAGCGGTGCCGCCGGAGAACGTGCCTTGCATCTTGCGCACCCGCCCACGCACGTGGGGCGCTGGCGCGCCAAACTTGTCCTTCGCCGCCTCCTGAACAAAGGCCACGCCCAGATCGAAGGGAATGGAATCAAAGCCGCAGGAATGCACGATCCGTGCGCCGGTTTCCTTAGCGCGGGCGTCATACTTTTCGATCATGTCGCGCATGAAAAGCGGCTCGCCGGACAGGTCGACATAGTCAGTCCCTGCCTCCACGCAGGCGGCCACGAGGGGTTCGCCATAAAGCGTGTAGGGTCCGACTGTTGTGCAAATGACCTTGGCGCGTTCGGCCATCGCCTTCAGGCTCGAAGGGTCGTCGGCGTTCGCGACGACCATGGGCGTATCGCCCGGCAGGCCCATTTCGTCGCGCACGTCTGCAAGCTTCTCGGCGCTGCGGCCGGCCATTGCCCATTTGCCAGCGCGTTGGAGATGGGTTCCTACCATATACTCGGCCACAAGCCGACCGGTAAATCCGGTCGCGCCATAGATGATCATGTCAAATTCGCGGGCCTCGGCCATGGGTGTTCCTCCTAGTTATGTTCTGTCTCAGGCGACCCGTTCGACGAATACGGTGCCAGCAGAGTAGCCCGCTCCGAAGCTGCAAATCACGCCCTTCTCGCCGGGCTTGAAGTCGCCAGAATTCTTGTGAAACGCGATGATCGAGCCTGCCGAGCTTGTATTGGCATAGGTGTCCAGAACGGTGGGGCTTTCGTCCTCGCTGGCCTCATGGCCGAGCACCTTGGCCGCGATCAGGCGGTTCATGTTGGCATTGGCCTGGTGCAGCCAGAGGCGGCGCAGGTCCGTGCCCGCAAGACCAAGCTTTTCGAGATCCTCGCCAATCATGGCTGAGACCATGGGCACCACTTCCTTGAACACCTTGCGGCCTTCCTGAACGAACAGCTTGTCGGGCTGGCCAACGCCTTCGGGCGCAGTGCGGTTCAGAAAGCCGAAATTGTTGCGGATATTATTGGAAAACTCAGTCTTGAGATGGGTATGCAAGATTTTCCAATGGTCTGCAGGGGCCATATCTTCGGCTTCGACCAGCACGGCGGTTGCCACATCGCCGAAAATGAAATGGCTGTCGCGATCGCAGAAGTTCAGATGGCCTGAACAGATTTCCGGGTTCACCATCAACACGGACTTCGCGCTGCCGGACCGCACAAAATCGGCTGCAGTCTGGATGCCGAATGTGGCCGATGAGCACGCCACGTTCATGTCAAAGGCAAAACCGTCAATGCCGAGGGCCTGTTGCACCTCGATGGCCATGGCCGGATAGGCGCGCTGCATGTTCGACGCGGCGCACAGGACGGCGTCGACATCCTTGGGATCGCGGCCTGCAGTCTCCAGCGCCATACGGGCAGCCTTCACAGCCATTTCCGCCAGGACCGAGATCTCTTCGTTGGGCCGCTCTGGAATGCGCGGTGCCATGATGTCGGGATCGACCACCCCCGCCTTGTCCACCACGTAGCGTGATTTGATGCCCGATGCCTTTTCGATGAATTCCACGGAGCTATGGGGCTTGGGCTCAACGGCGCCGGCCTCTATCTCGGCCGCATGTTCGGCGTTCCACTTGTCGGCCCAGGCATTGAAGCTGGCGACAAGCTCTTCATTCGATACGGATTGGGACGGGGTCCAAAGACCCGTGGCGGAAATGACTGGGGTGGGCATTTTTTGGCTCTTTAGCGATCGGCGCTCTGCGCCAACATTGTCTATCTTGATTAGCCCGCGCTGCTCGAAGCGTCGAGCCTGCTTGCCGATTCAGTATTCCGTATCGGGATTCAAAGGTGTCAGATCAACTTCAATAGGCTCTGGAGCCGCAGTGTCAGGCCCGAAGTCGCCATAGCGTTCGCACGCATTTTCATCGCCGCCTTGTCCAAGACATACACTTTCGCGGTGCTCGGCTTTGCGGGTGGCCACTTCACGCGCAATGGCAGCCTGGTGTTCATCCCAGCGATAGTCCGCGAGCTGGCGCTCAACACATCTGTCTCGTTCCGGGCCCTCTTCCCATCGACATTTCTGGAAGGCGCGCTCTGAACTCGTCGTGCTCGCACACCCCGCTAGGAAAAGGCTCAAAACACCTAGTGTGATCGTTGTCTTCAAAGCTGAACCTCCGCGTGGCGCGGACAATCCACCTGATGGTCATTCACCAGCCCGACTGCCTGCATCCATGCATAGACTATGGTGGGGCCGACGAATTTGAAACCGCGCTTCTTGAGATCCTTCGACCACTCGGTTGAGAGTTCAGTAAACGCTGGCGCATCCGTCCAGTGGGTCCACTGGTTTACGATCGGCGCCCCGCCAACCCAACTCCAGCAATAGTCTGCGAAATCCTCACCCGCTTCGGCCATGGCGAGGTAAGCCCTGGCATTTCCGATGGTCGCCTGGATCTTTTTCGGACTGCGAATGATGCCGGGGTTTTGGAGGGCGCGGTCGATGCGCGCCTGGTCCCACTGGGCAATCTGCTCAGGATCAAATCCATCAAACTCTGCGCGGATACTGTCACGCTTTCGAAGAATGGTGATCCAGGAAAGCCCGGCCTGCATGCCGTCGAGCATCAGCTTTTCCCACAGGGCGCGTCCATCTCGCTCCGGCACACCCCATTCGGTGTCGTGATAGTCGCGATAAAGTGGGTCATCGGCTGGCGCCCACCCGCAGGGAAGCTGTGCGTCAGTCATCGGCCTTCGCGCTTTCCAACTCGTCCACCGCCCAGTCGGGCCCAATCATGCCGAACCGCGTGTCCAGCTTTGCCAAACGGTCGAGCCGCAGAATGGCGAGGGCTTGGGTTTCACTAGCACTAGTGACCTGGCCAAGCGCCGCGCCGCCGGGGGACTCCAGTGCGAAGCCCGGCACAAGTCCCGGCTTGTCCAACAGCACTGTGCGCTTGCGCACGCCGCCCTTGCGATACATCCGGCTAACCACTTCCTGGCCCACGAAGCAGCCTTTCTTGTAGTCCAGCCCTCCGAGCCGATCCATGTTCACGTCGGCTGGAAAAACGCTGGTGGCCCCGAAGTCTTCGCCAAATTCCGGCACGCAAGCGGAAATCCGGTCTTCATGGAATTCGCCGATAGGAACGGACCATTCGGCCTCATGGCCATGGAACTGGCGCCATTCCGTTTCGGTGGCGATGGCCCGCAGGCGCCCGCCAGGATAACGCGGATCGATATAGACCAGTTGAGCACCGGAGACCGGGCGCACACCATGCTCGGCCGGGTCGACTCCGGCCACGACGAGGACGTTTTCCAACGGAGCAATGTGCACACTCGCACGCAGGCGGAAGAGCTTCATCCGCTTTGTGAAATCCGCGATGGCGTCCTTGTGCATGTCCAGCAGGACGCCGTCTTCGGTCCGCACGGCCAGGAAATCAGCGATGATCTTCCCCTGGGGCGTCAGCAGCGCGCCATAGCGTGCCTCGCCCGAAGGCCAGTCGACCGTGTTACACGTGACAAGCCGCTCCAGGAGTTCAAGCGTATCTGGGCCCTGTAAAGCCAGGACGCCGCGATGGGCCAAATAGGCAAAACGTGATTGCATACTGACCGAGATACGTCTCGCCGGGCGCGGTGTCGAGCGCGATTAAAACCGCCAGCGAACCGGGAGCAGCGCGACAAATGCCGCAGCGAGTCCTGATTTCAGGACGGCACCGAGCATGAAAGGCAACACTCCAGCAGTGAAGGCAACGTCAGCGCCTATGAGGGCGCTGAGCCAGGCCCAGCCCATCAACAGGATGAGCCCGTGCAGCCCCAGCATCGCAACAAACACGGCGCCGTGCCGGAGGAGACTGCCCGCGCGTGGGACCATCCCCACCAAATAGGCTGCAATGGGGAAGCTGATGAGATATCCGGCCGTCGGGCCAACAAACGCGCCCGGCCCGCCATTGGCACCGGCCAGAACCGGCGCGCCAGCAGCCGCCATTGCCAACCAGCTCAGCACCGTAAGCGCGCCGGCGCGAGGCCCCATGACCACACCGACCAGAAGCACCGCCAGCGTCTGCATGGTCACGGGCACGGGATAAAGCGGCACAGAGACATAGGAAGAGGCGGTCAGAACACAGACACCGATGGCGCCCGCCAGTCCCATCTGAATGTCGCGTTTAGCAATGGCTGTCACTCTACGTCTCCTGTAATAAACACTGCAGCCTTAGGGGGATCGCAATCCCAACGTCAAGGCACTGTCTGCGTGGTGAGATGACAGCCCCGCTCCAGCGTTGCATAAGTGTCCCATGACTCAGACTTACGACATGATCCTGCGCGGTGGCACACTCGTGACGCCGGGTGGAGAGGGCCCTTGCGACATCGGCGTTCGGGGCGAAACCATCGCTTTCCTCGGCGATCTTGGCGGCGCGGATGCCGGCGACATCATCGACTGTTCCGGACTACACGTCCTGCCGGGCGTCATCGACAGTCAGGTCCACTTCCGCGAGCCAGGACTGGAATGGAAGGAAGACCTGGAAAGCGGAGCGCGCTCGGCTGCACTCGGCGGGGTCACGGCAGTGTTTGAAATGCCAAACACCGAGCCGACCACGACAACGCCCGACATGCTGCTGGACAAGCTGGCTCGGGCCCGGAACCGCATGGATGTCGACCATGCCTTCTATGCCGGGGCGACAAACGAAAACGCAGGTGTGCTCGCCGAAATGGAACGGATGGACGGGTGCTGCGGCGTGAAAGTGTTCATGGGCGCGTCTACGGGGTCTCTTCTCGTCGAGAGCGATGAGGGCGTCGAACGTGTGCTGCGCGCAATCCAGCGCCGCGCCGCGTTTCACTCCGAAGACGAGTACCGTCTGGCAGAGCGCCGTGACCTAGCCGTTCAGGGAGACTGGCAGAGCCATATCGTAGTGCGGGATGTGGAAGCCGCCGTCAGCTCGACCCGCCGCCTGCTTCGCCTGGCGCGCAAGACCGGGAAACGCATCCACGTGCTGCACATCTCCACGGCTGAGGAGATGGAGCTGCTGCGCGATGCGAAGGATATTGCGAGCGTGGAAGTGTTGCCAAACCATCTCACCCTCGCAGCGCCTGAGTGCTACGACCGCCTTGGCGCCTACGCCCAGCAAAACCCGCCTGTGAGGGAAGCCCGCCACCGGGATGCACTCTGGCGCGCCCTCAATGCGGGCATTGTTGATGTGCTCGCGACCGACCATGCGCCACACACAAAAGAGGAAAAGGACCGGCCCTATCCGGCGTCTCCCTCTGGTATGCCAGGCGTGCAAACCCTCGTGCCCGTGATGCTCACCCATGTGAATGCCGGAAAGCTTTCACTGCGGCGGTTTGTGGAACTGACATCAGCTGGGCCACAGAGGGTCTTCGGAATCGCAGGCAAGGGCCGCATCGCAGAAGGGTATGACGCCGATTTCACTTTGGTGGATATGGGGCGCCGTGAGACCATCACGCATGGATGGTCAAAATCGAAATGTGGATGGACACAATATGATGGCTTCGAAGCCTATGGTTGGCCGGTGGGCACGATTGTGCGCGGTCAGACCATTATGCGGGACGGCGACCTTCTGAAGACGGGCACTGGTGCGCCGGTGCGGTTCCATGAAACGCTCGGCGCCGCCTGATCACAAATTTCTTATTGCGCATGATGGTTGAAATCCCGTCGCAGTAGTGAACAATGGCTTACGGTGAGCATTCCAAGAGGCGAGACATGACTGAAAAACGGGCGGAAATCTGGGTGGCACTCGCTGCAGCAGCTGGTCTTGCACTGGCAGGATGCAGCGGCGGAGGCGGCGGTGGTGGCGGAAGCCAGGTCGTATCTCCGCCCCCTCCACCTCCGCCGCCTCCTCCTCCGCCCCCACCTCCTGGCCCGACATTCACTGCAGGTCAGTTCGAGCCTTTCGAGACCTTTGAAAACCTTTGTGAAGCGCCCCGAACTGGCGTCGACATCGAAGGGAATGCGTTTCCCGATCAACCGGGAAGTCTGCTGGAAGAGCTTTTCTGGCTGCGCTCTTGGACCAATGACACTTATCTATTCCGGGATGAGGTCACAGACCGCGATCCTAATGATTTCAACAACCGGTTGGACTATTTCGCGCAGCTGAGGACGTTTGCGACCACGCCATCGGGCGAAGAAAAAGACGACTTCCACTTCAGTCAGCCCACGGATGAATTCCTGGAAGCGCGCAACTCAGCGCCCACGTCGGGGTTCGGTGTCCGTCTGGCCTTCCTGCAGGCGGCTCCCCCACGCGATGTGCGCGTGGTGTTCACGGAGCCGAATTCGCCTGCATCAGAAGTGGTGAACGGTCGCGCGAACTTCGAACGTGGCCAGCGCATTTTCTCCATCAATGGGATAGACCTGATCAATGGCAGCGACGTTGACGGCCTGAATGCAGGCTTGGCGCCGCCCAATGCTGGAACAACGACAACGTTCGAACTCGGCAACCCTGACGGAACCGGCATCCGGTCCGTGTCGGTCACATCCGAGAACCTTTCATCACAGCCCGTAAATCGAACGAGTATTATTTCGACCCCGACAGGGGATGTGGGTTACGTTCTGTTCAATACGTTCAGCCCGTTCTCAAGCGAGGCTCAAATCGCTCAGGCAATCGAGAGCCTTGAGGGATCGGGCGTGAGCGATCTCGTTTTGGACCTGCGCTACAATGGCGGCGGACTCCTCGCAGTCGCCGCGCAGCTCGGCTATATGGTCGCTGGAGATACAGCGACCCAGGGCCGCGTGTTTGAACAACTGCGTTACAACACGTGCGACAACCCCAATTGCCGCGATCCCATTTTCAACAATCTCAACACGCCGATCCCGTTCATCGATACGGGACAAGGCTTCAGCCTCACCGCAGGCACGCCGTTGCCGTCGCTTGATCTCGACCGGGTGTTCATTCTTTCAACTGAAGGGACATGCAGCGCAAGCGAAGCGGTGATCAACGGTCTCCGCGGCATCAATATCGAGGTGATCCTCGTTGGCGACACGACATGCGGCAAGCCCTTCGGCTTCTTCCCGACCGACAATTGCGGTGAAACGTATTTCACGATCCAGTTCCAGGGAACGAACGATCAGGGCTTCGGCGATTATACCGATGGATTCCTGCCGGCGAATTCAACGGACCCTCTGGCCCAGTTTGCGGAGTCCCTGCCCGGCTGCCAGGTCACTGACGACCTGACCGGCGTGCTTGGCGACGAGAATGAGCCCTTGCTGGCCGCTGCTCTTCAGTTCCGTGAAGATGGGACTTGCCCCGCGCCGCCCGCCGCTTCCTTTGCGAGCGTGACCGAGCGGTCGGTGACCGTTGGCGCAGTGCGCCCGGATCCGGCTATGGTGCTCTCGCCCCCTGCCCGCAGCATCATGGAGACCAATCGCGATATGCGCATGACTCCTCCGTCTGGGGAGAGGGAGCAATGAGGGGCCGCCTCGCAGCCGCGCTTTTCGGGAGCTTCACCATGGCATCGGGGTGTCAACTTCTCTCATCCGAGCCCGTACCCGCCGTCCTGGCGGATGATGACGCTGAAACCATGGCGACGCTTAAATCTGCCCTGGCCGAAGCTGTCGGCCGGGCCAACGTCGAACTCGGCCCGGGAGACCTGACCACAACGTCAGTGGTCAGCGTACTACCACCGCCCCTGAGTGCCCTCGAAACGGCCAGCGTGGCGATGCCGACCCAGTTCACGCTAATGATGCGCGGTGACACGTGCATGGCAGTGCATAGTGAGACAGGCGAAGAGTTCGCCATGGATGTTGCTTGCAAGCCTGCCTGAGGCCCCGAGGTCCAGCATGTTCCGGCAAGTCGCGAGCCAATCTTGCTTGATTCCGCGTCTGCGGAGGGTACTACCCCTATAGAGAACAACGCCGCCGCCCCTGAAAAACGGGGGTGGAAGAGCGCTGTGTGGAGGCAAGATAATGGATACTGATCAACTCCCCTTTCGCGAGATTCCATATCTGCCCCAGAAGCTGGATGTGACCCGCAGAGCCGATGGCTCCATCCTGTTGACCAATGCGCAGCCCTTGCGCCCCCATCCGCCTCACATGCTCGCGCCCATCGTATACTGGGCTGCCAACGGGCCGGAGCGCACCTGGCTGGCCCAGCGCGATGCGGAAGACCCGGGCCAGCCCGGCTGGACGAGCATTACATATGGCGAGGCGCTGTCTGAAATCCGAGCCCTGGCGCAGGCGTTCCTCGATATGGGAGCCGGGCCCGCCTGTCCGGTGATGATCCTCTCGCGCAACACCATCGAGCACGCGCTGGTGATGTATGCAGCCATGTGGGCAGGCGCGCCTGTCGTACCGGTCACCCCCGCCTATGCGACCCTGGCGGAGGACTTCACCCGGCTGAACTATATCGATGATCTGGTGAAGCCGGGGATCCTCTATGTCGATGATGGCGCGCTCTATCAGCGGGGGCTGGAGGGCATGTCCCTGTCCGGGCGCCCGGTTGTATTTGCGCGCAATGCTCCAAACGTGCCCGGTGCAGTGCCGTTGCATGCCCTGCTTGAGACAACGCCGACATCAGCCGTCGATCTCGCCTATGACCGGTTAACACCCCAAACGGTCGCCAAATTCATGATGACATCGGGCTCCACCGGCGAACCCAAGGCGGTGATCAACACCCACGGCATGATCGCGGCAAACGCCAAGATGATCCGCTCGGTTTGGGATGTGGACCGGCTTGAAGCGCTGTCCGGCGGGCCACAGGTCATGATCAACTTCCTGCCCTGGAGCCATACTTATGGCGCCAATGCGATCCTCCATTCCATGACCGACTGGGGCGGCACGCTTTACATTGATTGGGGCGCACCGACGCCGGCAAAACTGCCCGAGATGATGCGCAACATGCGCGAGGTTTCCCCAACCCAGCACACGACGGTGCCAGCGGCCTGGGCGGCCATCGCCACAGAGTTGGAGAACGATCCGGCCCTAGCGGAGACCTTCTTCAAGCGGCTCTTCGTCATGGCCTATGGCGGGGCGTCCATGGGCCAGGACATTTATGAGCGCATCCAGAAGGTGGCCGTTGCCACAACGGGCGAACGCATTTCCCTGTCGGCGGGCTATGGCGCGACGGAAACCGCGCCGACCCTCTCCAACGTCCACTGGCCCAATGACACCATGGGTCTGATCGGCCTGCCCCTGCCCGGCTGTGAGATGAAGCTGGCACCGGTAGGCGAAAAGCTCGAATGCCGCGTGCGCGGCCCGCACATCACGCCTGGCTATTATCGCAATAGTGAAAAAACCGGCGAGGCCTTTGACGAAGAAGGCTTCTACAAAATGGGCGACGCGGTCCGCTTTGTAGACCCGGAAGATCCCAATAAAGGCCTCGCCTTTGACGGTCGCCTGGCGGAAGAATTCAAGCTGGCCAACGGCACCTGGGTCTCGGCCGGAACCGTGCGCGTAAAGGTGGTCGAGGCTGTGGATGGTGCCTTGTCCGACGTGGTGGTCTGCGGGCTGAATCAGGACAAGATCGCCCTGCTCGGCTTCCTGAATGAGGCCTGGTGCCAGCGCTGCACGGGCGAGGCGGTCGGACTCTCGGAACTGGCCGGCCACCCCAAGATTGTTGAAGCCGTCGCCAATGGCATCCAAGCCTACAACCAGGCCAATCCAAACGCAGCGCGCAGCATATCGGCTATCTCGCTGCAGGCGACACCGCCCAAGCCTGAGGCCGGTGAGATCACTGAAAAGGGCTATATCAACCAGTCCAAGGTGCAGACCCTTCGGGCGAGCGAAGTCGAGCGGCTTTACGCCAGCGCCGGAGACAGCGATATCCTGCGCTTCTGATCATGAGATAACTGTGGGAGGTGCGCCGTGGCGAGCGAAATGGAAACGATGACCGGCGCTGAGGCCCTGGTCGGCACACTGGCCGATGCGGGCGTGACGGCCTGTTTCGCCAATCCCGGCACGTCTGAAATGCACCTGGTGACGGCGCTGGACCGAGAGCCGCGTATCCGCAGCGTGTTGTGCCTATTTGAAGGCGTCGCCACGGGCGCTGCCGACGGCTATGCCCGAGCGACTGGCAAGCCCGCCATGACGCTGTTGCACCTTGGCGCCGGTTACCTGAACGCTGGCGCGAATATCCATAATGCCCGGCGCGCCCACACGCCCATGATCAATGTGATCGGCGACCACGCGACCTACCACACCCGTTATGACGCGCCGCTGACCAGCGACATTACCGGCATGGCCGGGCCAAACTCGGTCTGGATCAAATCTATCGATACGCCCGCCCGTGCAGGGGCCCTGGCCATGGAAGCCTTTTCTGCTGCCCATGCGCCTCTGCCCGGCCCAGTCTCCCTCGTGCTTCCGGCAGACAGCGCCTGGCTCGCAGGCGGCGTGAAGGCTGAGCCCGTCTCGGCACACCCTCTCCCGGCACCGGACGCTGAGACCGTCTCAACCGTCGCCGAGAAAGTTCGCGCGGCCAGCAAGCCAGTGCTGGTGATGAATGGCGCTTCGGCGCTCTCCGAAGCGGGGCTGGCTGCGGCCTCGCGCCTGAAAGCTGCGGGCATCCGCGTGATGACCGACACCTTCTACCCCATCATGGCGCGGGGCGCCGGTCGGTTCATTCCGGACCGCATGCAGTATTTTGCCGAAATGGCCATGAAAGACCTGGGCAGCACAGACCTCATGGTTCTGGCGGGCACACAGACGCCGGCAGCCTTTTTCGCATACCCCTGCAAGCCGAGCCTTCTTGTGCCAGAAGGGTGCGACGTCGCCTCCCTGTGCGACGCGCGCGGCGATGGCGGCGCAGCGATGGCCCTTCTGGCCGATGCGTTGGGCGCGAGCGAGACGTCGCCGGTTGCCGAACTGGCGCTGCCGGACGCACCGACTGGCGGTCTTGACGCCGCCAAGATCGGCGCAGCGATTGCACGCCACCTGCCCGAAGGCGCGCTGGTGTCCGATGATGGCGTCTCGAACTCACTGCCTGTCTACGTGGCGACCGCCACGGCGCGGCCCCACCGCTGGATGATGTTGACCGGCGGCGCCATTGGCCAGGGCATGCCGCTGGCCATTGGCGCCTCGCTGGAGGGCTCGCCAACGCTCTGCCTCTCGGGCGATGGAGCGGGCATGTATACAAACCAGGCGCTGTGGACCATGGCGCGGGAAAACCTGCCAGTCGTCACCGTGGTCTTCGTTAATCACACCTACCGGATCCTGCAGATCGAGCTGCACCGCACTGGTGCGGGCAATCCGGGCCCTGCCGCGCGCGGGATGCTCAACCTCGACGGGCCGGAGATCGACTGGTCAAGCCTCGCCCGCGCCCAGGGCGTGACGGGCCACGATGCGCGAACGGGCGAAGAACTGGAGGCCGCTCTGGCAACCGCTTTTGCAGCGGGCGGCCCGCATTTGATCGCCGCGCATTTGCCGGGATAGAAACTTTCGGGTGCACTGCTGGAATCCTGAGCCTAAGGTCATGGGCAACTGAGACGCGCGGGGAAATAAAATGTCATCCAAAAAATATCTGGCCCAGGTAAATATTGGCCGCGTTCTCGGCGGGCCCGACGATCGGCGGATGAAGGACTTCTTCGACAATCTGCGCCGGATCAACGAACTCGCCGAGCGCATGCCCGGATTTGTCTGGCGCCTGCAGGATGAGACCGGCGATGGTGCGATGGCGCTCCATTGGCCCGGCGATCCGACGATGAACGTCAACATGTCGGTGTGGGAAGACGATGCTTCGCTGGCGAAGTTTGTGTTCCAGACTGTCCACCAGAACTTCTACGCGCGTAAGCATGACTTCTTTGAAATGCCAGATGAACCCACGGTGGCCCTGTGGTGGGTCGATATCGGGCACATCCCGACCATAGACGAGGCGAAAGACCGGTTGGACCACCTCATCGCAAACGGCCCATCGGACTTTTCCTTCACCTGGGCCGACCTCCCGGCCGCACAGGTATGGCGCGAGCGCAGGTGTGCATGAACTGGCCCGCTGGTGAGCTTACCTGCTCGCCTGTACGACAGCGCAAGGCGGGGCTGACAGGCGCAGGGCGACGAAGTGGACCGGGTCGCCATTGGAATAGTTGACGCCGTAATGGTGGCGGGACTCCGTTACGCACAGGCTCTGGAGCTCTGCGCTGCCGCGAAGCAACTCCAGCGCCGGCGCGCCGTCCTCGTCTTCCAGATTGATGAGGAAGGCCGCCGGCAGCGCGTCCCGAGCGGGCAGCGCCACAACAGTTTCCGGTGGATGCAAATTCTGCGTGCCCGTTGTCATCACATAGCTCGGCTCAGAATAGCCGACGGCCTGGATCATTTCTGGCGCCTCGCAGCCCTCGCCTTGACCCGGCAGGCCACATACGTCTGCCAGCGCGTTTTGCGCCACGATCGTGGGCTGTACCCAGGTCTGGCTGGGCAGGAAGACCGCGCGCGCATGCCAGCCCAGCAATGTTGCGGCGACAATTCCAGTCGTCAGTGCAGCGCCTTGTCGGCGGAGTACAGCAAGGGCGAGTGCCGCCACCAAAACGGCAACGCCCGCCCACCAAAGATGCAGCGGATAGTTCAGCATGGGCCGCCACTGGTCCATCACGGTCTTGAAGTCTATCGAGCGGAAGTCGGCCGCAGATTCCGCCATGACCAATTCGTCCACACCGGGATAGCTGATGGCGGCGAACAGCGCCCCGCCCACGGCAAACAGACCCAGCGATGCCCAGCGCGAAACAGGCATCCGCAGCCCTTCCATCAGACGGGTGATCGCCAGTCCGCAGATGAGCCCCAGCGCCGGATAGGCCGGGAGCACATAGTGGCTGAGGCGCGTGGGCATTAGTTCGAAGAAGATCCATGTCAGCCCAAACCAGGCTACGAGGAAACGCAGGGCGCGGGTCGTCTGATTTGGCGGAGACGACACGCCGGGCCAGCGCCCTTGCCAGGCCTTGCCAAAGCCCAGAAGGCCTAGCACCACCACCAGCGCGAATGGATAACCAACCAGCACCTTCGTGCCGATCAGCGCATCTGAAGCCACGGCGATCCCTGTCCAGATCACTGCAAGGACTGCCGCGATCAGTAATGCCGCGATGCCCTTCTGGCGCCCCGCATCGCTCTCCCCGCGCAGGGTTTTCCACGCGAAAACAGCGCCGGGAATAAGGGCGAGCGTGGCCGGGAAAAACCAGACCGGAATGTGCGAGAGTTGGTAAAACGGCCAGCCCGCATGGCCTTCACTTGCGCCAGTGAACTTGTCGGCCAGGTCCTTGCCCACGGCGCCTTCGACGAACTGGCCATCGGTGGCGAGCTGAATCCAGATGAACCAGGGTATCCACAGCGCAAAGAACAGAAGCGGGCCGGGCCACCAGGCGAGCGGACGCCACCACTGGCCAAACTGGTTCTGCCCTGCCTTGTCCCAGGCCCAGACACCCGCAGCGGCAAAGCCGGCGACCATGATCGATACCGGCCCCTTGATGAGGAAGCCGAGCCCCATGGCAAGCCAGAACAGGAGCGCCATGGGCCGGGCGCTGGGCGCGGCTATCGCGTTGGCGCGCTGGCCCAGATCGGCGAGTGGATCATGGCGCATATAGATGCGTGCAAGGGCGCCGAGCCCCAGCGTGGTGAAGAAGACCAATACGCCGTCAGTCTTCGAAATATGGGCCTCACTGGTGAGCAATACGGTGGAGCCAAAGAGCGCTGCGCCGACGAAGGCCGCGCGCCGCCCCACGAGCGCCATTCCCGCCCAGAAACAGGCTAGCGTGGCCAGTCCGGCGCCGATCCAGCTGGGCACCCGGTAGCTCCAGATCTCTTTCGCTTCAGCATCGGAAAATGCGGCGGTGGACGCGGCCTGCAGCCAGTGGATCCCGGCGGGCTTTTTGTTGCGGAGCTCCTCCTGGTAGCGGATGCGGATATAATCGCCGGTCTCCAGCATCTGCTTGGAGGCCTGGGCGAAGCGACTCTCATCCCGGTCCAGGGCGGGGATGTAGAAGACGCCCGGCGCAGCGGCGCCCATGGTGATCACCAGCAGGATGAGCCAGGCTTTCCAGCCGGAGGAGAGACGGTCGAGCATGTCCATGCCTGCCGTTTAGCGCGCCCCGCAGCGGCCCGCCAGCGGAAAGGCGCAGGGCCGGCTGCGATGTGATTGGGTCCTAGTGCAGCCTGCGAGCGGCGTCCGGCGCGGCGGCGTGCATGACGCGGTCGAGCTTTTTCTCGAGCAGGCTGATCAGCACATCCTTGGCGTTTTGCAGGCTGACGGCTTTGGCCGTTTCGCCGGTCGCCTTGATGACGATCTTGTGGGTAAACAGGTCCCCGTCTGTCGTGACAATCACGGCGTGGGGGGTCTCCAGTTCAATATGGGCCATGGGGCACCTCCGTACCCCCCGGCCTGTGCGTAAGGATTCCGATTCTCGTGCGCCAAGGGGAGTCGGTTTACGCAGTTGAGTGCCGACTCACTTGTGGGATTCGCTGGACCGCGTTGAGTCCGTTCAAGGTTTTTCGGGGCCGCATAAGCGTAAAGACCCGTGGCAGCGGCCATGACCCGCCCAACATGCAAGATTAAGAATCGGCTAAAACTCCGTTCCACCGGCGTTCAGCTAGACTCCTGTATCAGCTTCATCAAACAGGAGTTGATGATGCAAAAAGAACAGACACAGACGCAGGCCCAGGAAATCCTCGAACGCATTCAATCGTACTGGGCTCAAAAGGGATTTCAGGTTCAGGGCGCGGTGCATCCGGCGGGGTACAGCCCGCGTTTGCGCTCAACGGTCTACGAAGTGACCACGGACCTGGTGAACGGCCTGCCGCGTCGCATGAACGCAAACCACTAGCGCGTAAGCCCCAGCCAGCACCCGCGCCCGCGCGGGGCGGGGATTGGGGGCGACTGGAAATGGCTGGACCGCCCCTCCCCCAACGCATGGGAGAGGGGCCGGGCCAAGGGGCGGGCCGGTTCCGTCTTCGGGAGTGAGCTGTAGGGTGCATGGAGCAAAGCGATATGCACCATCTGCCCTTTCAACAGACACTGAAGGTGCATATCGGACTGCGCCCTCCAAGCACCCGACCTTCAGGATCTCTTCCACCCGCCCTGCCGCATCGGCGAGCACGCTCCACCCGTCATCCTGCGCCGCGCCCATCATATGGCGGCGGAAGTCCGCGCCCACTTCGGTGAGATCAATCGCTTCGACATGGATCCAGCCATACCAGGTCAGTTCGATGCGCAGCCCGGCATAGGCGTGGCCCTCCTCAATCATACGGCCCGTCCAGCGCACGAACGCACGCAGGCTCAGCCACAGGACGGGCCAGAAGACGGGATGAACCCGGGAAAAGGGGTCGCGCAGGGCTTCCATGACCGGGAGTATATGCGAGGCCGCAAGTGGGGCGGATAAGGGACGGGTTATCCCCGCCAACTACGAACGCCTCTTGCGCCGCTCCACCCGCTCATAGATGGCCATGTAAATCATGATGATGGGCATTAGCAGAATGACGACCCCCATCTTCAGCGCCTTGCCCGCCTTCTCCAGAATGGGCGGCGTGGGACGACCGGCGCTGTAGAGCAGCGTGAATTCGCCATGGCTTTTGATAAGTTCGTCGGTTGAGACACCGCGGCCATCTGCGGTCTCCCTCAAGGCTTTCCCCGCTGGAATGGGCAATCCGAAATCAAAGAGGTTCGGCGCCGGGCGCCCAAACGCGTGCTGGAAGGCAAGCTCAGCGTTGCGGAACAATAGGTTTATGTGCGTGCCGCTGGGCATTTCCTCCAGAACGAGGGTGATGGCGGTATCGGCATCCACCATGCCGGAGAGAGTTTGGCCATAGCGCTCCAGGGCGTATCCGGCGCCGGGTGTGTAGGTGCCTGCCATAAACGTTTCGGTCTGGGTGGGCTCCGGGTCATTCGCGAGGCCACTGATCGTGATGTCCTGGGTGCCAGCCGCATGGGCCTCGGACAGGCGCTGGCGGTTCTCCAGCGTGTCGGCGGAGGTGATTACCGGCAAGGCCTTGAAGCGGAGATACTCGAGCGTGCCATCCTTGCCCACGGCGGCGATGTCGGTGTCCTCATCATCCCCATAGGCGCAGAGCACCCGGGTATTGAGGGTCTTGCTGAGCAGGATTGCCTGGCGCACCACGCCCCGGTCGGCCTGGTATTTCTCGAACTGGTCTGCCGCGACGCCGGCGGAGACGAAAGCGTCGAAGGCCGAAAGATCGACGCGCTTATTGCCGGGGAAGAATTGATGGTAATAGCCGCCGAACTCCGGCCGTTTCGGGTCCGGCCCGTCAAACGGCATCAGGTAGTAGAGCCCGGTGGTGGCCTCATGGAACAGGCGGAAGGATCTGAACGCGGCCTTGAGCGCGGCCTCGTCCGGCTTGTCCTGCAGCGCGATGAGGTTTTGGCGGATCATGGGATGTGGTTAGGATGGTTCTGGGGCGGCGTCGATAGCGAGTGCTGGACCGGCATTTCACGAACCTGTCGAACACCCCGTCATCCTTCGACTTGAGCGCAGGATCCAACTCGGAACACCGTGGACGCGCTCACGTGCACCGACCACACGGTCTCAGAGACCTGCGCAAGGCCGCCGCGTCCAGAGATGGGTCCTGCGCTCAAGTCGAAGGATGACGGAGGTTGGGGCGTAGGGCGGGTCTCGACCCGCCAGCGCCGCCCGAATGATGATCCAGACGGCGGGTATCGCAGCGCTCAACCCGCACTACTTGCTGGATTGCGCGTAACTTGAGTCTCTTGGGGAAGGTTATTAACCGGTGCATGATTCGTTCTTAAGAAGCATAGATGCGGAGCGGACACATGCTTTCCACGATTGGGTACGAAAAAGTTCAGCTGGACGATTTTGTAGGAACCTTACTCGCCAACAACATTCAGGTTTTGGTCGATATTCGAGAGCGAGCTCAATCTAGGCGTAGAGGTTTCTCAAAAACAGCATTGTCAAACAGACTTGCAGAATCAGGCATCGGATACGTTCATTTTCGGAGTTTGGGTGACCCGAAAGAGGGCAGACTAGCTGCCCGCTCTGGAGACTATGATCGTTTCAGAATTATCTACCATGAAGTAATGCAATCTGCTGCCGCAATGGCGGCTATCGCAGAAATCGCGACAATTGCTGAAACTCAATCCGTTTGTCTGCTTTGCTACGAGCGCGATCACGAACTGTGTCATCGTAAAATTGTAGCAGATGAGCTAGAAACAACTTTAGGTGTTAGAGCGCGCCACTTAGGAGTTCAGGTCATTGAGCCTTCTAAAGAGTCAGCCAGACGGATGCTTCATAGTCGTCAAAGCGCTGCCGCATAGGTCCAGCAACTATTTTGAGACTGTGTGTTGTGCTGGCGTCGGCCGCGACCTGAAGTGGCGTCGACAATATCCAGTCCCCTACCGACTGCTTCAAGACAGTCAGAAGTTTAGTCGATGGCAGTGGATCGATTACGAATATGTTGCGCCCAAGGATGATCCAAGATCTGAAAGCCAAAAAGTCATTCCGGAATCTATTGAGATAAAGAACAAGGTTGGTCCCGAAGAAAGAACCAACATCTTAAACGAGTTGATTCGCCCAAGTCTATTTGACGCTTCCCAGCGCAAGGAATCCTTGGCGTTGATCCGTCCCGAGCGGATCAATATCCGCGCATTCCAGAAATCAGATGATCTTCTGAAAAAGGAAACTGAAGAACACAGAAGGTTGGCACAACAGGGAACCTTCTTTTCTGAGCCTGTAAGACCTTTTTCGCCATGCCCATTCAAATTCCGACTTAGTTGGAATGAGTTTGGCCAATCCACCAGACACCACACATGTGATGATTGGGAAACTAGCACAGCGTTCTTTAACTTCCGCCGACGTTATGGTGAAAAGGAAGCCATCAAGAAAATCGCCGAGAAGTACGAGGAGTACTTTTCAAAGGGACTGGCGTTGGCCTTCAGTACGCACAGCAGAAGAAACCAACACTTCAGTTCCTTTGATCAGTGGCTACTTGTTGGAATGATCCGACTCGACCGAACTTCCCAAGGCAACCTTTTCTAATTCCGCCCCAGCCGCTTATCCCGCGCGGCCAGAAGGCGCAGCCGGAGCGCGTTCAGCTTGATGAAGCCCTCCGCGTCTTTCTGGTCATAGGCCCCCGCGTCGTCTTCAAACGTCACATGGGCTTCAGAGTAGAGCGAATAGGGCGAGGTGCGCGCGACCAGGTGGGCGGCGCCCTTGTAGAGTTGCAGGGTCACTT
>JBCBGZ010000003.1:0-89124 GCA_038526245.1 Pseudomonadota bacterium
CGCTATTCTGACGCAGATGCGAAGAGTCGTTCTCACCTTTGCGGCGTCTGGATTGTTGGCCGCGCTGGCCCATGGCGAGCCGAACGATCATGTACGCCAGGCTGCCGACGCGTTTGAACAGGGGCGCTTTCAGGATGCTGCAAGACTGGCTGAAGCCACGGGCCAAGCCGATGCCTTTGCGCTGGCGGCGCGCTCGGTTCTGGCCGAGTTGATATGTGGCGATACCGAGCTTGACCCACTGGCTCTGGAGCGGGCTGTGCTGCTGGCCAATGCCGCCCTTGCCGGTGATCCTGCCCACGTAGAAGGCCGGCTCCAATTGGCAATTGCCCTGTCGCTGAAGGCGCGGGGCATGTCTCGCACACAGGCCTGGCGCACGGGGCTTGGTGAACAGGCGCGGGATCTCGCCGAAGCTGTTCTGGTCGACGATCCCAACAACGCGTATGCCCACGGGTTCCTTGCGGTCTGGCATGTGGAGGTGGTTCGCCGGGGCGGCGGACTCGGCGCGTCCATGATGGATGCGAGTCTGGCTGAAGGGTTTGCCCACTATGAAGCTGCAGCCAATCTTGTCCCTGAAGATCCGGGGCTGCACTGGCAAATGGCCAGGGCGTTGGCGGCCCACAATCCACGGCGCCACCGCGACCGCATTGAAATGGCCATAGCGGCCGCGTTGGCAAGCGATGGAGAGACAGCGCTCGATGCTGTCATGATGCGTCGCGCGGCCGTTCTGGCGGAAGCCCTGCGCTCGCTCAACGCTAACGAGGTCAAGCGTCTCGCCCGGGAGATGCTCTAAAAAGCGGCCCTGATCATTTCCGCAACCGGCTCCAGTTCCTCAGCGGGGCGTGGGCCACCGCTGGCATGGGGAGCGAGGACAGTGCCCTCGCCGCGCGGGATGATGTGGAAGTGGAGATGATAAACGGTCTGGCCCGCCGGCGCGCCGTTGAACTGGGTCACGATTATCCCGTCTGGCTTCAGCCCTGCCTCGACCGCCTTCGCCACGGTCTGTACCCGCGCCATGTAGGGTCCGAGCTTATCGGTCGGCATTTCGAGCAGGTTCCGCGCTGTGACGTCTTTCGGGATGACCAGCGTATGACCCGCCGCCTGGGGGAAGATGTCCATGAAGGCCAGCGCCACATCATCCTCAAACACCTTCAGGGCAGGCATCTCGCCGCGCAGGATTTTCGCGAAAATGTTGTCGGGATCATAAGTGCCATGCAGGGCCATGGGGCGCTCTCTTTATGCTACTGCTTCTTAAACGGGGTGCGCTCGGAAAGGTAGTCCTGTTCGCGCGCTACGGCGGAGCGCTCGCGCTCGAGATAGTCTTCGATGGCGGCGGAAAGGCCCGGATGCGCGATCCAGTGAGCTGAGCGGGTCGTGACGGGCTGGTAGCCGCGCGCCAGCTTGTGCCCGCCCTGGGCACCGGCTTCCACATATTTTAGCCCGCGGGCCAAGGCGAAATCGATGGCTTGATAGTAGCACACTTCGAAATGCAACATCGGCTTGTGCACCGTGCAACCCCAATAGCGGCCATACAGCGTGTCGGACCCGATCATGTTCAAGGCGCCGGCGATCGGGTGGCCGTCCTCATAGGCCATGACAAGCAGGATCTGGTCAGCCATGCGCTCGCCGAGCAGGGAGAAGGTCTCCCGGTTGAGATAGGGCGTGCCCCACTTCCGGTTCCCGGTGTCGATGTAGAAGGCATAGAAGGCGTCCCAATCCGCCTCCGTGATGGCCTCGCCGGTCAGGTGGCGGATCTCCAGCCCGTCTTGAGCCTTTGCCCGCTCCTTGCGCAGGTTTTTCCGCTTGGACGAGGACAGCGCGGCGAGGAAGGCGTCGAAATCGGCGTAGCCTTCATTGATGAAGTGGAATTGCTGGTCGGTGCGCGCCATCAGGCCGAGGCCTGTAAGGTCTTCGCTTTCGGCCTCGGTCAGGAAGTTGATGTGCAGGGATGAGAAATCATTCTGCTCGGCGATCTGCGTGGCGCCCGCAACGAGTGCGCGTTGCAGCATGACCTGATCGGGGCCCGGGGGGACAAGACGGCGGCGTCCACTCACCGGGGTGAAGGGCACAGCCGCCAGCAATTTGGGATAGTAGCGCCCGCCAGCCCGCTCATAGGCATCGGCCCAACTATGGTCAAAGACGAATTCGCCATAGGAATGGGTCTTGGCGTAGAGCGGCATGGCGGCACGCAAACGGCCATCGGGATGGTGAGCCGTCAGGTGCATGGGGGTCCAGCCCTCATGAGGACTTACGGCGCCGCTGGATTCAAGCGCTTCCAGAAAGTCCCAGGAGAGGAATGGATCGTACCGCTCACCCGCCGGGTTTGCGACGGCATCCCAGTCCGCGCTGTCGATCCCATTGAGGCCAGAGGCGATTGAGAGGCGCAGCGTGGTGTCATCCATGGGCCTTACGTAGGGCGCCTAGGGGGCTGTGACGAGGGCTGGGTCCAGATGTTCAAAGATGATCGCTGCACCTGCCGCCTTTGCAGGCGCAAGGGCCGCTTCCGTGTCAACAGTCCAGGCGGCGAGGGGCGTTTCTGGACCGACCACACTGCGCACGGTTTCTGCCTGGCTGTGGTGCGGGGCAAGATAGGCTGGGGCGTATACCAACGCGTCCTCGACAACGGGGCGGGCGGCTTCAGCAGCGTCGAAAGCCGTCGGCGGAAACAGTACGCCGCGTGGATAGGGCAGGGCGGCAGCCCGGAGGGCCGCGTTCAGCGGTTTGACGAAGGACATGGTTGCGACCCGGGCGGGCGTGCCGAAGACAGCCATTTCGAGCGCGCGAATATAGGCGGCAGGGTCGCCCGGGCTCGCTTTCAACTCGATGAGGACGGGGGTGTCCGAAGGCAAAGACTTCAGCACGTTTGTGAGGCTCGGAATTGTTTCATCTGTGCCAGCCAGAGCAAAAGCGGCCAACGCGTCTGCGCTCTGGTGCCAGACTGCCCCCGCACCATCGGTCATGCGCTCGAGCATGGGATCGTGGAACACGACCGGGACATTGTCAGAGGAAAGTTGAACGTCGAGTTCGATCCCCACGCCCGCGTCTGCCGCCGCCCTGAACGCAGCGATTGAGTTTTCCGGCGGCCCGTCAGGCGACCAAAGCCCCCTATGGGCGAAGGCGTTGCAACCCAGGATCACGGGGCGATCTCGAAGACGCCATCCACCTCCACAGCAACGCCAAGTGGCAGGACAGGGCAGGCAACCGCAGAGCGGGCATGGCGGCCCGCATCCCCGAAGACCTCCACCATCAGGTCGGAGCAACCATTGATAACCTGCGGAATGTCGACGAAGTCCGGCGCGGCATTCACAAACCCGCCCAGCTTTACGACCCGCTCAATTTTCGAAAGCTCGCCTACCGCCGCCTTGCACTGGGCGATCAGGTTGATCCCGCAGGCGCGCGCCGCGTGCTGGCCTGCGCTGAGTTCAAGGTCTTCGCCAAGTCGGCCTTTCATCAGCGCTCCATCCATCACCGACACTTGGCCAGAGACGAACAACATGTTCCCGGAGATCACGAAAGGCACATAGTTGGCCACGGCGGCCATGGGCTCTGGAAGGGCGATGCCCAGATCGGCGAGACGAGCTTCGGGCGTGGACATGGGGTGTCAGTCCTTCTTTTTGGCGGCGGGTTTTTTCTTGGCCGCCGGTTTCTTTTTCGCAGCGGCTTTCTTCTTTTTCGGAGGCTTCGCAGCGCGGGCGTTGATCAACTCGACGGCCTGTTCCAGCGTGATCGCGTCGGGCGCGATCTCTTTCGGGATCGTGGCGTTCGTTTTGCCATGTTTCACGTATGGGCCGTAACGACCCTCGAACACGTTGATCGGCTCTTCATCGGCAGGATGTTTGCCAAGCTCGCGCAGCGGTTTGGCAGCCGCCCCACGGCCCCGGCCGGGATTGGCGCGCTTCTCAGCAATCAGAGTCACAGCGCGATTGAGACCAACCTCAAACACTTCCGCCACATCGGGCAGGTTCGCATAGGTTTTGCCATGCTGCACATATGGCCCATAGCGACCGATATTGGCGAGGATCGGCTCGCCGTCTTCCGGGTGCTTGCCCACTTCGCGCGGCAGCGACAGCCATTTCAGCGCTTTCTCCAGAGTGACGTTTTCCGGCGTTTCGCCCTTGGGGAAGCTGGCGCGCTTGGGCTTTTCGCCTTCTTCAGGCTCGCCAAGTTGCACGTAGGGGCCAAACCGACCTGACCGCAGCGTCACCATCTTGCCCGTGTCAGGGTCCAGGCCGATCTCCTCTCCGTCGGGATTGATGACCTGCTCGCCTTCATCGACGGAGAAAGACCGCGTGTATTTGCACTCCGGATAGCGATTGCATCCTACAAACGCGCCGCCGCGTCCCAGCTTCAGGCTCAATTCGCCTTCATTGCAAAGTGGGCAGAGGCGTGGATTGTCCTTCACGTTCCCGTCGGCATCCTTTTCGGGGAAAACGTAGGGGCCCAGCGCTTCGTTCAACGCATCGAGAACATGGGTGACGCGCAAGTCCTTTGTCTCGCCAATGGCGGCTTCGAACTGTTTCCAGAACTCGGTCAGGAAAACCTTCCAGTCCAGCTTGCCATCGGAAATGATATCGAGCTTTTCTTCAAGCGCAGCGGTGAAGTCGTATTCCACGTAGCGCTGGAAGAAGTTTTCCAGAAAGGCCGTAACCAGGCGGCCTTTGTCTTCGGGGAAAAATCGCTTCTGGTCGATGCGGACATAGTCGCGGTCCTGAAGCGTGGTGATGATGGAGGCATAGGTGGATGGCCGCCCAATTCCCAACTCTTCGAGGCGTTTGACCAGGCTTGCTTCCGTGAAGCGCGGCGGAGGCTCCGTGAAGTGCTGGCTGGAACTGGCGTCAAGCAGGTCGGCATGGTCGCCTTCCGTCATCTTTGGCAGGCGCTTGTCGTCGTCATCGTCGGAGGGCTCATCGCGGCCCTCTGTGTAGAGCCGGATAAACCCATCAAATACAAGCACCTGACCCGAAGCGCGCAAGCCCGCCCGCTTGTCGCTGGAGGACATGTCGATCGTGGTGCGCTCAAACTCCGCCGGCTGCATCTGGCTGGCCGTGGCCCGGCGCCAGATCAGGGCATAAAGCTTCCATTGGTCCTGGTCGGTGGACTTGAAGTCATCCGGCGTGATCGAGAAATCTGTCGGCCGGATGGCCTCGTGGGCTTCCTGGGCGTTTTTCTGTTTGGAGCTATAGCGGCGCGGCTTTTCGGGCAGGTAGCGGGCGCCATAGGCGGTCTCAATCTGGCTCCGAGCGGCGGAATAGGCCTCTTCGGCCATGTTCACACCATCTGTCCGCATATAGGTGATGCGCCCGGCCTCGTAGAGTTTCTGGGCCGCCTGCATCGTGCGCTTGGCGCCGAAGCCCAGCCGTCGTGAAGCGTCTTGCTGCAGCGTTGACGTGATAAAGGGCGGTGGGGGATTGCGTTTGACCGGCTTGGCTTCAACGCTGTCGACCGTGTACCCGCCGACCTTCACCGCCTCAAGCGCTGCTGTCGCCGCGGCTTCATTAGGCAAGTCGAATTTCTTGAGGGTCTTGCCATCGAGGCTGTGCAAGCGGGCTTCAAAGTCGGTCCCATCGGGCGCGCGCAGTTTAGCCGCCACCTGCCAGTACTCCTGGGGCACGAAGGTCTCAATCTCCAGCTCTCGCTGACAGATCAGGCGCAGGGCTACCGATTGCACTCGGCCCGCTGATCGCGCACCCGGCAGCTTCCGCCACAGAACCGGAGAGAGATTGAAGCCGACAAGATAGTCCAGTGCGCGGCGCGCCAGATACGCATCAACCAATTCGCTGTCGACTTCTCGGGGCTCCTGCATCGCGCTTGTGACGGCGGATTTCGTGATCGCATTAAACACAACCCGCTCGACATCGACATCCTTCAGGACGCGGCGCTTCTTGAGCACTTCGAGAAGATGCCAACTGATCGCTTCGCCTTCGCGATCTGGGTCGGTAGCGAGGATCAGTTTCTCAGAGCCCTTCACGGCGTCGGCGATTTCCCGGATGCGCGCATTGGACTTCGCGTCGGCCTGCCAAACCATCTCGAAGTCATTGTCGGGATCAACAGAACCATCCTTGGAAGGCAGGTCGCGGATGTGACCGTAAGAGGCCAACACCTTGAAGTCCTTGCCGAGATACTTGTTGATTGTCTTGGCTTTGGCCGGGGACTCAACAACGACAACTTTCATGGAGGTCACCTTCTTCCCAGCCTGAGGCGCCGGAAAGTGGTAGAGCGCAAAGCGCAAGTCAAGCAGGCTTGTTGATCACCGTACGTCCTCAACTGTTGATGGCATCTCGCTCGCCTGCCGTTCACGGTGGGGGTCGACCGGGATCTGGGCCAATCTGACTTTCGGCATGCCCTTGTTGGCGGCCGTTGCGCGGCGGGCGCGAAAATGATCATGTGCGAGTGGTTCACCAGTTTGCGTGAGAGGGACAAATATGAAACGTTTTCGATTGGCCTTGATGCTTGCCGCTGCTTTGGGTGCAACGACAGCTCAAGCTGACCCGAGTGCAACTCGGATGATGGCATCGGCTTGTGGTTTTCCAAGCGCGCCCTCAGCAGACCGCACGCTTCCCATGCCAGTGGGGGATGGAACGTTTTACTACCTCACTAAAGGCGAACTGGAGGCGATCCAGGCGGAGACCTACGATTTTAGCAGCTGTGACTGGGCTAGCGCTGCCGAAGAGGCATACGGGCCAAGCGTCGCAGCGGATGTCAGAGAGTCCGAGGCTGCGTATGCTGAGGCCCAAGAACGACAGGCTAGGGCGACTGCAGCGCCACCGCCAGCAATTGTGTCGAACATTCCAGCGGCCGAGTTTGAAGCCGCGCCAGCGATCACACCGCCCAAATCGCCTTCACCCGCGCCGAGCGTATCGATGGATGAGTTGGCGGAGAAATTGGACCAAGTCATTGCAATCGACTCAAGGTCCTGGCTGTTCAATCGGTACAATTTTGGAAGCGTTTCGAACGTTGAAATTCTCGAGGCTGATCCTGCAACCAGCCGTGCGGTCGTTTACGGTGAGTATGTCTACAACAACTATTCTCGTGGCTGGATCAAGGTGGTTTTCGACCAAGGCAGCGTGAACTGTGTTGAGTACCATGACTTCCGTGGGACGTGCCGGGCTATTGGTAACAACCCTGCCGCCTATGTCGCCCTCGGAACGGTTGCCATGGCTGCTGCAGGTGGGACGGGTAGCTCGCCGGCGCCAGCCTCTTCGAATGGTACGAATTGCCGTTGGGAGCAACAACGTATACCGCGTGCAGATGGCGGACCGGATCGGGTCCGAAATGTGGAAGTTTGCAACTGAGTTAAGTCAATGAACTTTGAAAATTCTCGCAAAATCATGGTGGATTCCCAGATCCGTCCAAATGATGTGACTGATCCCGATATTGTGCGCGCGTTCATGATGGTGCCGCGCGAGTCTTTCCTCATGAGCTCGAAGCAGTCGATTGCCTATTCCGAGCTTGAAATACCGGTTGGAGATGGCCGCGCCATGTGGCTTCCGCGCGATCTCGGCAAAATGGTCAAGGCACTCGCCCCAAAGCCGAGCGACATTTCGATGGTGATAGGCGCAGGCGCTGGCTATTCCAGCGCTTTGCTTGCCGAATTGACCGAAACGGTACTGGCGGTGGAAGACTCCGGTGATGCCGTCGAACGGCTCACCGACCGGATGGTGGCGCAGGGCTATGATCAGGTCGCTGCCATTGAGGCGCCCCTGACCGAAGGCCTTCCCGACGAGGGCCCATTTGATGTCATCCTGATCAATGGAATGGTCGAACACGTCCCCGACGCCCTGACAGCTCAACTCGCAGATGGCGGTCGTCTTGGTGCCGTCGTGAAGCTGGATGATGCCCTTGGCCGGGCGCGAATTTACAGTCGGGCGGGCGACACAGTTTCCCACCGCGATGTGTTCGATGCCACGCCGCCTGAGCTTGCCGCGTTTCGACAGCCGAAGGTCTTCACCTTTTAGACGACGCAGCGGCCCGCCGATTGCAGGCGCTTCTCGACATGAGAGGTTTTCGCCCCATTGTGGAGGGGTGAACACTGTTCACTTTTTTCCTCTAGGGCTGTAAACGGCGCCTTGTGGAACGGGGTGCTAGGCGATGAAGGGATATTCCATGGCGAATTCGAGAGCTCTGATCACCGCAGTCATGGGGCTTATGCTCGTTCCGGGCGCGGCATTGGGACAGTCCCTGGATGAGACGCTTGCGCTTGCCGAACTGGGCAATCCGGCACTGGACGTAACGGAGACGGACGCCCGGATCGCGCGAGAGGCATTGGAAGAAGCCCGCGCGCAGGGCCGCGTGAACGTGACCCTTTCGGCGTCTGCCGGCTATGAAACAACCGACACGAACAGACTGTTCACCCAGCAGGTCGGCAATCGCACGCTTGGCACCGCGCAACTGGAAGCGTCCCTGCCAATTTACACGGGCGGACGGATCGCAGCGGGCGTGCGTGCCGCGGAGGCCGGCATTGATGCAGCCGATGCACGTCTCGATTTCCAGCGCCAGTCAATTTATCTGCAGGCAATCTCCGCCTTTCTGAATGTGCGCGCCGGGCGAGCAACGGTCGATATTCGCGAGAACAATGTTCGCCTTCTGGAAGAGCAGGTCGAAGCGGCCCAGGCGCGGTTTCGCGTGGGGTTCATCACGCGGACTGACGTGGCGCTCGCCGAAGCTCGCCTTGCCGGTGCCCGCGCAGGGCTCGCGTCGGCTGAAGCCCAGCTCGAAGGATTTGAGGCAGACTTTGAAGCCGTCACGGGCGTCGCGCCCGGAGACCTTGGACCGCTGCCGCCCGAACCGGTTCTGCCGGCTGATTTCGACATCGCCCTCGCAACGCTTCTGGAAACCAACCCGCAATTGGCGGCCCTGCGCGAAGATGTTCGCGCTGCCGAAGAGGCTGTGGGCATTCAGGCCGCCGCGGGGCGTCCGCAGCTGGAGATTGTCGGCACAGCCGGCGGCCAGCAGGACTTCGAGGACGATCTCTACGACTCGAGCGTCAGCGCTTTTGCGCGCGGCACCATTCCGCTTTTCCAGGGCGGTGTCGTGAACAGCCGTGTGCGTTCGGCAAAGCTGCGGCGGGAACAGGCTCGCCTTCAGGTGCAGGCAGCGGAGCGGGACCTGCGCGCCGCGCTCGCCACGTCTTGGTTTGGCTACATCGCTGCCCAGCGTTCGATCGAGGCTTCAGAGCGCCAGATTGAGGCAGCGCAGATCGCTTTCGATGGTGCAAAGCGAGAGCTGTCCGTGGGCACGCGCACAACGCTGGACGTGCTCGACAGCGAGCAGGACCTGCTGAATGCGCGCCTCACCCTGGTTCAGGCCGAGCGCGACGCCCAACTTGCAGCGTATCAGGTGCTCCAGGCCGTCGGTGAGCTTCGCCGCGATCGCATTCTGCCCGCGCCGATTGTGCAGCCTTAGGACTTCGTTGACCTGGCCGGCGATGAGCTGAACAAAAGTCAATGCCCGTGAAGGTGTTGTTAACCCACTCAGCTTAGCCATCTGAGGGACGTTAACCATTCCAGCCAACCGGACGGGGGCTTTCATGGCCGAAGAGGCGCACAAAGAGCCATCGATGGAGGAAATCCTCGCATCGATCCGCAAAATCATCTCCGAAGACGACGATTCGCGCGGCTCTGAGGCTGCGGCGAACGAACTACGCCCGGAAGAGATTACCACGGGCGAAGACACGTCCGACGATGAAGGCCTGAGCCTCGACGCCCTGGCGAGCGAAACCCGCGATGAGACCGACGATATCTTCGAAGAATTCGATCTCTCCGATCTCGAAGAGGAAGCTGTTTCCGCCGATACCGTCGATGACAGCGTGATCGAGGATGACGCTTCTCAAGTCGCGGAAGCCGAAGGCGGCGATTATGACGATCTTGACGGGTTCGATGATGAGCCGACCGAATTGGTCGAGGATGATTTCGACAGCTTCATGATGCCGGAAGAGACGGTCGAAGAAGAAGCCTTTGCCGCTGCCGACGAGCCTGAATTTGAAACTGACGCGGCGCCGACCCCTGCCGTGACCCAACACACTTCACCAGAAGCCCCTGCGGAGCCTCCCATGCAAGCCCTGACCGAAGAAGCCACCGAAACCGCCGCTGCTGGCGCCCTCGCCAAGCTCGTTGCCAAGATGGATATGGGCAGCGAGAACACGCTGGAGGGCATGGTGCGCGAGCTTGTGAAACCGATGATCAAGGAATGGCTCGACGCCAACCTCCCTGACATCGTTGAAGACAAGGTCGAACTTGAAGTTCAGCGCATCTCACGCCTGGCGCGCTAAGCCTTCAACACAAAACACCCGGAAGGCGCGCTACAGCCTGTAGCGCGCTTTTCTTTTTTCTGCTTAGACCCGCGCCATGCTGGATTCTCGTTTCGACCCCGCCGCCGCTGAGCCCCGATTATACAAACGCTGGGAAGAGGATGGCTGTTTCAAGCCCTCCATGGACACGGCCGCAGAGCCCTATTGCATCGTTATTCCGCCGCCGAATGTGACCGGCGTTTTGCATATGGGCCATGCCTTGAACCACACCTTGCAGGATGTGCTGATCCGGTTTGAGCGGATGCGTGGCAAGAATGTGCTCTGGCAGCCTGGCACGGACCATGCGGGAATCGCCACGCAGATGGTGGTCGAGCGTAAGCTCGCCGAAGATGGCGGCAATGAAAGCCGCGCGAGCCTAGGCCGCGAAGAGTTCGCCAAACGCGTCTGGCAATGGAAAGAAGAATCCGGCGGCCAGATCGTCAATCAGGACAAGCGTCTGGGCGTGTCTGCCGACTGGTCGCGTGAGCGCTTTACGATGGATGAGGGGCTTAGCGCGGCGGTGCGCAAGGTGTTCGTCCAGCTCTACAATGAGCGCCTCATCTACCGCGACAAGCGGCTGGTGAACTGGGACCCGCATTTCCAGACCGCGATTTCCGATCTCGAAGTGGAAAACCGCGAAGTCGACGGCCATATGTGGCACTTCAAATACCCGCTCGAAGGTGGTGAGACCTACACCTATGTCGAGAAAGACGCGGACGGAAACGTCACACTTGAGGAAACCCGCGACTGGATTTCCATCGCCACGACGAGGCCTGAAACCATGCTGGGCGATGGCGCGGTGGCGGTGCACCCGGATGATGAGCGGTATGCGCCGATTGTCGGCAAGATGGTGCGCCTGCCGCTGGCGGACCGGCTGATCCCGATCATTGCCGATGAGTATCCCGACCCCGAGTTCGGCTCTGGCGCGGTGAAGATCACCGGTGCCCATGATTTCAACGACAATTTGGTCGCCAAACGCCATGATTTGCCGATGCTGCGTTTGCTCGATGAGCGCGGCGCGATGACTGATATTGATGGCTCGGTGCCGGAAAAATATGTCGGCATGGATCGGTTTGAGGCGCGCGAGGCGATTGTGGCCGATATCATCGCACTCGGCCTGATGGTGACGGACACTGACGAAGAGTCCGGCGAGGCCATCCCTCGCATTGAGAAGAAGAAAATCATGCAGCCTTTTGGCGACCGCTCAGGCGTCGTGATCGAGCCGATGCTGACGGACCAGTGGTTTGTGAATGCCGAGGAGCTGTCGAAAGAAGCGCGCGCGGCGGTGGCCGATGGGCGCACAGATTTCGTGCCGGAAAACTGGTCAAAGACCTATTTCAACTGGCTCGACAATATCGAGCCCTGGTGCATCTCCCGGCAGTTATGGTGGGGGCACCGCATCCCGGCTTGGTATGGGCCGAACCTCGATGATGACGGCCACCTAAATCTCGCCGAACCGACAAGATTTTTCGTCGCTGAAACGCAAGAAGAGGTCGAAAAACTCGCCGCCGCCTATTATGGGCCTGAATACAGAATCGACTTTCTGGCCGATGATAGCAAGGTACAGGCTGCCCATTCGCGAATGATACCGGGAAAGTGGAGTGTCAGCTTAAGGCAAGACCCCGACGTCCTCGACACCTGGTTCTCCTCTGCGCTCTGGCCGTTCTCCACGCTCGGCTGGCCTGACAAAACGCCGGAACTCGACACCTTCTATCCCGGCGCGGTGCTGGTGACCGCCTTTGATATCATCTTCTTTTGGGTCGCACGGATGATGATGATGGGGCTCCATTTCACCGGCCAGATCCCGTTCAAGGATGTCTACATCCATGCCCTTGTGCTGGATGAAAAGGGCCAGAAGATGAGCAAGTCCAAGGGCAATGCCATGGACCCGCTGGAGCTTATCGATGAATACGGCGCCGACGCGTTGCGCTTCACCATGTCTCGCCTCGCGGGCATGGGCCGCAACATCCGCCTCTCCAAGCAAGCGGTTGAAGGCAATCGGAATTTCGGCACGAAGCTGTGGAATGCCGCCCGCTTCTGCCAGATGAATGAGTGCGCCAATTGGGATGGTGATCTGGACCCGCAGGCGCTCACCGAGCCGGTGAACCAGTGGATCGTCAGCGAAGTGGCAAAAACCTTTGCCGAGACGACCGCGGCGCTGGAGGCCTATCGCTTCGATGAGGCCGCGGGCGCGGCCTATAAATTCGTCTGGAACACCTATTGCGACTGGTATCTGGAGCTCATCAAGCCGCTACTGAATGGCGACAATGAGGAGGCCAAGGCCGAGACGCGCAGGGTCGCGGGCTGGGCGCTGGACCAGATCCTGAAGCTGCTGCACCCCTTCATGCCGTTCATCACTGAAGAACTGTGGGGTGAGCTTGCCGAGCATGGACCCAAGCGCGAGGGCCACTTGATGCTCCAGCGCTGGCCAGACTTCCCAGAGGCTTTCGCGAATGAAGCGGCGACCGAGGAGATGGATTGGGTCTGCGAACTGATCTCTGAAATCCGGTCCTTCCGCGCCGATTTGGGGGTTGGGGCAGGCACAAAAGTGCCCATGACGCTGGTGGATGCAGGCCGGGAAGACCGCGACCGGCTGACCCGCCACCACGCAGCCATCATGGCCCGCGCCCGACTGGAAACCGCCCGCGCGGAACATGAAGCGCCAGACGGCTCTATCACGACCGTTGTCGGGGGAACGTCGGTCGCCTTGCGCATTGCGGACCTTATCGATGTAGGCGAGGCCAAGGCGCGGCTCAACAAGGAGCTCAAGGCGCTCGACAAGGAATTGACGGGTCTTGAGAAAAAGCTCGCCAATCCGAACTTTGTTGCAAAGGCGCCCGACGAGGTGGTCGAGGAAAACCGCGAACGCCTCACCGAAGGCAAACTGCGCGTGGAAAAACTCACAGCGGCTCGGACGGCCCTGGATACGCTCTAAACAAAGCGTCTGTCGCGCCACCGACGCAATTCAGTTTGACGCTTGCCTAACGTGGTCTAGGCTTCGGCAAAACCAAAGCGGAGGGCAGCAATATGATGATGGGCGCTGGAATACTGGTGTTGCTGGTACTCTTGTTGATCGTCGGCGGCGTTGTCGGCCTGCTGGTATTTCTGTTGAACCGGAACAAGGGGTCAGATGCTGGCCGCTATGACCTGAACGATCCGGAGGACCGTCCATGATCCGCTTCATTGGCCTGTGCTGCGCCTGTTTGCTGCTTTCAGCTTGTGTCTCCGTCAGTACGGAGTTCGACTTCGGGGATGAGCCCGAGCGCGAATGGTCCATCGCGATCCATGGCGGTGCTGGCGTCATCACCCGGGACAGGCTAACGCCGGAGCAGGAAGCGGCCTATCTCGCCTCCTTGGACAGCGCTTTGCAGGCGGGCGCGGATATCCTGGCCGCCGGCGGATCTTCCCTCGATGCGGTTGAGGCTGCGGTGGTGTTGATGGAAGATGACCCGCTTTACAACGCCGGAAAGGGCGCTGTGATGACCGCGGCCGCGACGCATGAACTCGATGCCTCCATCATGGTCGGTGACGGGCGCGATGCGGGCGCTGTGGCGGGCGTGACCACCACGAAAAATCCCATCAAGCTGGCGCGAGCGGTGATGGAACAATCCGAACATGTCATGTTTGCCGGTGAGGGCGCAGACGCGTTTTCCCGTGACCATGGCCTCGAGCAGGTCGAGAATGGCTATTTCACGACAGCCCGGCGCCGAGCCGCTTTGCAACGCGTATTGGAGCGTCGCGCCCGTACCGATGCGGACCGCCATGGCACCGTTGGCGCCATCGCGATGGACGCCGACGGGAATTTGGCAGCCGCGACGTCTACAGGTGGGATGACCGCAAAAGCCGCTGGCCGCGTCGGCGACAGCCCGTTGATTGGCGCGGCCACCTATGCCCAGAACGGCGTGTGCGCGGTCTCTGCCACGGGGCATGGCGAGTATTTCATCCGGGTCGGTGTCGCGAAGACCATTTGCAGCCGCATTGAACTGGCCGGCGAGTCCTTGCCCACGGCCTCCAAATCAGCGCTGGATCAAATTGCTGAGCTGGGCGGTGATGGCGGGGTCATCGTCATGGGGGGCGACGGCGCGGTTGCCTTCTCCTTCAACACGGCAGGAATGTATCGCGGACGCCTGGACTCCAACGGTGATAGGGAAACCGCGATCTACGGCCCCGGTGAGTAGTCCTTAAAACCGAATGCCGCCAACGCGCGTATCTCAAACATGAGTTGGCAGGAGAGTATCGATGTCCTGGACGGTCCTTGGCGCTTTTCTCGCGCTGAACTTCGCTGCCGCTTCAGCCGGCGCGCTCTTCAAGCCCGGTGCCTGGTATGAAACCCTTGCCAAACCGAGTTGGACGCCGCCCAATTGGGCGTTTCCAGTGGTCTGGTCGGTCCTATTCATCATCAATGCCGTGGCAGGCGCGTTGGTCTGGCAGACTGGCGGCATGGGCCTCGCAATCGGCGTCTACGTCATCAGCCTTGCGATCAATTTCGCCTGGTCAGGCCTCTTCTTTGGCGCCAGGCGGATGGATCTTGCGCTGATCGATGTCAGCGCGCTGTGGCTGTCCATTGCAGCCACCATCGTGCTGTTCTGGCCCATTAGTCCGCTGGCCAGTCTACTTCAGGTGCCTTATTTGATTTGGGTCACCATCGCCGCCGCACTGAATTTGCGCGTCATGCAGATGAATCCCCGCGCGACCGCCGCCTAGATCGATTTTACCTTCGGTAGTATCGATCTGCGGTGTGTTTGCGCTCACGCCAGTTGGGTTACGCCAACACCTCCGCGGGGGCCGCGCACAAGCGCCGGGCGACCCTTGGTCACCTCCGCGTTTCCTCCAAAGTCGGAAACGCTTAAGCGACCGCTTCCTGACGTGCCAGGGCGCACTGGCTCCAGATTTCGCTGAGGGCATTCACCAGCCGGTCAATGTCGCCGGGCGTGTGGATCGGCGACGGCGTGATGCGCAGGCGCTCAGTGCCCTTTGGCACGGTAGGGTAATTGATCGGCTGCACATAGATACCGTGCTCGTTCATCAGCCAGTCGCTGATCATCTTGCACTTCACCGGGTCGCCGACCATGACCGGCACGATATGGCTGGGGTTTTCCAGCGTCGGAATACCAATGGCGTGGAGCTTTTGGCGCACTTCGGCCACCCGGGCGCGCTGTTGCATCCGCTCAATCTCACTGACTTTCAGGTGCTTGATACTGGCCAGGGCGCCAGCCGCCACGGTCGGGGGCAGGGCGGTTGTGAAGATGAAGCCAGAGGCGAAGCTGCGAATGAAGTCGCACAGGGCTTCGCTGGCTGCGATGTAGCCGCCGAGCACGCCAAACGCTTTGCCGAGTGTCCCTTCGATCACGGTGAGCCGGTCCATGAGGCCTTCTCGCTCGGCGATGCCGCCTCCGCGCGGTCCGTACAGGCCCACGGCGTGAACTTCATCGAGATACGTCATGGCGCCATACTGGTCTGCCACATCGCAGAATTCCTTGATCGGTGCGATGTCACCATCCATCGAGTAGACGCTTTCAAACGCCACGAGCTTCGGCACGTCCGGATCAAGATCCTTCAGCTTGGCTTCCAGGTCCTCGGGGCAGTTGTGTTTGAAGATCCGCTTGGCAGCGCGCGAATGGCGGATGCCCTCGATCATCGAGGCATGGTTGAGCTCATCGGAGACAACGACGCAGCCGGGCAGGCGCGCGGCGAGGGTGCCCAGCGCGGTCCAGTTCGACACATATCCCGATGTGAACAGCAGCGCGGCCTCCTTGTTGTGCAGGTCCGCAAGCTCTTTTTCGAGCAGAACATGATAGTGGTTTGTGCCCGAGATATTGCGTGTGCCGCCCGCGCCTGCCCCGCACTCGTCGAGAGCCTTGTGCATCGCTTCCAGAACCGTCTTGTTCTGGCCCATGCCAAGATAGTCATTCGAGCACCAGACGGTGACCTTGTCCGGGCCATCCGTGCCATGATTGTCCGCGAGCGGGAATTGGCCCCGGCGCCGGGCGATGTCGGCGAAGACCCGGTAATTTCCCTCATCCTTTAGGGCTGAGATTTCGGATTTGAAAAACGCCTCATAGTCCATGGGGGCCTCCAATTTTCTTGTTGTCGGATGTGTTTGCGGATTGGGGTTTCGGCTGGGCCCAGCGCCAAAGGGCGCCGTCGGGGATTGGCAGGACCAGGGCCCAGTGTTCAAGCACGGCCAACCAGGCCAGCGCTGCGATCAGCATCAGGCCCGTGGCCAGGCCGCTGCCGGCAGGCTGCAGAAGAGAGCTATACGTCAGCGCCGTCGCCGCTGCCGTGGCAAGCGTGATGAAGACAGGGAAGAAAGCCGTCACACGGCGTTTGCCGAAATAGGTCGACAGGTATGTCAGGTGACTGGGCAGGAACTCATCGGAGATGTTGGGTGCGCCAAGGAAGACCACAAACTTGGCATTCAGGCGCATCCCCCACAGCAGCAGGAACGTCCAAACCGCGATCGGGTTTGCTGCTCCCCAGGACAGGGCGACGAGCAACACGGCGTGGGCGGCAATCGCCAGTTCATGGTGAATGACCACCTCTGCTGACGCCAGAAAACGCCGCCAGGTGGACAGGCCATCGGGACAGGGCGTTCGGCGCGGACCGGCCAGATATCCCGTCAGGAAGAGCGCCTCGTGCCAGGCCCAGATCGCGATACCCGCCAGAAATCCGCCATAGGCGGCCAGAGTGCTCGTTTCATCTTTCAGGGCCAGCAGGGCGAGCGTGCCTGCGCCCATGGCCAGTGTCGCGCCAATCGCTGTTCCGGCATAGGTCGCGCGATCCTTGCCCATGCGCCAGAACAGGAGGCCCGTGCTGGCCCACCAGACAAGGGCCGCCATGAGTATGGGGAGGGCGAGTGCCTCCATTACCAGACCGGTTCCAGCCGGGTTGTTTCCGGCAGCGTGTTGGTCTTCGGCTTCATGAAATAAAGCCGGGCGAAGTTGACCGCCGTCATGGCGCCGAGGGCCGCGCGCTTGGGCCAGCTGAAAAGCCCGCCCTTCGCCTTGGCATCTTCCATCCGGTCCGCCCATTTGCGCAGTCGCTGCAAGCCTTCGAAGAATTTCGGATTGTCGATGTCGAGTTCCACCGGGAAGACCTGGCGGGCGATCTCGTTGCAGGTCTTGAACACCTGATAGTCATACTCGGTGGGATCAACGCCCAGGGCAGCATGGAAGGCGGGGCGACGGTGGTCGCGAATGAACATGGTGGCGTAGACTGCCAGCAGGAAGAACCGCACCCACAGCGTGTTGGCGCCGGTCAACAGCTTCGGGTCCGCCCGCATCAGCAGGGCAAAGGCCTCGCCGTGGCGGAACTCGTCATTACACCACTCCTCGAACCATTTGAAGATCGGGTGGAAGCGCTTTTCGGGATGCTTCTGCAAGTGACGGAAGATTGTGATGTAACGAGAATAGCCAATCTTTTCAGAAAGATAGACGCTGTAGAAAATATACTTCGGCTTGAAGAATGTATATTTTTTCGTCTTCGTCAGGAACCCGAGATCGACGCCAATGCCGAAATCCTTCAGCACATGGTTGATGAAACCGGCATGGCGCGCTTCGTCCCGCGCCATTAGCTTGAAGAGCTGCTTCACATCGGGATTTTCCGTCTGGCGAACGATTTCCCGGTAGAGCACGCAGCCGGAGAATTCCGCGGTCAGGGAACTGACGAGGAAGTCCACAAACTCCAGACGCAATTCCGGGTCCAATGTGTCGAGAATGTCGTCAAATTCATCGGCGCGCTTGAAGTGGCCCTTGTTGGGGTCTGCCGCCATTTCTGCGATCAGCGCATCCCATTCCTCACGCACGGGGCTGACATCGATCTTGTCCATCTCGTCATAGTCAGTGGTGTAGAAGCGTGGGCTGAGAATGGTGTTCTCAAGCGCAACTTCATTTGTGTCGAACTGGCTGGCCGCGCGCGGCGGTGCCACATCCGGGACAAGGTCAGCATAGGTCATGTCAGTCATGATTTGAGGCTCCCGGGCGAAAAGCTGACTTCGTAGAGTTCTTTGAGTTCAAACATGGAAAGGAAGCGCACCCAGGCGCGTTCCAGGGCACCAGCGCGGGTGATCGTCGCCATTCGTTCGATGCGGATTGTCTCGCCCCAGGGCACCGCGATAGCGGCGCCATGGACGAGGATCTTGTCGCCAACCTTGCTGGGCACGTGCGAGGCCAGTTCCACATGGGCTTCCAGGGACTCATCGGTATGGGTCACCGTAATCGTGCAGGGCACGTCAAACCGGTGCGGGTGTGGATCAGGGATCTGGCTCATGCGGCGTCTCCCGCGTCAAACAACTGGTCAAAATTCGCAGCGCTGCCCTTTGAAAATGCCTCCAGGGCCACACGCTGGCCGGTGCTGGGGTCTTCCAGGAGCAGGATGCCCTCTGTGGTCCGGGTCAGTGTGAATGGTGGGGTTTGTCCAATGCCGTACTTGTCGCGGTCAAAGGTGAGCGCGCGCATAGCGGTGCGAACGAAGCCGCCTTCTCCTGCGGGATAGAGGTGGATCTGCGCCCCGGTCTCGGCGTCATAGACGCCAACGGCGCCGTCGGACTCGTCGGCAAAGGTCAGGGACAGGGTTTCAGCCGAGGTGAACTCGGTTTGCTTCGCCACGCCAATGCCGGTCACCTTTGCAAAGGTCACGAAGGCCAGCACGCAGAAAACAAGGGCGCCCATGGCATACAGCATCGGTTCCGGCACGATCTTGCCGTGGTGATCGTGGTGCTCGCCTGTGTGTGCGTGATCTGCCATGGCTGTATGTCCTTCAGGCTGCGCCGCGTTGGGCAGGGATGCGCACATAGCGCGGCTTGGGCGCAGAGCCCGTGTGTTCCGGGACCGGTGCTTCGCGCGTGGGGTCCTCGACGGGTTTCAATACGGCCTCGCCAGCGGTTTCTGCCGTTTCCAGGAAGGCTTGCATGGCGGACTTCAACACGCCCGCAGGCGCGCCTGCATCCGGAAGACCCCTTAGTGTTGGTTGGGGTTTCGCGAATTTTAGGGGCCGGGCAAATGGCCATAGGTGGATGTAGCCGACTGCGCCGGGGCCATTGGCCGTGATGGCGATGTCGCCGGCCGTTTTGCCGTAGCTGCGCACATCGGCTGACGTGATCCTGGAGAAAGGCAGGTTCACATATTTCCGGATCGCACTGCCGTAGCGCATCACGATGCGGGCGTCGGTGATCGTGAAAATTGCCGCGCGCGCCATGGCCCACGCAATGGCGTACAGGATTACGAGAGCCGCCGCGCAGGTGGCCAGCGATGTTGCTGCTACGCTCGTCATGTCAGCCGCTGCAGCTCCGTTGCCGGACATAACCGCCAGGCGCCAGGCCGTGGCCACGACGAAGTAGCCAGCAACGAAGCGCACATGGAAAGCATGCACCGCCAGCGCCTTGGCCGAAGGGCCGCCTTGCCAAAGGATACGCTCTCCCTCGGGAAGGGCTTCGGGTAGACCGGGCACGGGCTCCTGAGGGCCGGTTTCTTCGTCGTGGAACAGGTTCATAGAAGCGGCTCCTGACGCTCTTTCGTAGCGTAGAGCGTGCCTGCGCCGTAAAATCCGGTGATCTTGTCTTCTTCCAGACGGGTTACGCTCAATTCGTTCTTGGTGGTTGGGGCCATGGCGAACTGATCGCCCTTGATGGCGTGGACTGTGACGCGGGGTTTGCGCCCGCCATGGACCACGGCGAAAGGCACAGGCAGCAAGACGCGCTTGGACGTGCCGCCCGTCAGGGGCACTTCAACTTCGAAGTAGCGAATGATGGCTTCGGAACGGTCGACCCAGAGATCAACGACCTTTCCGCCCTCTTCGCCATCCAGCCCAAGCACGGGAAGGCCGCGCGGGTCTGTGTCGCCAGGGCGCACTTCAAATCCGTGGCTGTCGCGGAAGGGGGCGATGCGGGGCGTGCCGTCGACGGTGAGGTCGGCGATGTCCTCGCGCATGGCATAGGCGCCCGGTCCAACCCCATCCAGCAACGGGTTCTCGCCCGTGGGTTCAAATGGTGCGCCGACGAAATTGGCCGTGGGCTTCAGCGCCAGTTCGCGTGTATCGGTTGGCCCGTAAGTCATCACGATATCGTCACGGCCATGGGGTTGTTTGAAGGTCTTGGGCGTGGGCGGAAAGAAGGGCGTTGTCGTTCCCGGGCGCCCGGATTTCTCCTGCTCCGCAGGGTAACCCTCTCGCATGCTTTCGCGCTGCAAATAGGCCACAAGGCCGAGGAAAAAGATGGTGAAGAGCCAGAGGCATACGTCGACAAGGTCGATGCCTGCTACGAATTCGCCGCCGAAAATCATGGGAATACCTCCTGTTTAGGGGCCGGTCAGCCTGGGAAGCTGGCCAGTCCAAATGCCTTGCTGCGAGCGGTTTCTGGGGATGCGCCGGCGTGGCGCGCGAGGGGGCCGATCACCACCAGCGTGGTGAACAGCAGGAAAATCTCGACGTGGTAGACGACCGAATAGCCAATGGCGTCTTGCATGAAGCCTTCGCCGAGCAGGCCGGTGGAGGCCAGGTGTTCCACGCCGTCGCGAATGGCGCCGCCGAGGAAGAGGGCGCTGCCCATGGCGGTGGCTTGCACCGCGCCCCAGGTGCCGAGGGCAATGCCGGAGTCGCGGCCCTTCGCCAGCGACATTGCGGCTGTCAGCGTACAGACAGAAAACAGCCCGCCACCAAGGCCGATCAGCAAGGCGCCGGCACGGAACATGAGGCCCGATTGCAAAGGTCCGGCGAATACAACGAGGGAAAACGCAAGAATGCCCACGAGCGTGCCATGGGCGGCAAGGCGGTGGGGATTTGAGCCCTGGCCGAGCCAGCGGGCGGCGAGGCCGAAGCCGACAAGCGTTCCCGCAGCAAAGATTGCAGTAAGGAGTGTTGTTTCCGAAACGCTCATGGCGAGGATCTCCCCGCCATAGGGCTCAAGCAAGACATCCTGCATGGAAAAGCCCGCTGCACCGAGACCGATGGCCCACATCAAGCGGCGTGTGGATGGGTCTGACATCAGGCTGGCCCAGGCCTGTGAGAACGGAATGCGATCGGCATCGGGCCCAGTGGCTATGCGGTTGCGTGGCTCCTGTTTCCACAGGGCAATCAGGTTCAGGGCCATGGCGACGACGGCCGCGCCCTGAATCACCTTGATCAGCTGGATTTGGGAAAAGTTTGATAGCAGCCAGCCAAAAACCAGCGCGCTCACGCCCATGCCCGCCAGAAGCATCACATAGAGCAGCGCCACAACCCGCGGACGCGTGTCTTCGGGGGCAAGATCGGTTGCCAAGGCGAGACCCGCTGTCTGGACCGTGTGCAATCCGGCACCCATGGACAGGAAAGCCAGGGCAGCCGCTGCCTGGCCGATCCAGGCCGGGCCGTGGGTGTCGCCGGACAAGATGAGCAAGGCGAACGGCATGATGGCGAGCCCGCCAAACATGAAGAGTGACCCGAACCAGATGTAAGGTCCGCGCCTCCATCCCAGCAGGCTGCGATGGGTGTCGGATTTGTGGCCGATCAGGGCACGCAGGGGCGCGAAAACAAGCGGCAGGGAAATCATCAGCGCCACCAGCCAAGTCGGCACGCCAAGCTCGATAATCATCACCCGGTTGAGCGTGCCCGTAAGCAGGGTCAGCGCCATGCCGACGCTGACTTGGAAGAGCGACAAACGCAGGAGCCGGCCCAGGGGCAATGTCTCGCTGGCGGCATCGGCGAACGGCAGGAACCGTGTGCCCATGCCCTTCCAGGCGTCTGACATGCGGGGGCGCGGCGTCTGGCTCATGGCGCGGTCAGCTCCATGGCTTGCGAAAAGTAGAAGCCTGATTTGACGGTTTGTGTGCGCGGCGCAGCCCACCCCTTCAGTCCGGGATGGGCCGTGATCCGACGCCGTAGACCTTTTTCCGAGACCGGCTGGATGGCGGGCGACCTGTCCGACTTTGGAAACAGTTTTCCGGCCGTGTGCATGGCCGCGAGCAGTGGCGTGCGGGGGGCAAACGTGAAGGCCACGGAACGCCGGGCGCGGGCCGCGAAGCCAGCGAGAATGTCAGCGATATCTTCGGCGCCATAGTGGATGACGCTGTCCATGGCGACGATGTGGTCGACCTCACCAAGGCCTGTATCGAAGGCGTCACCGACATGGAACTCGATCGTGCCGGACATGGGCAATTCCGCTGCCCGCTCCCGGGCCAACCCGACCAGCGTGCCGGAAAGATCAACCGCGATCACGTGGGCGCCGCGTCGGGCGACTTCCACCGCCAGCTGACCGGCCCCGCAGCCTGCATCGAGCAGGGTCAGGCCTGACATGTCTTCCGGCAACCAGGACAGCAGCGTCTCGCGCATGGCATCGCGGCCGGCTCGAACCGTCGCGCGGATGCCGCTAACGGGCGCATCGGAAGTGAGCTTGGCCCAGGCTTCAGCCGCCGTGCGGTCGAAATAGGTCTCCAACTCGGAGCGCTTTTTGAGATATGTCGCCGTGCTAGCCACTATTCGTACCCCAGGAAGTCGAAAATCTCGCGGTCCTTCATCGGCGTGGCATCAAGCTCGTCGACACCATCCCAGAGCTGCTGGGCGAGGTTGATGTACTCCGCCTTCACCGCGTCCAGTTCCGGTCCGCCTTCCATTTCAAACAGGGTGGACTTCTTCAGGCGCGAGCGGCGGATAACGTCCAGATCCTGGAAGTGGGCCAGGCGCTTCATGCCAGTGGCTTCATTGAACCGGTCAATCTCGTCGGTCTTAGTGGAGCGGTTCGCAATCACCCCGCCCAGGCGCACGTCATAGTTTTTTGCTTTAGCCTTGATGGCCGCGATGATCCGGTTCATCGCGAAGATCGAGTCGAAATCATTCGCCGTGACGATCAGGCCTCGGTCGGCATGCTGTAGCGGGCTGGCAAAGCCGCCGCACACCACATCGCCAAGTACATCGAAGATCACAACGTCCGTGTCTTCCAGAAGGTGGTGCTCTTTCAGAAGCTTGACCGTCTGACCGACGACGTAGCCGCCGCAGCCCGTACCCGCGGGGGGGCCGCCTGCTTCGACGCACATCACGCCATTATAGCCTTCGAAGACGAAGTCTTCGGGGCGCAGCTCTTCGGAGTGGAAATCCACGCTCTCGAGCACATCGATCACTGTCGGCGCAAGGCGCTTGGTCAGCGTGAAAGTCGAGTCGTGCTTGGGATCGCAGCCAATCTGGAGAACGCGCTTGCCGATCTTCGAAAATGCTACTGACAGGTTCGACGAGGTCGTCGATTTACCGATGCCGCCCTTGCCATAGATGGCAAAGACCTTGGCGGTCTCGTTTTCCAGCGAGTCATCGAATTGGACCTGGACAGAGCCTTCGCCATCGAGGTGTCCGCCGCGCGCGCCGGCGCGGTCGAGGGTGAGCGCTGTCATGCGGCGGCTCCTTCTGAATGTGTGATGCCTTCCACGCGGTCTTCCAGATCTTCCCCGGCGCGTTGGAGGGCCGCCAAGGTTTCCGCATCGGGTTGCCAGTAGTTTCGGTCACTGGCTTCCAAAAGGCGGTTGGCAAGATTTGCTGAGGCTTTTGGATTGAGCGCGGCGAGGCGTTCGCGCAGTTCGTCATCCAGCACAAAGGTCTCGCCGATGGACTGGTAGATCCAGGGGTCCACCTGGCCGGTGGTCGCCGACCACCCCATCGTGTTGGACACTTGGGCTTCGATCTGGCGGACGCCTTCATATCCGTGGCGCAGCATGCCCTCATACCATTTCGGATTCAGGGTCCGTGTGCGGGACTCCAAGGCGATCTGCTCCGACAGGGTGCGCACCTTGGCTTCGCCCTGAGTCGCGTCGGTAATGTAGATCGGCGCGTCTTTGCCCTTGGCGCGTTTCACGGCGCGGCCAATGCCACCCAGCGTGTCGAAATAGTGGTCAATCGTCGTGACGCCGAGTTCCACCGACTCAAGGTTCTGGTAGGCAAGGTCCACGCCTTCGAAGATGGTATTCAGGAGACGCGGCTGGGCCACCGGCGCGCCGGCGCGACCATAAGCGAAACACTTGCGGGTCGAGTAAGCCTCTGCCAGGTCATCCTCATCTTCCCAGCAGCCTGCATCGATCATCTGGTTCACATTGGCGCCATAGGTGCCTTCAGCATTGGAAAAGACTCGCAGCGCCGCCGTTTCCAGGTCGCAGCCATGGGTCTCTGCCTGGGCAAGGGCATGTTTGCGAATGAAGTTCTGCTCTATGGGCTCGTCGGCGCAAGCGGCCTGGTAGGCTGCATCCGCCAGAAGGCGAGACTGGAGTGGCAGCAAGTCCCGGAAGATGCCCGACAGGGTCGCCACCACATCTATGCGTGGTCTGCCAAGCTCTTCCAGCGGGATTAAATCGGCCCCGGCGAGGCGGCCATAACTGTCAAAGCGCGGTCTGGCCCCCATCAGCGCAAGGGCCTGGGCGATCTGCGTACCTTCAGATTTCAGATTGTCCGTTCCCCAAAGCACAAGGGCGATGGTCTCCGGCAGCTCCGCGCCATCGGCTATGTGGCGTTCAAGCAGGCGATCCGCTTGCACCGCGCCGACAATGCAGGAAGGCGCCGACGGCAATCTGTAAGGATCAAAGCCATGGATGTTTCGCCCTGTTGGCAGCACATCGGGCCGCGTGATCAGGTCGCCGCCGCAAACCGGTGGAATGAACCCGCCGCGCAGCGCGCGCAGCAGGCCGGGCAACTCCGTGTCGGTCTGCAGCGCGTCATTGATGGTCGAGAGGCGGTCTGCCTCCGCCTGCAGCTCTGGCGCCAGAGGGCCAAGGCTGCCGGCCACCAACGCCTCAATCGCCGAACTTGGGAGGGTTTCAGCGGGGTCGAGAGGCGCGATGGCCGACAAGATGTCCACGCGCGCTTCCGGCGAGGGCGTATCGCCCGCCACATGCAACCCGTGGGGAATAAGCGTGGTTTCCAGCTCGGCTATGGCTTCATCAAGTGCGTCCATAGTGCCGTTCGGGAGGTCGAGTGCTTCCGCTTGTGCGACGGCTGCTTCGGCCAGGCGCTTCGCCATGCCTGCATCGCCTCCGGCAATGGCAGCGCGCCAGCGCGACAAGGTGCCTTTCAGATCTGACAGCTCTTTGTAGAGCCCGGCCTGGGTGACCGAAGGGGTCAGATAGCTGACCGTAGTTGCGGCGGCGCGGCGTTTCGCGATTGCCGCTTCAGACGGGTTGTTGCCCGCATAGAAATAGATGTGGGGCAGGTCACCGATGAGGTAGTCCGGCCAATCCGCACCGCTGAGACCGGTTTGCTTTCCGGGCATGAATTCCAAGGCGCCATGGGTGCCAAAATGCAGGCAAGCGTCCGCCTGGAACGTGTCTTTCAGATAGCGATAGTAGGCCGCGAAGGCGTGGGTCGGGGCGAAGCCACCCTCAAACATGAGCCGCATCGGGTCGCCCTCGATCCCAAAAGCGGGCTGTACGCCAACCATGACGTTGCCGAACCGGGCGCCAAGAATGAAAATGGACTGACCATCCGACAGCTGACGACCCGGCGCCGGGCCCCATTGGGCCTCGATGTTTTCAAGCCGTGTCTCAGAGGCGATATGCTCGGCGGCGGGAACTTTTGCCAGAATGTTAGCGTCCGTGCCGTGCAGGCCTGAGTCGCCACCTAGTATCGCCTCCCGCAGGGCCTCAACATTTGCAGGCACTTCCACATCATATCCCTCGTCGGACATGGCACGCAGGGTGTTCAGGAGGGATTTGTAGACTGACAGGTTCGCAGCCGTGCCAACAGATCCACCATTGGGCGGGAAGTTGAATAGCGTGATGGCGACTTTGCGATCGGCCGCGGGCACGTTGCGCAGGCGGGCCAGCTTCGCGACGCGGCGCGCCAACATGTCCGCGCGCTCTGGGCAGGCCTTCATCCGCAATGTGCCGTCAGCGGTATCGAACGTGCAGCCGCGCGCGCATCCTGTGCAGGCCGACGAGCCTTCAGCCCGGCCACCAAAAACGATTGGGCCGGTGGCGCCGTCGAGTTCCGGGATCGCCACCATCATGGTGGACTCAATCGGCGAAAGCCCTTGGGTGTTCGCGCCCCACTCTTCCAGCGATTGAAACTCCAGCGCCTGGGCGGAGAGGTATGGAATATCCAACTGGTCCAGCAGGTCGGCGGCGGCGCCAGCGTCATTGTAGGCAGGCCCGCCAACCATGGAGAAACCTGTCAGAGATACGATCGCGTCGACGGTGGCGCGGCCATGCTCGTCCATGAAGAAGGCGCGTACCGCCTCTCGGGAGTCCAGGCCGCTGGCGAAAGCCGGCACCACAGAAAGGCCGGCCGCCTCCATGGCATCGATCACGCCGTCATAATGGCCTGTATCGCCAGACAGAATGTAAGAGCGCATCAGCAAGAGACCGATACGCGGCCGGGTCGAACCGGCATGGGGCAGGCGAGCAGCGTCCTCGCTGACACGGTCTTTCAGGCGCGGATGGTAAACGCCGACATCGGGATATTCGCTTGGTGGAGCGACTTCGATCGTGCCGCGCAAGTGAACTCGGGCGCCGCTGGCGTAGCGGTTAACAAGGAACCTCACCAGATTCGCGATGTTTTCGTCAGATCCTGCCAGCCAGTATTGCAGGGTGAGGAAATAGGCGCGGACATCCTGCGCCGTGCCGGGGATAAAGCGCAGCAATTTGGGCAAGCGGCGCAGCATCCGCGCCTGCGCCGCGCCCGCCTTGGCCTTATCCTTAGAGCCGCGCAGCTTTTTCAGCATCGAAATCGGCCCGCTTTCGGGCTTGTCCATCCGGAACTTGCCGAGCCGGGTGAGCTTCACGACATCCGCGGCAGCAAGGCATCCGGCGATCGCGTCACAATGCTCACGGCGGGCCTCCAGATCGGGCAGGACGGCCTCGATGTGGGGCTCGATGAAGAGCATGGACGAGACGATGAAGTCGGCCTGCGCGATATCGGCTTTGCAGTGCTCCAGCGCACCGGGCATACGGTCCCAGTCGACGGCCGCATGGAAGGTGAGCGTGAGGCCCGGAAGATCCTTGCGTAACGCCGTTGCCGCGCGCGCGACAGCCGCTTCCAATTGGCGGTCGAGCGTGATCAGGACAACCCGAATGGGCGTCTGCTCTGGCCCTTTGGGGGCAGGAGGGCGCGCCTCACCGTCCATAATGGGCCTTTGCGTCGTAGAGCGTGTCGATCGAGATGCGGTCGAGATGTTGCTCTGCGGCATACTTTTCGGTGTTGCGCCGGGCCTTGCCGCGCACAAAGAAAGGGATCTTTTTCAGCTCGCGCTCAGCCTCGCTGTCCCACTGAATAATGTTGCTGGCGGGGGCTGGAACTGGACGCGCAGCTTCGCCATGGGCGGCGAGGTGGGACGGGCCGGCCTCATCGGAAAACTCGAAATCCTCGCGGAACATACCGAGCAAATGTTCTTCAAGGCCCATGACAAGGGGGTGCACCCAGGTGTCGAACAGGGTGTTTGCGCCCTCAAAGCCCATGACGGGTGAGTAGCGGGCCGGAAAATCCTGGACATGGGCCGGCGCCGAAATGACGGCGCAGCCGACGCCGAGCCGCTTGGCGATGTGGCGCTCCATCTGTGTGCCGAGCACCAGTTCTGGTTGGGCTTCGGCAATCGCCGCTTCCACGTCGAGATAATCATCTGTGATCAGTGGCTCGACGCCATACGTCTGCGCTGCGGCGCGGAGATCGCGGGCGAATTCGCGATTGTAGCAGCCAAGGCCAACGACCTCGAAGCCCATCTCCTCGTCGGCGACCCGGGCCGCGGCGATGGCGTGGGATGCGTCGCCGAAAATAAACACGCGCTTGCCGGTAAGGTAAGTGGAGTCCACCGAGCGCGACCACCACGGCATATTCGCGTGGGGTGGCTCATAGGCGGAGAAATCCTTTTCCAGCAACGCTCCAATCTCGGCAATGAAGTCCAGTGTCGCGCCATGCCCCATGGGCACGGTCGTTGTGCGTGGCTGGCCAAATGTTTTCTCAAGCCAACGCGCGGCGGCTTCGCCCGTTTCAGGATAGAGCACCACGTTGAAATCGGCTGCGCCCAGGCGCTTGATATCAGCAGGCGTTGCGCTGAGAGGCGCAACAACGTTCACATCGTTGCCCAGATCGCTTAGCAGGCCGGCGATCTCGCGGACATCGTCCCGGTTGCGAAAGCCCAGTGCAGTTGGCCCGAGGATGTTGCAGGATGGACGCCCGGTCTGGAACGACAAACGGTCCATGTTTCGGTCCGCCAGGTGGCGCACGATCTGGTAGAAGGTCTCCGCCGCGCCCCAGCTCTCCTTTTTGGTGTAGCTGGGCAGCTCAAGGGGAATGACCGGGCAGGGCAGCGCCAGTGCCTTGGCGAGGCCAGCCGGATCGTCCTGGATCAACTCTGCGGTGCAGGACGCCCCAACGATCATCGCCTCTGGCTGGAAGCGCTCATGGGCTTCGCGCGCGGCAGTCTTGAAGATTTCGGCTGTGTCAGCGCCCAGGTCGCGTGCTTCGAACGTGGTGTACGTGACGGGCGGGCGGTGATCGCGCCGCTCGATCATCGTGAAGAGGAGGTCGGCATAGGTGTCGCCCTGGGGCGCGTGGAGCACGTAGTGCAGGCCCTCCATCGCCGTTGCGACTCGCATGGCGCCCACATGAGGCGGTCCTTCATAGGTCCATACGGTGAGTTTCATACTGCGAGCCTCCGCTTCCTCACGAGCGGGCGCGCGAAGAGTTCAGCGAGGTCTCCGGCCTGCTCATAGCCCTGGATCGGGGTGAATACGAGTTCGATGGCCCACTTCGTGGTGAGCCCCTCTGCTTCCAGGGGGTTGGCGAGGCCGAGCCCACAGACCGTGATGTCCGGGGCGGCCTCAAGACAGCGATCCAGCTGCCGATCGACATCCTGGCCTTCGCTGAGCTGGGTGCCTTCGGGCAGCAAAGCCAGCTCCTCGGCCAGATGAGTTTTGTGCAAGTAGGGTGTACCGACCTCGCTCAGCGCCATGCCGCATTCGCGCGCCAGGAAGCGTGCGAGGGGCGGTTCGAGCTGACTGTCGGGGAAAAAGAAAACCGACTTCCCGGCGAGCGTTTCGCGATATTTTTCCAGCGCACGGCGTGCGCGCGCGGCAGGCATCTCCGTGACCTTGTGGAACGTATCAGGGTCTACGCCGAATGCGCCTGCTGCGGCTTGAAGCCAGGCCGTGGTGCCTTCTGCGCCCAAGGGGAAGGGCGCCGCGATATGGCGGGCGCCACGGCCTGACAAGGCGATGGCCGTGTCGCGAAGAAAAGGTTGAGCAAGCAGAAACCGCGTATTGGGTCCGACGGGCGGCATTTCTGCATCGCGCCGTGCAGGAAGGAAATGGACGGTTTCAATACCCATAGCCGTAAAGAGGCGGGCAAACTGATCCTCGACCACGTCCGCGAGGGCCCCGACCACCATCAGTTCCGGCGAGTCGCCGGTTGGTTCCGGCAATCCGGGCACTAGCGAAGCCAGGCAGGCATCTTCGCCTTCGGTGAAAGTCGTCTCAATGCCTGAACCAGAGTAGTTGAGAATGCGCACATCCGGGTGGAAGCGTTTGGACAGGCGCTCTGCTGCACGCGACAGGTCTAGCTTGATCACTTCCGATGGGCATGAGCCCACAAGGAATAGGAGTTTGATATCCGGGCGGCGTGCCAGCAGCCGGTCGACGGTTTTGTCGAGCTCCTCATTGGCGTCCGCCATCCCGGCGAGGTCGCGCTCTTCGATGATAGCGGTCGCAAAACGGGGCTCTGCGAAAATCATGACGCCGGCGGCAGACTGAATCAGGTGGGCACAGGTGCGCGAGCCGACGACCAGAAAGAAGGCGTCCTGTATCTTCCGGTGAAGCCAGACAATCCCGGTCAGTCCGCAGAAGACTTCACGCTGTCCGCGCTGTTTGATGATGTCCGGTATAGGTGGTGTATCGCAGGCGCCATTGCGGGCAGGGAGAGTCAGTTCGGTCATGCTGGCAGGCCCTCTGTTCCGGCGGAGGGCGCGCTTAGGCGGGCCTGGCGGAGCTTCCAGACGAACTGGACCGCGTTCACGACGTAAGTGGCATAGGCCGCCAAGGCGACGACCATTTGTTGTTCTGCTGTGCCGAGGCCGAAAAACAACATGACCAGATAGGCTGTGTGCAGCGCCATGACCGCCATCGACACCACGTCTTCCCAGAAGAAGGCCGGTGCAAACAGGTATTGTCCGAAGACGTCCTTCTCCCAGATCGCGCCGGTCACCATGATCGCGTAGAGAAGGGCGGTCTTCAGCAAGATTGAGCTTGAAGCGAGGCCATATCCCTCGCCCGTCATCAGGTACCGCAAGACCAAAATGAGGCTGATAGCGAACACGAGGAATTGGAGCGGTGCCAGGATAGCCTGCACCAAGGTCCACCGGCTGGCATCGCGCCGCGCGCGCTGTTCGGGCGTATAAAGCGCCTGCGCGTTTGGCTTGAACTGGGATGCACCGATGTTTGCCAAAGGGCCCCTCCGTATCTCTCAGCCTTGAAGGCTAATGGAGCGGCAGGGGGCTGTCAATCTGGCTTTACGTCTAAAAAACTTGACGTTTACCCATTCTTCAGAAATTCTCGAACCGGAATGAAGAACACTATCATCGCGAGTGTAATTTTGTTAGTGTCACAACTGATGGGATGTTTCCAGCGCGCATAAGGTGTGTGCAAACAGGTGTGATGCTCGGCGTAGTAGGAGCGCGCCAGTGCCTGATTGGAGTGCCTTAGTCCGTTGTTTGCCTTCCGGATTTCGGTCCGTGGGTGCCTTTTTGTCCCTGGAGGAGGGCGAGAATACGCCCGGTTATGCTGCCCATCAGTGGAGTGAGCCTGACAGAACAGACATGAGGGTGGACACGGCATGAGGGTGCAGCTGTCCAGCCGGGGAGAAGAGGCGATGAATACTTCAGGGTATTTGGGAGCACACCCGCAGGGCGAGGCAGCGAAGCGAGCGGTTCTGACATCTTTTGCGCAACTCGGTGCACGGTTGAGATCGGCCCAGGTCCCCGACCCGAAACTCGACGGAATGATTGACACCATTGAGGGGGAAATCCTGCCCCGTCTCATGCTGACGTTTCTTGATACGGGTGACGGCGCAACTGACGCGATTACCGAACTGGACCGAGCCGATTTCCTGAAACTCGTCCTTTCGGCCAGCGCTGACGACATGCGCGCGTTCATGGAAAGCCTGGTGGCGAGGAGCGTTCCTGAAGAGGCGGTCCTCGCAGACCTTCTGGCCACAGCGGCGCGCCGCCTGGGAGAGCTGTGGGAAGAGGACTTGTGTGATTTCACAGAAGTCACGCTTGGCCTTTGCCGACTCCACGAAGTCCTTCGAAACGCCTCAGTGCGGGGAGACGTGTCCTTCGTGCGCAAGGAAACCCAGGCGCCTTCAATCTTGCTGACCAATGGGCCGGAAGACCAGCACGTCTTCGGATTGCTCATGGTGGCGGAGTTTTTCCGCCGGGATGGTTGGCGCGTCTGGAGTGAACCGGGGGCAGACATTGAACATGTTTGCGGCATTCTGCGGCGTGAGGCGATCGACGTTGTTGGTCTGTCGATCTCGTGCAGCCCTGGCGACCAGGACGTATCCAGAACCCTCAGCGCGATGCGCAGCGCGTCGTCTTCGCCCGAGCTGAAAGTTTTTCTCGGCGGACATGCTGTTCTTTTGGATGCAGCACTTGTTGGTCGGGTGGGCGCGGATGGATGGGCGGAAGATGCGATCTCGGCGCCAAAAGCCTGCCGTGCGCTCTTGGCAGATCGAAACGACGACTGCTAATGCACCGCCCGAGTGAGCAGAAGAGTGGCCCATGGATATGATTACGCCGAAGCCGCATAAGACCGTCGCATTCGCGGACCCAGCGGCTTTTTTGTCGGATCTTGATGCAAAGACCGTGAGCGAAATCGTATCGTCTGCTGCAGATTTGGCGCTTATTGTGCGCGATGGCGTCATCCAGGATGTAGCCCTTGGCAGCTCTGAACTCGTTGAAGAGGGGTATGATCGGAACTGGCGCGGGCGGAACTGGTTGGACGTGGTCACGCCCGAAAGCCGCGCCAAAATCGAAGACATGCTCAAGCGCACGGGCGCTCGCGGGCCGAAGTGGCGCCAAGTGAATCACCCTTCCGACACGGCCATGGACGTGCCGATCCGCTACACTGTATTGCCCGTCGGCGATGACAGCACGTTGATCGCGCTCGGCCGCGACATTCGCAATGTGTCCCAACTTCAGCAAAGACTTGTGCAAGCCCACCAGGACTTGGAACGAGACTATACGCGCATGCGGGAAGCAGAAGCGCGCTATCGCCTGTTGTTCGAAACGATTTCCGAGCCTGTACTGATCGTCGAGGCCGGCTCCCTGGCGACCGATGAGGCAAACCCGGCCTGCGAAAGCCTGCTCGAGACAAAATCGGATGCCCTCCATGGAAAAAGGCTTGTGGATCTGTTCGCCACGGCAAAAGCCCATGAGGTCGAAGCCATTTGCGCCGATGCCCTGGCCAATGGTTCGGCGAAATCCGGCAAACAGACCCTGGCCCATGGCAAATCCTGTCGGCTTTCGGTTTCCGCCTTCCGGGAAGACCGGGCCTCGCGCCTGATCGTGCGTCTGGTTGACTTCGAACGTATCCATGGGGAGCCGGACGCGCGCGCTGAGTTGATGAGCCATCTCGAAAACTTGCCCGATGGGCTCGTGATCGCAGACGCCGACCAACGTATCGTCGCTGCCAATGCGGCCTTCATGGAGATGGTGAAAGTTGTTGGGCAGGGGCAGGCCGTGGGGCGCCATCTGGGCGATTTCATCGGTCGTTCGCCCACTGATCTGAACGTCATGATCTCAACGCTGCGCAACCACACTGTGCTGCGCAATTTCGCGACCGTGTTTCGCGATCGGTTTGGTGTTGAAGACACTGTTGAGGTTTCAGCGGTCAAGGCGCCATCGGAAGACGGATCGCTTTACGGTCTCTCGATTCGCAATGTCTCGCGTCGCTTGCAGAGCGGGAACCGGATCAGCGAACAGTTGCCGCGCTCTGTGGAGCAAGTCACCGAAATGGTCGGCCGCGTTCCGCTCAAGGATATTGTCCGCGAATCGACGGATCTCATTGAGAAGCTCTGCATCGAGGCAGCTTTGGAGATCACCCAGCAAAATCGGGCATCTGCAGCCGAAGTGCTCGGTCTCAGCCGCCAGGGCCTCTACTCCAAGCTCAAGCGCGCCGGCCTCGACGCCGACTAGGCAGAATTTGACGCGCAAGATCGTCAATTAAAATTGACACTTTAGGGTGTCTATTTTACCGTTCGGGCATGTCTAATCCCGACGTCCTGCTCCCTCCCAATACGGGTCCGTCCTGGCGGGCGCTGCTCGAATTGTCCAAACCCGTCACCTGGTTTGCGCCCATGTGGGCTTTCATGTGCGGCGTGGTTTCTTCGGGCGCGCCGCTGGGCGGGCGATGGCAGTTCTTGCTGGGCGGCGTCGTTCTGGCGGGGCCGCTCGTCTGTGCAGCCAGCCAGGCGGTCAATGACTGGTTTGACCGGCATGTGGATGCGATCAATGAGCCGGACCGGCCCATACCGTCCGGACGCATCCCCGGCCGTTGGGGCCTGTATGTGGCCATCTTCTGGTCCGCCATGTCCCTGGCATTGGGCGCGGTTTTAGGGGTTTGGGCCTTCTTTGCCACCGTTCTGGGCGTCGCTCTGGCCTGGGCTTACAGCGCGCCGCCGCTGCGCCTGAAACTGAATGGCTGGTGGGGTAATGCCGCCGTAGGATTTTCCTATGAAGGGCTTGCCTGGTTTACCGGCGCCGCAGTGATGCTCGGCGCGCTGCCCAATCCATGGATCATCGGCGCTGCGGTGCTCTATTCCGTCGGCGCTCATGGGATAATGACCCTGAATGATTTCAAGGCGATAGAAGGTGATATTGAGATGGGAGTTCGCTCCCTTCCGGTTCAGCTCGGCCCGGGGCGGGCAGCCCAACTCGCCTGCATTGTTATGGCGGTGCCCCAGGCCATCGTCATCCTTGCACTCATCGCTTTTGGTCTTTGGGGCTATGCGCTCGCCGTTTGGGCACTTCTGGCCGCCCAGCTTTACCTGATGGCTGACTTGCTGCGCACACCGCGCGAGAAAGCGCCCTGGTACAATGCAACAGGGACAACACTCTACGTCTTGGGCATGCTGGTCACCGCCTTTGCCATAGGATCATTGCCTGGAGGTGCCGCGTGAGCACAGCAACCGCTCCATCAACGCTTGGCTGGCTTGGCGTTATTCGCCTTGGTCTGGTTCAATCAGCTCTCGGCGCAATCATCATCATCTGCACATCGACCCTCAACCGGGTCATGGTGGTAGAAATCGGCCTCGCGGCCATGGTGCCGGGGGCCCTTGTCGGCCTGCATTATGGCGTCCAGATGTCCCGGCCCCATTGGGGGCACGGCGCCGATGAGGGCGGCAAGCGCGCCCCCTGGATCATCGGCGGCATGGCGACACTCGCTGTCGGGGCCATAGGTGCAGCGATTGCCACGGCGGTCATGGCCAGTTCGCCCTGGCTTGGCATCGCGCTTGCCGTAGTTGCGTTTGCGATCATCGGCGTCGGTGTTGGCGCGGCGGGGACCAATTTGCTCGCGCTCCTCGCTGCGCGCACCGCGCCCAATCGCAAGGCGGCGGCGGCCGCGATTGTGTGGATCATGATGATCTTCGGCTTTGTCCTGACGGCGGGCCTCTCGGGCCAGTTCCTCGACCCATTCACCTACTCGCGACTGGTTGTTGTCACCGCGTGTGTCAGTGCGATCGCCTTTGCCGTAGCGACCCTCGCGGTCTGGGGGCTCGAAACCAAGCATGAAACGCGAAAACCTATTGCGGCGAAGTCTTCCAGCATCGGCTTCAAGGAAACGCTCATCGAGATCTGGTCGGAAACCACGGCGCGGCGGTTCACCATTTTCGTCTTTGTTTCGATGCTGGCCTACAGCGCGCAGGACCTCATCCTCGAGCCGTTCGCTGGCCTTGTTTACGATTACACACCGGGCGAAAGCACTGGTTTGGCAGGCGTGCAAAATGGCGGCGTCCTGCTCGGCATGATCATCACTGCCATTGTCGGAACCACAATCGGGAAGTCACGGGCCCGCTTCATGCGCGCCTGGACCTTTGGCGGGTGCATTGCGTCTGCCCTCGCGCTTGCCGCCCTGGCAGGCGCGGCCTGGACGGGTCCGGCCTGGCCCCTCGATCCGCTGGTCTTTGCATTGGGGCTCGCGAACGGTGCCTTCGCTGTGGCCGCCATTGGGTCCATGATGACCCTTGCCAGCGCCGCAGGGGACCAACGCGAAGGCATCCGTATGGGACTCTGGGGCGCTAGCCAGGCAATTGCGTTCGCAATTGGCGGATTTGCCGGCGCGGCAGCCCTGGATGGTGTGCGTGCCCTTTTGGGCGAGCCGAATATAGCATTCACCGTGGTCTTCGCCGTTGAAGGCGCCTTGTTCGCCGTGGCGGGCGGGCTCGCGCTTTGGGTGGGCCGAACATCTGCCGACGATATGACCCTGCCAGTGCTGCCCGCTGGTGACATTCTGCCCGCCGAATAGGAGTTGCCCATGGCCACACGATTTGAAACCTTCGATGTGGTCGTTGTGGGCGGCGGGCCGGCAGGCGCGACGGCTGCGGAAGACCTGGCACGCCAGGGCCACTCCGTCATGCTCCTGGACAAGCCGGGGCGGATAAAGCCCTGCGGCGGCGCTATCCCGCCCCGCCTCATCCGTGACTTTGATATTCCCGAAAGCCAGATTGTCGCCCGCTCGCAGTCCGCACGCATGGTCTCGCCTTCAGGGCGGACCGTGGACATGCCAATCGAGGGCGGAAGTGTGGGCATGGTCGACCGGGAGCATTTCGATGAGTGGCTGCGCGAGCGTGCCCGCATGGCTGGAGCAGTGCGCCGGGACGGCGCGTTCAGCCATATTGCGCGCGATGCGCACGGCACCGCGATGGTGCATTATCATCCTGTCGGCGCAAAACGTTCCGATGAAACCCTCGTTGCCCGTGCGCGCACCTTGATCGGGGCGGACGGGGCCAAGTCAAAGGTCGCCGAACAGGAAATCGAGGGCGCGGACCAGAAGAAGATCGTGTTCGCCTATCATGAAATCATCGACTCGCCCGTGGGCGCGGATCGGGAAGCCTTCGACGGCACCCGGGCGGAAATCTACTATGACGGGACCCTGTCGCCGGATTTTTACGCGTGGGTATTCCCCCACGGGGATCAGACCAGCGTCGGGGTCGGTTCAGCCCATAAGGGCTTTTCGTTGCGCGGTGCGGTGACTGACCTGCGAGAGCGCACCGGGCTCAACGCCCAGGACACGATCCGGACTGAGGGCGCGCCAATTCCGCTTAAGCCTCTGAAGAAATGGGACAATGGTAAGGATGTCATCCTGGCAGGCGATGCAGCGGGCTGTGTCGCGCCCAGCTCGGGCGAGGGCATCTACTACGCCATGCTGGGTGGCCGCGTGGCGGCGGAGGCCATTGATGAGCTGCTCGCCACCGGCAATGCAAAGGCCCTTGCATCGGCGCGGCGGCGTTACATGAAGGAGCACGGCAAAGTGTTCTTCATCCTCGGGATCATGCAGCATTTCTGGTATCGCAACGACAAGCGCCGCGAGCGGTTCGTGAACATGTGCGATGACAAAGACGTCCAGCGGCTCACCTGGCAAGCCTATATGGAAAAGAAGTTGGTGCGGGCCAATCCGATGGCCCATTTGCGCATCATGATGAAAGACACCGCACACCTGCTCGGATTGACACCCGTCCAGAGGTAGGCGAGGCGGGCCTATGCCTTTGCCCACTGCCAACCCAGATCTAATTGCTTTCATCCACCTGCTCATCGCCATTGAGGCGGTGGGCCTTGCGCTCGTGATGCGTCGCACGGGGTTGCGTCCGTTCATACCCGCCGTGATGGCTTTTCTCGTCTCTGGAGCCTTCCTGATGGAGGCGGTTCGGGTTGCGCGTGGCGGGATGAATTGGCTGCCTGTCGAGGCACTGCTTCTTGGCGCATTGCTAGCCCATCTCGCCTGCCTCTGGCTCGCCTGGCGCGCACTCCATTCCCAATAAAAAAAGCAGCGGCCGAAGCCGCTGCAGTGTTGGGGTCCTATTGAAAGGCCCGACAGTCTTGGGACTCTGGCGGGCCCGAGGCAAACCCCGAACGCTTTAGAGAGTTGGGCCGGCCCGCCTAGAAGCGGGCAAAGCCGTTTTCGATCCCCCAGAGGTACCAATTATCGACCACTGTGCCCGTCAGCAGGATGCCGATGCCGCCGGTGAGCGTACACAGCACTGCAAACCACCAGGCCCAGCGGTGGATGGATTCCATCGAGGCGTTGAAGCCCATGGTCCACCGCCAGAACAGGGCAGCCCGCTCCGAGGCCGACCCGCGATCGAGGATCTGCTCTACCTCCCGCTCGCCGCCATAGCGGCCCACGGCCAGGATGGTCGCGCCGTGCATGGCAAACAGCAGGGCTGAGCCATAGAGGAACACAATCGAGAGCATGTGGAAGGGATTGTAGAAGAGGTTTCCGTAGACCAGCGAGAAATTATTGGTCCAGTCCAGGTGCGGGAAGATGCCGAAGGGCACTGCCTCTGACCAGCTTCCCATAAAGACCGGGCGAATGAACCCGCAGACCAGGTAGAGCCAGATGGCGGAGGCAAAGGCCCATGCCACATGGGTGCCGAGGCCGAGTTGGATGGCCCGGCGATACACGCGCACCCACCACAGAATGATGGCGGCGGTGAGGAAGAAGCCCGCCATGAGCCACCAGCCGCCTTCGGCCAGGGGCGGGAAGAAATTCAGGCCCTGCTCTGGTGGCGGAGGGTAAAGCGCCAGCCATGGAAGCTGCCCGAAAAACTTGATCGGATCCCAGCCCACCGAGGCCCACATGTTCATCCCGATGATGAAGATGGCCAGCAAGCCGCAAGACAGGGACGCGACCCCGGTAAAGCCGAGATAGATGGGACCCAGTTGGGCGTCACCGATCTTGCCGAGAAAGCCCGAGAAGGTCACATCATTGATGCGTTTCTCATAGCCACTTTCGTGGGGCACACCGAGGTCGACGTGGCCGCGCACCTGGGTTTGCGTGAAGATATTCTGATAGTCAGCCATAATTGTGTGTCCTCACTATTCCAGGCGCCAGATTGGCAGGTTGCGCCAGCCATCCCACCAGGTGATCCAGGAGCCCTCGTAAAGCGGTCCGGAAATCACGATGCAGATGGCACTCCAGATGCCCGCATTCAGGGCGAGGAAGAGGCCGACGCGGTGAATGCCGAGCGTGCCTACCGAATAGCCCTGGAGGTCGCGGAAAAATGCGTTCTCGTGCTCGGGCGCCTTCACTTCCTTGCCCTTGCCGGGGTTCACCGCAGAGAGAACCGCGCCGCCATGCATGGCGAGGGCGAGGGTTGTGGTGAAGAAGAACGTGATCGCCACCATGTGAGCGGGATTGTAGTGGAAATTGCCGTAGAGATAGCCCGTATAGCTGACCCAATCGAGGTGGCTCATGATGCCATAAGGGAAAGCGTGAAACCACGCACCCATGAGCACGGGCCGGATGACCACCAGGGTGACATAAGCGCTGACGGCAACGGAGAAAGCGATGGGAACATGGTAACCCATGCCCAGTTTTCGGCAGATCTCGACCTCGCGGAAAATCCACGAGCCGAACGCACCAATGGCGCAGAATGTGATGAGTTGCCAGAGCCCGCCTTCAGCCAGTGGCGCGAAGGCCAGGCCGTATTCGATCGGAGGTGGATCAATGGAAATCAGCCAGGGGTTCCAGGTGTCCTCCATGGCGGCGCCCCAGAAGATCAGGGCCGTGCCAAGGACTGCGAAAAAGGCGGCTGTGATGCCGAAAAACCCGACGTAGAAAGGTCCGATCCAGTAATCGAACAGATCGCCGCCGATCAGCGTCCCGCCGCGCACGCGGTATTTGCGTTCATAGTTGAGTAGCGCCACGGTTCAAAGGTCCTTTCGCCATGTTGCGCACGGCCACGGGCGACGATCGCCCCAGCCACCCCGAATTGCGCTTGGGATGGCCGACAGCCGAAATCGAAGGGGTGAAAGGGGCGGGCCGAACGCTTTGGCCTGGCCCGCCCGTTTCGGAAAAGCGCCTAGGCCTGTTCAATCACATCCGTGATGTCCAGCGAGATGGCAGCCGTCGCAGACGGTGCCGTGCCGAGCCAGTTATAGCGCGGTGTGCTGAGCAGGATGAAGTGAATCAGGATCGCCAGGGTGAACAGGAACACGGCCAGAGCAACGAGCATCCGGCGCGGATCAAAGAGTAACCAAAGTCTCCACATGTTTCAGGTCTCCTTAGACGAGGAATTGCAGGAATGACGCGACCTGCGTTGCGGTCTCTGCAGCCGAAACATCCGTGTATCCGCCGGGACCGGGGACCCACGGACGCCACATCCAAACAAGGAAGTGGGCCACACAGGCGATGATGGTGAAAACGATGAAGCTGAACACGAACGCCTTGTGGAATTCCTGTGCTTCACCGGCCGATAAACCCGATAGGGTTTCCGGCGTTGAGGTATCACTGGCCATATTCGGGACCTCCTTTGTCTGATCTCTGGCCTCTGCCGCTTTGGAAGCCCTGCGACCTGGGCGTGCTTCTGGCGGAAACCGCCAAAACCGGTAGGGCTCAGCGTCCGGCGCTGACGCGTGCAAAGTCTCCGTTCATCGCGTTCACGGTGCCGGGGGCCCGGCGCGTTTCCGCCACGCGTTCGCCTGTCACCGCATCGGCAAGACACCTGACGCAGTAGACGAGTGCGCTTGTGAGGCTGAACGAGCCGTAGACGCCGAGGGGCGATGACGCTCGGCGACGCCGTTGGGATTTGCTCTGGACGTTTGCCATGGTGGGTCTCCTCAGGCGGCTGCGGGATTTGGGGTGGAACGGATACAGGCCGCGACATCGGCGGCGGTGACGGTGGCGCGGCCCTCAGCGCGCGCATGGGCTTCGCTCTGGTCGCGCAGGCGTTTGGCGGCGGAAATCCGGGTCAGGACAGGGAAGGCTTCAACGGCGCTATCCAGCGCCTTGCTGGCCTCGGCTTGCCAGGAGACCGATCTTTCGATGCGGGCTGGCGTGGCGTCGGCCTGGTCCATGTCTTTTTGGTGAGGCAGGATGTGGAACAGGGCGTCGAAGAGCGCGTTACACACTTCCTGCACGATGTAGGTGGCGCCGCTATAGCCCATGAAGGGCGTGCCCGTGTGACGGCGAATGACAGCGCCGGGGAAGCTGGCGGGGATGTACGTTGAGCGCGCACCGACTTGCTGCAGATACATGCGCTCATTGAAACTGCCGAACAGTACCAGTGGCGCACTGTCTTCAATGGCGGCCAAAACCGCGTCATTGTCTGACTTGCGCCCAGCGCAGCGGGCGAAGCTGAAATTGCACGGCAGGCCCATGTCCGCCTCGAGGAAATTGCGAAGGCCGCGGGCATAGGTCTCGTTCGCCACGACGCCGAAATTGGCGGTGCCGAAAAAGTCTTGTGTTACGGAACGCCAAAGATCCCAGAGCGGCTTGATGGTCGTGTGTTTTTCGCGGGTGATGAAGGGGGCTGGATCAACACCCGTCAGCTCGCCCAGGGCGCGCAGGAATTTCGTCGTTGAGTGCAGCCCGATGGGGGCTTGCAGATATGGCTTGCCCATGGCTTCACAGAGGGCGCGGCCAAACTCGCGATACATGCAGATATTCACGTCCGCATTGGCGAGTTTGCGGACATCTTCGATATGGCTACCGAGGGGGAACACCATGTTCACTTCGATCCCCATACCCTCCACAAGCCTGCGAATCTCAGCCAGATCAGAGGGCATGTTGAACATGCCATAGCTCGGCCCGATGATGTTCACGCTGGGCGGATCGCCCTCGGCTTTTTTGCGCGGCTTGGGATTGCGCCCCTTGGTTTGGGCAAATTCGGTCCACAGCCAAAGCAGGGCGCGGTCGGCTGACTGCCACTGATCCTCGTCGATCGTGCGCGGCAAGAAGCGGAGAATGTTGGAGCCTTCTGGCGTGACGCCGCCGCCGATCATTTCGGCGATGGAGCCCGTGACAACGACGGCGGGCAGTTCCGGGTCCAGTGCGGCGCGGGCGCGCTTCATTGCGCCTTCTGTGCCATGCTGGCCGAGTTCTTCTTCGGCAAGCCCTGTCACCACGATGGGGAGTTCATGCGGGGGTAGGGCGTCTGTGTAATGCAGAACGCTGGTGACGGGCAGGTTTTCGCAGCCCACGGGGCCGTCGATCACCACCTGCAAACCCTTGATCGCAGTGAACACGTAGACAGAGCCCCAATAGCCCCCGGCGCGGTCATGGTCCTGGATCAGCATCCCACCGGCTCCTCAAGGTTTGAGGCGCGCTTTGCGGCGATGGCGAGTTTGCGACGCTGTTTTGCGCGGAAATTCTCATGCGGGTCGGGCGTATCTTCCCAGACACCCGCAGAGTCGCCTTCTCCAACGCCCTCGAAGAAGGCGCGCATCTCATCCATGCGGGATTTGCCGACAATGGCGGAGTTGACCACCTGGGCGAGGGATCCCGCCCCGGCAGGGCCCATCAGCGGGCGCGCAGAGATCAAATTCGTGAAATAGAGCGCGGGTGTGCCCTTCTCCTTGGCCTTCTGGACGACAGGCGTGGTGCCGATTGCAAGGTCGGGTTTGAACGCTTCAAGGGCGGCGAGGTCTGTCTCCAGGCTCGCGCGGAAGCGGATGTCTACGCCTTTCGACTTCAGCCAGGCCTCGTCATCGGCGCTGAAGCGCGTGCGCGGGCAGGCCGTGCCGACATATTTCACGTCTGCACCGCTTTCCACGAGCAGGCGCGCCACGATGAGTTCCGAGCCCTCATAGCCCGACACGGTGATCCGACCCTTGATGGGAGAGCCGGCCAATGCGCCCGTGATGGCAGGCAGGACAGCATTCTTGGCCGCATCGATCTTGTCGCGGGCAACGCCTGCGCTCTCGCCAATTGCCTCAAGCCATGCGGCCGTTCCATCCACGCCCACGGGCGCAGAGCCCACAACGGGGCGACCTGCGGCCTCGAATTCGCGCACGCTGGCGGTGTAGAAGGGATGGATCGCGGAGACTGAAACGCAGTCCAGCGCGCTATAGAGTTCGCGCCATTCCCGCGTCGGCACAGTCGCGCCAACGGCAAGGCCCATGGGGGCGATCATCCGCCCGATGATCACAGGATCTGCCGGGAAAACCTCGCCCAGAAGTGTGATTTTTGGCAAGTCCGCCGTATCGCCCGGAGCGCGCGGCACAGCGCCTTTTTCGGCCTCGGTGCGGGCATATTTCAGCATTGCGCCGGCCAGCACATCCTTGGCCTCGGCATGGGTCGGAACGCCAAAACCGGGCACATCGATGCCGATGATACGCACCCCGTTGATTTCGTCGGGCAGCAGGCGCAAGGGCACGCCGGACGCCGTGGGCACGCAGAGATTGGTGACAACGATGGTGTCGTATTTGTGCGGGTCGGCCATTTGCTCGACGGCGGCCTTGATGTCCTCGAAGAGTTTGCCCGTCACCAGCGTCTCGGAGTTGAACGGCACATAGCCGACCGAGCGCTTAGCGCCGTAGAAATGGGACACAAAGGTCAGGCCGTAGACGCAGCAGGCCGAGCCCGACAGGATCGTCGCCGTGCGCCGCATCCGCAGACCCACCCGCAGAGAACCGAAGGCGGGGCACATGGATTGTGGCTGATCATGGGGGCCGGTTGGGTAATCGGCTGCGTAGCGTTCCAAAAGGGACGTTTTTCCAGCGGCCATCGCCGCTGCCGTCATCTCAGCCGCGCCGCCATGGCATCCACCGTCGCCATCTGGCGCTGGGGACGTTTCCACAGGTGTGCCCATATCGACAGGGGCCGCGCCAGCAGCGTCATAGACTTGCTCGCCTGCCTTTGTGTTGTCGATGAGGCCCCGTTTGCCCATGATTCAGACCGTTTCGTAGATGATTTCGAGAGAGGGTTTGTCAGTGTGTGCTGCCCCGCACATGTCTTCTTCAGTGGCGGGCTCAAGCTGCCAGTCTGCGCCGGTTTCCTCGGCGCTGAAGAGGTCCAGTAGACCTTCCTGGGACAGCGGAGTGGGGTGGATCGGCGGCGCTGTAGCCACATTGAGACCGAGCTCTTCAAACATCGGTGCCCATGGGCTGCCTGGCTTACCGACGATCTGGTAGTTTGCCGACTTCCTGCGGATATCTTCGTCTGCCGGGATGGCCGAGAGCACTGGAATGCCGACCTTTTCGGCGAAAGCGTGGGCCTCGCCTGTGCCGTCATCCTTGTTGATGACCATGCCTGCCACGCCGACATTGCCGCCGAGCTTGCGGAAGTACTCCACCGCTGAGCACACATTGTTGGCGACATAAAGCGATTGCAGGTCGTTTGAGCCGACCACGATCACCTTCTGGCACATGTCCCGCGCGATCGGCAGGCCGAAGCCCCCGCAGACCACATCGCCCAGAAAGTCCAAGAGGACATAGTCGAAGTCCCACTCGTGGAAGCCGAGTTTCTCGAGCAATTCAAAGCCGTGGATGATGCCGCGTCCGCCACAGCCCCTGCCAACTTCCGGTCCGCCTAGCTCCATGGCATAAACGCCATCCCGCTTGAAACACACATCGCCGATGCGGACTTCTTCGCCGGCTTCTTTCTTCTTTGAGCTGGTCTCGATGATGGTCGGGCAGGCCTTGCCGCCGAACAGCAGGCTGGTCGTATCAGATTTCGGGTCGCAGCCGATGAGCAGCACCTTTTTGCCCTGCTGGGCCATCATGTAGCTGAGATTGGCCAGTGTGAACGATTTGCCGATCCCGCCCTTGCCATAGATCGCTATGATCTGGGTTTCCTTGGTCACTTCGCCGGTCGCAGGGGCCTCTGGCTCCAGAGCAGCTTCGTCGCGCAGGGCGTCATCAGCAGCTTCGATGGGCGTGCGACCCTCAATGAGCGTTGTCATGGTGGGGCTCCCAATCGATCAGCATTTTCAGACAGGCCGGATCTTCGAACGCGGTCGCGTATGCGGCCTCAATCTCGTCCGGCGCAGTGGTGTGGGTAATCAGGTCGCCGAGGTCGAGCGTACCCGAGCGCACCATTTCTGCAGCGGCTTTCAGATTTTCCGGGCGCCACTCCGCCGCCACATGAAGGGAAATTTCCTTCATGAAGGCCGGCGGGAAAGCAAAGCTCGGCCGGTCTTTGTAGAAGCCTGCCAGCGTGATCTCAGCGTGTTTCGCTGAGTGCGTGACAATCTGGTCGATTGCCGCCGTGTTTCCGCTGACATCGCAGGGCGCGCCGTAATCGAACCGGGTGTCACTTGCCGGATCGATGGCATCTGTCCCGGCGCGGCGTATGGGGTCGGTTTCCCAGACCGTTGGCGCTTGTCCGGTGATCAACGTCGTAAGTCGCGCCACAAGTCGGCCCAGGACGCCGTTGCCCACCACAAGGTCCGGCGCGGTGCCGCGCGCGATGGCGTGGTGAGCAGTTGCTGCGAGGGCCAGCAATGTGTGCTGTGGCCCTGCGTCGTCACTGAGCGCAACGACTCGGTCTGCGGGAGCAATGATCCGCGATGCTGACGCGCCAAAAAGACCGCTGGCATTCGCGTAACAGGTCGCACCGGGCACGAAGACCATTTCACCGATTAATTCGGGAATGGCCTGGCAAGCCAGGACCCGTCCAACGGATTCGTATCCCGGCACCAGCGGGTAACCCATCCCGGGGAAGGGCGGCATCTCTCCGGACCACAGCATGCGCTCTGTGCCCGTGCTGATCCCACTCCATGCGACGTCGACGACCACATCGTTTGCCGAAGGTGGTTTGAGTTCAAGGTGTTGAAGCGCGGCGCGCCGCTCCCCCGTAAACACTACGCCTCGGGCGCGCAGTGACGGTGTTCGTCCTGCAGCAGGCGCCGGTTCATGATGAACCGAAGGTGCGATGGAGGAGTCCATTTTCATAGACGTCAGTATAAATTGACACTTAAGACTGTCAAACAGAAACGACGTTTATTCCGAGTACACTGCGCCCGCTATGGTTCAATTGGCCCCATGTCGAGCACTCTTAATGCGCGTGTGAGGTGCGTTTATAGATCGCCCGGCGGTGGTAGAGAATCAGGCCGAGTCCGATCAGCAGCGGCGCAGACCAGAGCGCCGGAGTCAGCGCGGCTTCCGGCAAAAGACGTACCGCGCCAAAGGCAAAAAACGCGGTGTAAACTGAAATACCAGCTCCGATCAGCGCCTTGATGTGTTCGGCAAGCCACTCAATCGGATCCGGGGCGGGTTTGTAGAGGTAGTACAGGTTGGTCGCGACTGTTGCGAAGCCGACCAGCGACATCAATCCAAGAAGCGGGACACCTACCAGGAATGCCTGCCAGGCGCAGTTGGTCGCTGCGATGAGGAGAACGGCCTGGAGCCCGAGATTATGCCACGTCCGCCCCTTCTCCCGGGCGCGTTTGTGGCGAACGCACAGCCAGCCATACCAGGCGAGATTCACCGTCAGGATTGCGAGATACAACATCATCCACCCGAAGATGCCGCGTATCATCGCGGAATTGCCAAGATCGGGATGATGAATCAGGTGGGGGTGAGTCGCGATCGGTGCGGCGAGGGTGCAAAGGCTCATACCAATGGCGAAAGTGCCCGTGACCAGCATCATCGCTGTAAACAGTGTGCCGCCACCCCGGTGGACCTTTCCGCCCTTGCGGCCACCCACGGGAATCCAGAATGAGACAAGTCCCACCGCCCCGGTCACGATGTGACAGGCGACCAAAAGGTGAAACAGGTCTGGGATGCTAAAACCCGGCACACTCATGGGTAGAGTATTCCATGGAGGGCGCAACTTGGCTAGACTGTTCGAAGTGTAAAGCGCTGGAGACGCCGTCCGTGGCCACCTCGACCTATATGCCACCGCGCCCGAAGAGCCTGCCAGCAGTGGCCGCCCTCGTGCGCACCATGCTCCAGGGCGATGGTGACCTGCTCAGCCTTCTGCCGGCCTATGCCTACACATCGCCGGTTCGGTTTATCGGATACTCGCGCCGGCAGATCCTCATCGTGAATGACCCGGCCCTTGTGCGCCGCGTGATGGTCGAAGAGGCCGATGATTTTCCAAAAAGTGATCTCATGGTTGGGGCGCTCGAGCCACTCGTGGGCGACTCGCTTTTTGTCTCCCACGGCGCCCGTTGGCGGCGGCAAAGGCAGATGATCGACCCGGCCTTCAGCCAGTTGCGCGTAGATCGCGCCTTTGGCGCAATGGAGGCGGCTGTTTCCGATTATGAAGCGCGGCTCGAAGCCTCGGCAAAGGCGGGCGAGGCGGTTTCCCTGGACCTCGCCATGTCCCACCTGACCGCCGATATCATCTGCCGAACAGTCTTCTCCCATACGCTGGAGAGCGAAACGGCGCGCGAAGTGTTTGAAGACTTTCTCCACTTCGAGCGGACCGTCGCGCACGTCGAAATTCGGCGCCTCATCTTTGACAAGGCGTGGAGCGAGACACCCCAGAGCCCTGACGTGCTGGCGGCGTGCCAGCGTATCCGCGGCCATATCGGCGACTTGCTGGACACGCATCTGGCAGACGGCGCGGACTATGACGACATCGCCGCCATGGTCGCCGCCGCCGAGGATCCGGCCGATGGCACCCGCTTTTCCCGCGAAGAGTTGATCGACCAGCTTGGCGTGTTCTTCCTCGCGGGCCACGAGACCACCGCAAGCGGCTTGACCTGGACGCTCTACGCCTTGGCTGAACAGCCAGACCTTGCGGCGCGCGCCCGCGATGAGGTCGAGGCCGTGTGCGCCAGCGCGCTGCCAACCCTGGCAGACATCAAGCGCATGCCTTTCCTACGCAATCTCTTCAAGGAAGCCTTACGCCTTTATCCGCCGATCACATTCATCCCCCGCGTTGCGGCGAAACCCTGCGAGATTGGCGGGTACAAGCTTCGGCGAGGGGCGATGGTCATGATCGCGCCTTGGGCCATCCATCGCCACCATGCCCTCTGGGACCGACCCGACACGTTTGACCCCGACCGGTGGGATGGCCCAGCCCCTGCCCAAGGCACTTACCTGCCTTTCGGCTATGGTCTGCGTATTTGTATAGGGGCGGGCTTTGCCGGTATGGAAAGCGCGTTGATCCTGGCGCGGCTGGTGCGCCGCTTCCGGTTCGAGACGCTGCCAGGTCAGACCGTGCGGCCGGTAGCGCGCCTGACGACCCGGCCAAAAGACCAGATCATGGCTCAGGTCACAGCTCTGGCTTAGGCATAAGCTGCTCGCTTCCGTCCCAGGCGATATCGGCAACTGCCGCTTCGCCGAAACTTTCGCCCTTGAAAATGGACCGACGCAGGATCTCCCAGCTTGTGAACGTCATCAGGATGAAGGGCCAGGGATCGCGGCGCTGCCAGGTCACGTCCTTTGAGTTTCGCAAAAAGTGCCAGGCTTCCCGACGCTTGGAGGGCTTGAACATGGCGCCCTGGGCCTCGGTCAGGCACGGATAGAATTGCTGCATGAGAATATCCGGCTTGTGGCCGACGGCCTCGGTGCCCTCCGGATCCAATATGGCGTCAGCCAGCCCTTGGGGGTCGAAATAGTGCACGCCGCTATTTGCTCGCGGATTGCACTCGATCGCATGGGGAACACCGGCGGCATCATCGATGAAGTCGAAGGCGAGGAACCCGGTGTATCCGGTCTCGCGCGCAAAGACTGTGATCCACTCGTCCAGGTCCGGTGCCTCGATTCGCCGGAAAGCCACGCTCACCGTATGGGACATGACGGTGCCTTCATAGGCAACCGTACCGATCAACCGGCCTTCATGGACCAGCGACACCGTGTTGCGTGCCCGGCCCGGAAGCCGCGCCTGGACGATTGCAGGCGCTGGGCCCACTCTTGGGAGGTCCGCCCCGCGTGCGATGAACGTGACGCCCACGCCTGCACTGGAATAGACCTCCTTCACCACCACATCGCTTCGCGCAACGAGGTCATCAGCTTCGAGTGTGCCAAGCCGGTGGGTCTCAGGAACCGTCAGGCCCATGCTTCGAGCCTGCTCAACGAATTTTGCCTTGTCGTGGAGCGATCGGATCAGGTCGCGGCCCGGCCCGAAGAAGCTCACCTCGTCTGAAAGGCGGTCCTTGAGCCCGGCAGCGAACATTGCCTCTTCCGATACCGGCACAACAACATCCACGTTTTCACGACGGGTGATCTTTTCCAGTGCCTCTAGATAGCCAGTTTCATCGCGAACTGGTGCGGGAACCTGGAAACAGGCATCCACATATTTGGACGGCGAGCTGAGATGGTGTTTGTACGGTTCCGCAATCAAAACGCGGCAGCCGGCCCCTTTCAGCGCCCGGGCGACTTCCAGTGCCTTGGGCAATCGCCCCAGAGTGAGAAGGACGGTTGAAGTCACTTGCCGGGCCGACTGCGGAGTGCCTGCATCTTAGCCGAACATCTCCGCAAACCTGTCTGATGCGCGGATCAGCTGGTCGACAATCCCAGGCTCGAGGCTGGAATGACCCGCATCGGGCACAATGTGCAACTGCGCGTCCGGCCAGGCTTTTTTGAGCGCCCAGGCCGATGAGAGCGGCGTCACGACATCATAGCGACCATGGACGATGACACCGGGGATGCGGCCCTGCAGCACACTTGCGGCTTGCTGCAAAAGCCAGCCATCGGTGTCGAAGAAGCCCTTGTTCACGAAGTAGTGGCATTCGATGCGGGCGAATGCATCGAGGAAATCGTCCTCGTCAAAACGCGGAGGTGTGCGCAGGGCGCCGCGCAAAGAGAGGGTCTCGCCTTCCCAGCGGGCCCATGCCCGGGCTGCTTCAATGCGTGCACCGGCATCGTCGCCTGTCAGGCGTTTGTGGAATGCGCTCACCAGATCGCCGCGTTCGTCTTCGGGAATCGGGGCCATGTATCGGTCAAAGGCATCGGGGAAAAGTCGCGAGGCGCCTTCCTGATAGAACCAGCGAATCTCCGACTCAGTGATGAGGAAAATACCCCTCAGAAGCAGGCCCAGCGTTCGTTCTGGATGGGTCACCGCATAGGAAAGCGAAAGGGTTGACCCCCAGGAGCCGCCGAACACCACCCATTTCTCCACACCCAAATGGGTGCGCAGGGCCTCCATATCGGCGACCAAATCCCAGGTGGTGTTTTCGCGAAGCTCCGATGCGGGGCGAGAGCGACCGCACCCTCGCTGATCATAGAGAATGATCCTGTACTTAGACTGATCAAAAAATCTGCGCATTTCAGGGCTTGAGCCACCCCCAGGGCCGCCATGGACTGCGACGACCGGAACGCCGTTTGGATTCCCGCTTTCTTCGAAATAAATCTCGTGGAGATCTGATACGCGCAGATGGCCGGTGCGGCGGGCTGCATGTCGCGGGTATAAAGTCCGCCGTGTTGGCACTGTGTTCATAACCTCTTCACCTATCTGCACTTACGCTGGGAATAAAGGCTGGACGGGCGATTTCTCACATGTCACTCATGGTGGCGGTGGGGAACATTACGACTTGGCGGCGGTGTACATGCGTAGCGTTTTTTTGGGAGCCACCCTTTTGGTGTTGGCGGGGTGTGCAACAGTGTCCGTGGTGCCTGGTGAGGCGACCGTGGAAACCTCGCTCAGCGAAAAACAGACGGCCCTGCGAACTGCATCCGACGCCTTTTGTGAACGTCTCGAATCTGAGGGTTGGGTGGAAGCTTCGAACGGATTTGCAAACCTTGCCTCCATCTTGATGCACGGCCAGTCCGATACGGAAACGGCCACATCATATGCCGACGCGTTCAGTGATCTTTCCGTCGCTCCCTCTGTGCATCTCATGACGATTGCCGCCGACGCGAATGCTGCGCGCGAAGGGCTGGAACAAGTCGCAGGCGAGGCGCGCAAGGTCCTGAACGATCAAACGGTGGAAACGCAGCGCAGTGATGTTACCAGCTTTGAGCGCGCGCTTGTGCGGGCCCAGCGCGCCAGTCGCGCCTTCGCCGCAGCACTCGAAACTGTTGGTGAGCGCACGTCCCAGTCCGCCCCAGCGGATGCCGCCATCGAGGCGTTCAATGGGGAGATTGATGATGCCCGGCGCCTGGCCGACGAACTGGCGGCGCGCTACGCATCACTTGGCGAAAATTCGGTCTAGTCCGCTAGAGTTGCTCGGCGCCGAACCGACGAACTATTCTGCAATCAGGACACGTACCAACAGGGGTTGGCGCGTCTTCGCCTCTCGAACCTGGTCAAACCCAGCCTCGTGAAGCAATTCGGTCAGTTCGTTGCGTGCGCGCGCGCGGCCAGATCCCATAGCCCACAGATAAAGCCCGAAATAGGCGTCACCCATGGCTTCAGCCCCGGGCGTACCCGCCATGGGTTCGGCAATCAGCAGACGTCCACCGGCCGGGAGAGCTCGCCGAACCTTGTTCAACAGGCCCCGAACCGGCCCATCATCATGGTCATGGAGAATCCGCACCAACGTGATCAGATCGGCGCCCTCTGGAATCGGGCCTTTTGTGAAGTCGACGCCGATGGCGCGTGTTCGTGAGTTGAGGCCTGTTTCGTGGAACGTCTGCTCGGCGAGTTCGGCAACGGGTGGCAGGTCGCAAAGCGTAAGCCGCGGGCCGGGGTGGGCGTGCGCCACGGCAGAGAGGAACGCGCCCGTTCCCCCGCCCACGTCCATAATGTGTGCGTATGTGGAAAGGTCGTGAGCCGCCATCACATCGCGCGCGATGAAGGCCTGTGTCTCGGCCATAAGCGCGCTGTACTCTGCGGCGCTGTCCCGGGCGGCTTCACTTGGCGAGTCCGCCGCGGCGTAGCCCCAGAATTGGGAGAGCCGTGTGGGCGGTCCCTCCCGGCGGAGCAGTGCCACCGGATCGGCGAGATCCTTGTAAAGATCGCCATGGTGGCGGATCATCGCCAGGACCGACGGGTTGCCCATGAGCGAGGCCCCAAGATCGCCAAGGGTGTATCGTCCATCCGATTGTTGGCTCAGCAGCTGCAGTGAAGCTGCGGCCTTCAGCAGGCGCTCCGTACCATCCAGCGGCAGGTCCACTGCCGACGCAGCTTCGCCGACATCCATGGGGCGCGCCGCAATTTTTGAAATAAGGTCCAGTTGGACGCAGGCCAACAGCACCTGGGAATGCACAAACCCAGTGCAAAGATTGAACAGTTTCGCTGCTTCGGCGCGAGCTTTTGGGCGCGTGAACGGGTTCGAGACCGCCGCTTTCTGGAACTTTGGGTTCGACAAGAGGGCATTGCGCCAGCGCCGGAGACGGTGCGATATCCCCATGGCGGGCGGCGTTGGGACCGGTGTCGTCGTCACGCCAATGCGTGGGCCAGACTGGCAGGAATTAGCCGGGATGCCTGGGCATGAACCAAGTTGCGCAGGGCTGGAGCGCCCTCACAGTCAGGCACGCTATCGGCTGCGGCTTCGATCAAACCGTTCAGCTTGGCCATCGCTGCCCTCGGGCCCAAATCGCTTGCTGCATTAGGCCTGGCGCACTTTGCATCCTGACCTGCTGGCTTACCCAGCGCCTCTTCGTCCAGAAGCATGTCGCGCAGATCATCGGCCACCTGGTAGGCATCGCCAAGGTGCTCGCCCAGCTTGCGCCAGGGGGCCGGGTCGGCGCCGACGGACGCTGCGCCCGCTTCGGCGGCACCAATGAACAGCGCGCCCGTTTTGGCCCGGTGATAGGCATCGGTCTCCACACCAGGTTCGCTCTCCCAGGCCTGTCCGGCTACAATCCCATGGGGGGCGCCCACGGCCGCAGTGACGATGGGCAGGAGCCGGGCGAGGATTTCCGGCGTGCCCGCCGTTGAACGCGCAAGGGTCGAGAACGCCATCACTATCAGGGCATCGCCGGCCAGCAGCGCAATCGGCTCGCCAAACGCCACATGGACTGACGGTTTGCCCCGGCGCACATCAGCGCCATCGAAACATGGCAGATCGTCATGGACCAGCGAGGCACAATGGAGCAGCTCCAATGACGCTCCAGCACCCGCACTCACCATCAATTCGTCCTTGCTGCCCGCATTGCAAGCCGCTGCCACCGCGAGGCAAAGCTGCGGCCGAACACGCGCGCCACCGGGAAACACGGCATGGCGAATTGCGCTGGCGAGTAGCGGTGGTCCAGGCGGGCTTTCGCTCTCGGAGACTGCGCTCTCAAGCGCCCACTCGATCAAGGCATCAGCGTCCATGGGGAGTCTCCTTCGACGCGTAAGGTTCCAAAGACGTTTACATTTGTCAATTGTTATGGACAATTTGAGTGTCAATTTGAAAGGACACTCAGATCGTGGGATTGGGTCCTCGCATCGCGATCATTGGCGCTGGAATCGGCGGGCTTTCGGCCGCCGCCATCCTGTCGAGGCACTTTGACGTGGACGTCTACGAACGCGCGCCTCGGCCCGGTGGAAAGGTCCGCCAGATCGATATTGGCGGCGCGAAGATCGATTCCGGCCCAACAGTGTTTACCATGGATTGGGCATTCCGGGAGGTTATGGCCCTTGCCGGCGCGGAGCTGGACGCAGAAGTCACGCTGAAACAGCTGAGCGTTTTGGCACGCCATTACTGGCCGGACGGTTCCAGCCTCGACCTGTTCGCCGACCGAGAGCGCAGCGCAGAGGCCATTGCGGCGTTCGCAGGTCCTAGGGACGCTGACAATTACCGGGCGTTTTGCAGCAAGACCCGCGATGTTTTTGAGACCCTGCGCGAGCCCTTCCTGCGCAGCCAGAAGCCGAGTTTTGCGGGACTTATTGCCCGTCAGTCGCCCATGGCGCTGCTGAACACGTCCCCGTTCTCAACGCTTTGGGGCGCGCTTTCCCGCAGTTTTTCCGATCCGCGCCTGCAACAGCTTTTCGGTCGCTACGCCACCTATTGCGGTGCTTCGCCCTTCCGCGCCCCGGCCACGCTGATGCTGATTGCACATGTGGAGCAAGAAGGCGTCTGGGCCTTGGACGGCGGTATGCAATCCATCGCCCAGGCGCTGCACCGCGTATGTGAGCGCAATGGCGTGACCTTCCATTTCAGCGCCGATGTCGATCGCGTGGTGGAGACGGGCGGTCGGGTTACGGGGATCCGCCTTGCATCCGGCGAAACCTATCCGGCCGAGCTTGTTGTGATGAACGGAGATGCCGCCGCCCTTGCGACGGGTGCGCTTGGGCCCGCCGGCGCCCGTGCCGTGACCTTGCCCAGCGACATGCAACGCTCGCAATCGGCAATGACGTGGTCCATGGTTGCAGAGCCCGCAGGCGTGCCGCTGGACATGCACACTGTGTTTTTCTCTGACGACTATGCCGCCGAGTTTGAAGCCGTGTTCGAGCGAGGCGAAGTCCCGGCTGACCCGACGACGTATATCTGCGCCCCAGACCGTGCTCCGGGCCTGCAAGCAGCAAGCGGTGCCGAGCGTCTGTTCTGCCTGATCAACGCCCCACCGACGGGTGACGCCCATTCCTACACAGCCGAGGAGATTGCCCAATGCCAAGACAGGATGCTGGGACTGCTCGGGCGATGCGGCCTGACGCTGGAGACCGGTCTGGAGACGGCAGTGGCCACCACGCCGACGGATTTCAACGCCCTGTTTCCGGCCACGGGCGGGGCGCTCTACGGCATGGCGAGCCATGGATGGCGCGCGAGTTTCCAGAGACCTGGGGCACGAACCCGCCTGAAGGGGCTGTACCTGGCCGGGGGCAGCGTACATCCGGGACCGGGGGCGCCGATGGCGGCGCTGTCGGGCAAAGCAGCCGCGCAGGCGATTCTCAAGGATTGCGGTTCGACCTTGCCGTCGCCCCGGGTGGCTATGCCTGGTGGTATCTCGACGCGCTGAGCGAGGATGGCCGCAACGGCCTGACCATGATTGCCTTCATCGGCAGCGTGTTCTCGCCCTATTACGCCTGGTCCGGACGCCGCGACCCCTTCAATCACTGTTCCATTAATGTGGCGCTGTACCGGCCGCGGGCCGGCCGCTGGGCCATGACTGAACGGGGTCGGGGGCAGGTTCAGGCGACACCTGAGCGTTTTCAGGTCCACAACAGCGCGCTGAACTGGGACGGCACCTGCCTCACCATAGACGTGCACGAACGATGCGCCCCGGTGCCCTATCCGCTGCGCGGGCGCATTGCTGTGAATTTTGAAAGCCTTCTCAGCGGCGCTTATGCGCTTGACGATACCGGCGCGCATCGTTGGGCCCCCCTCAATCCCAATGCCGACGTGACTGTGGACTTTACCCACCCTGGGCTGACCTGGCGCGGGCGCGGATATCTCGACTCCAATCAAGGCGCTGAGCCCCTCGAAGAAGGGTTCCAGCAGTGGGACTGGTCGCGGTACGACCTTGGAGGAGGGGAAACGGCAGTCCTTTACAATACGGATCCGCGACTTGGTGAGGGCCGGTCGCTCGCCTTGCGGTTTGGCGCTGACGGCCTTGTGGAGCCATTCCAGCCGCCGACGCGCACAAAGCTGCCCGACACACGCATCTGGCGCATTTCAAGGCCTACGCGGGCAGAGTCGAACTCTACCCCACGCCACCTGCGCACGTTCGAAGACACGCCGTTCTATGCGCGATCGGTAATTGAGGCGCACATACTCGGGGCGCAGCGGGTTGGTATCTATGAGAGCTTTGCCGGCGATCGTCTGAAACGGCAGATCGTCAAGGCGTTGCTGCCATTCCGGATGCCCCGGATGGCGGGATAGGCCTGGCCTTGTCCCGGCTATTTTCGAAGAAACACGCCTTGCTGACGGGATAAACCGATCCGCCTATCCGACTGCGCTCGCGCCTGCGCCTATACTCTGAGCCATGGACACTTGTTCCCAAATCCTGCGCTGGCGCGAGATTGTGCACCCGTTTTTCTGGCCGGTTTTCTTCTGGAACCTGCGGAAGTTCGCCGCCACACTTGCGCGCAAAATCGAGGAAAACGCAGGCCAGGGCCTCATCTCCTATGAGGTGACCTGGTGGGGCGGCATCCGGATTTATCAGATGATCGACCCCGACGCGCCGCGCTGGGATGCGGGGCTTCAGGGGTGTGCGCAACGCGTGCATCTCGCGACGCTGGATGTGGGGAATCCCTACCTCTGCAATCGCGTCCCCCTAGCCCTTTTGGGAGCAGTTGCATCTGACTTCTCACACCGCGTAGCGCTCTCAATCCAGGCGATCTGCGCCCTCGGCCCCACTCCCGCCGGGAAAGGATCGCACGCCGAACTGGCATTGGGCTGTTTCGCAGAGCCTGCGCATCTGGGCACGCGCTGACATAGGGCGAGCCACCAGCCCACCCTAGATTCCGCTGATGTCGCCGCGCCCGACCGGGTTTGCGGACGCCGGTGCTGGAAACATGCTTGGGTCACTTGCCCTATGTCCGGACGACCCATTCAGCAAAGGCCTATTCGTCAGGCGCGTCGTCCCTGTCGGACGCATCGGTCTTGTTCTTGTCTGTCAGTTTACTGACTTTCCAGAGTTCCCAGAAAGCGAAGCCAAGGATGATGCCGTAGAAGGCAAGCATTTCTATGCCGAAGAGCATGTCTTTCATGGCGTGTTGGCTCCCGGGGCCGGCCTCACGCCATGAGATTGCGCGAATTCAAGCGAAGGCAAACTTCCAGCATACGATCCACGGGGGCCAGGTCCGACAGGCGCGGCTTGACCTGAACGGGAGGGCAGCGCTCGACAGCATCAATCAGAAACTGGTTTGCGACCAGCGCGGGCGCGCGGGAGGGTTCTGAGCTTGTGAGTGGTCCCATGGCGAGAGCTTGCCCCACAAGGGCGAGCTTTCGGGGGCCTGTCACGCGTGCCCGCGAGGATACCGAATCCCAGGCGGCCTGTTCGATCGATGTGCCGATGTCAGCATAGATCAGTCCGGCAGCCCGGATTGCCGCGCGACATCCCGGCGGTAGAAACCCCACCCCGGATAGCCCACGCGAATAGAGTCGGCTCGCTTCGCCCAAAAGGCGCTCAATGGTTCGGCGCACGCCCTGGCTCGCTACGGGCCGCGCGAGGAACGCGCCGGGTGAAATGCCCTCTTCGGCGAGCCACTCCAGCGGCAGATAGATCCGCCCGCGCCGGGCATCTTCGCCGACATCGCGTGCGATATTGGTAAGTTGCATCGCGGCGCCGAGGTCGGTGGCCCGGGCCAGAGCCGTCTGCGAGCGCGTTCCCATGACGAGGGCCATCATGGCGCCGACGGTGCCTGCGACTCGGGCGGCATAGGCGTGGAGGTCTTCCAGTGTTTGATAGGTGCGCCCGCTATCGTCCCAATCGAGGCCCTCTATCAGCGCCGCGGGAATGGTCTCAGGAATGCCATGGCGCGCGACCGTTTCGGCAAAGGTGCGGTCGACAACTGTCTCTTCGGGCTGGCCGCGATAGGCCTTTTCAAGGCGGGTGTAGAGCCGTTCGATCCGCTCGCGGCCGCCAGTGGTCTCGTCTATGGCGTCATCACAGGCCCGACAGAAACCATAAAGCGCGAAGGCCGACGTGCGCACCTTGGCGGGCAACAGGCGGGACGCGGCATAGAAACTGTGGGAGCCCTCCGAAATGATTGCCCGCAAGGCGGCGTCATCACCGGGCTGAGCCAAAACCACCTCAGACACGCTGGCCTGCCAGTTCTGAAGCCGTCGGCACGACCGCATCCATCGCCCGCGCCGAAGACAAAACGCTGGGTACGCCTGCGCCGGGGTGGGTGCCCGCGCCGACGAGATAAAGGTGTTTCACGCTCTCTGCCCGGTTGTGGGGGCGAAACCACGCGCTCTGCGTCAGGATTGGTTCTAGCCCAAACCCGGCACCATTGAAGGCGCGGTAGCGGGTTACAAAGTCGCGCGGATCCATGAGTTTTTCCGTCACGATATGATTTTGGAAACCGGGCAAGATTGTCTCGTCGAGCCGTTTCGCGATGAGCGCCTTGTAGCTGGCTGCCTTGGATGCCCAATCGATGTCAGCCGCCAGGTTCGGGATGGGTGAGAGCGCATAAAATGTGTCAAAGCCTGGCGGGGCGAGCGACGGGTCTGCTTGTGTCGGGCGGTGTACGTAGAGGCAGAGATCGTCGCTCAGTGTCTTCGTTTTGAAGATTGAGTTCAGCAGGGCGTTGAAATTATCACCCATAACTTTTGTGTGCTGACCCACTTCTTCGTAGCGCCGGTCCAAGCCGAAATACCAGACGAAGACTCCCATGGAAAAGCGCGCTCGCTCCACCCGCCACGGGCTCCAGCGGCGCGATACCTGACGGGGCAGGAGCTCATGATAGAGCGTCGCGCTATCAGTGTTGGAGACAACAATATCGGCGTTGAGCACGTCGCCAGATGACAGCCGTACACCGCGCGCCTCGCCGCGCTCGACCAGCACCTCGTCGACATCGGCGCCATAAATGAACTCCCCGCCATGGGATTCAATGAGATCAACCAAACCCTGCACCAGTGCGCCCGTGCCACCTTGTGGGAAGTGCACTCCCCATTCGCGCTCAAGCGACGGGATCATGGCGTAGGCGGAGCTTGCTGCGAGGGGGTTTCCACCAATGAAAAGAGGGTGGAAGCTGCAGATCTGGCGGATGCGCTCGTCTTTCACGAACTTCGACACCACTGTGTAGACGGGCAAATGTCCGCCATACCGGACAAGATCCGGTGTGGCCTTCAGCAACGTCGTCACATGTGTGAAAGGCACATGGCCGAGCTGATCGAAGACGATTTTTCGAAGCTCTTCAGAATGGCGCATGAAAGCTCTGTAGCCAGCAAGATCTCCGGGGCTGAGCCGCGCGACCTGCGCTTCCATGGCTGCTGCATCACCATTGTAGTAAAACATCTGCCCGTCAGTGAAGCGGATGTTGTAAAACGGATCGATGGGCCGGAGGTCGACATGGTCCTCTAAGCGTTGTCCGAGCAATGCCCACAGATCATGGAAAAGCTGGGGCACCGTGATGACCGTTGGACCGGCGTCGAATGTGAAGCCATCCTGGTGAAAAACAGCGGCCCGCCCGCCCGGCGCATCGAGGCGTTCGAGCAGCTTAACCTTGTAGCCCTTCGCGATCAGCCGGACAGCGGCGGCAAGCCCGCCAAACCCCGTGCCGATCACCAGTGCCGTTACCGGGGAGACCTTCGCATCCAATGTGCGGGCAGTATCAACGTGCGTCAGCATGAATTGACACTATGAGGTGTCCACGTCTGCACGGCAAGCGCGAAATCCTTTTAGTCAGGGCTAATCGCGTTGCCTAGCCTGGGCCTCGGTGATCTCTTTCCGGGCACGCCAAACGGCAAACGCTGTGAGTGCCAGAACAGCCGGTGCGGCCAGGCCCATGACCAGATTTGCGTCAACGGGAAGACCGGCGGCAGCTGCGCCCTTGGCCATGTATCCAATCACGCCCACGATATAGTAGGTGATCGCGGCAATGGAGAGTCCTTCCACGGTTTGTTGCAACCGCAGCTGTAGCTCCACGCGCTGGTTCATGCTGTCGAGCACTTCGGCATTCTGACGCTCGAGTGAGAGATCTACCCTCGTGGAGAGCAGTTGTGCGGCGCGGTCCACCCGTTCCGACAGTGCGGCCTGGCGGCGCTCGGCCGAGGAGCATGTTGCCATGGCGGGTGCAAGCCGGCGTTCCGTGAACTCGGCCAGGGTCTGCATGTCCGGGCGCCGCGTTTCGCGCAGCTCCTCGATGCGTCGATTGACAAGGGCATGGTAAGCCGCGCTGGCGCTGAAACGGAATTGGCTTTCGGTGTAGCTCTTTTCGATGGCGGCTTGCAGGTTTGTCAGGCGTTCGAGGAGGACGGTTTCCTCGGTGGTGCCTTGGTCTGTCATCTCCGAGGTTGTGGTGGAAAGGTCGCGCTCCCACTGGGTCAGGCTCGGCACAACTTGCTGGGCCACAGGAAGGCCGAGCAAGGCGACCACACGGTAGGTCTCGATCTCCAGAATGCGCTGGACCACGCGGCCCGCCACCCAGGGGGACATTCCGCGATCGATGATCAGGAAGCGGCTGAACCCGTCCTTGTGGATGCGGAAGTCTGTCATCGCGGTTGCGCGGGCATCGGCGATATCGCTGCCGATCAGGGCATGACCGCTGAAATAGGACTTGGCGAGAACATCCGTCTCTTCCTTGATGGCCGATTCCGGCAGCACTTCCGCGTGGGCCGCGACAATCAACTCTCCCGGCAAGGATTGCAGCCAGTCTTCCGGAACAGCGGCGATGGCGGGCTCTGAAAATGGCTTATCGTCCGCAGGGGACATGAATGTGTATCGGATAAACTCGGTGTGGCGTTCCCAGACGAGCCGGAAATCACTGAGGTCCACGCTATAGTGTTTCGCATTCGCGCCGGGTGGGACCGCGCCATAGCGTTCGGTAAGCTCCACCACGCGTTGGCGGTCATCATCCGTATACGGTCCATCGAGTTTCAAGGCGATGATCGAAAGCCGCATCGGCGCGGTGACCGGCTCCGGCGGGCGGGCGTGGACTTCATTGCTCAGCACAAATCGCTGGGGGTGGTTCTCAGGCAAGGCGGTCACGCGAGAGCTCCTCTGGCGGGGCGATATCGCAGGAGCTAGGGCGATGAAGGAGGTTGGCGAAGGACGGACTCAATGGCCGCCATCACGCCGGGGGCGTCCTGCTCGTGGGCCAGATGCCCCAATCCTGCAAGTTTCATTGCTGTTCCTGCGTTGGCGAGTTTGGCAAGTCGCGGCGCCTCAGCGGGTGAAATCGCTTGGTCCTGGGTTCCTGCGAGAAAGGAAATGGGCGCTGACAGACCAGCAAGGTCGCGCTCAATGCCAGACAGGTCCCAATTGGCCATCATGGCGAGGGTGGATGAGACATGGGCTGAGCATTGGAGCAGGCGCTGATAGTGATCGACATAGGAGGCAGCGGGTGCGCCGCCAGTCTGCTCCAGAAGGCGTTCCACCCGGCGCCGGTCGCGTGCTGCGTTGGCGAATATGTTCGCGGCGACCCCGCCAAATGTCAGGGTCTTGGCAATGCCGGGCGCCAGGTGTCGCAATAGACCCGGAAAGGGGCGCAGGGCGCCGTTCAGGCTGATGATGTGCTTAGGTCGTGCGCGTTTCGTCGCCATCAGGCGCACGGCGACGGCGGCGCCTGCGGAATGGCCGATGATCAGGTCCGGCTGGACGTCCAACGTGCCCAGCAATTCGGCAATCACGCCAGACATCCGGTTCAGCGACGGAACAAACCCTGGCGCTGGCCGGGTGAAACCCTGCCCCGGCAAATCGATCGCGATAACCGCGTAGGAGTGCGCCAGAAGTGGGGTCAACCCGGCCCAGGAATGGGTCGACGCGCCAGTGCCATGGATGAGCAGCGCCGTCGGTCCCTGCCCACTCCTCTGGACATGCCAGGCTGTATTCTCCACGCGCCAGAATTCGCTTCCCTCCCGGTTGGGCCAATCCTTGCCTTCGCGGCTCCAGTCTGGCTGTCCCGGCCTGGCCGGTGGCGGGGCGTTCAGACGCTCCGCCATATCAGCGATGTCCGATGGTTTTTCGAACGGCGCTGGCAACGGCCTTGCTTGCCTGGGTGGCGGGGAGTGGAGCATAGGCCGCGCCGATGGTTTCGCTGAGGTGTCTTGCCCTTGGCGAGGGGCGCCGGGACGTGTCGAAAAACAAGACGGTTCCGCCCACCTGCTGCATCATCCGAGCTGCTTTATCCGTGTCGGCATCGGCCGCTTCACGCTCTGTGGTACCATCAAGGGCAACATTTCCCCGGCCATCGGACAAGATGACCAAAAGCGGGGTGCGCCCCCGTTGGGTTTCCAGATCTGCCAGCACCCGCGCTTGCGTCAGGCCGTCTGCCAATGGCGTCGTCCCACCTGCAGGCAGGCCCGCAAGGGCGCGGCGCACCCGTGTGAGGGAGCGCGTAGGCGGCAAAAGCGTTTCTGCAGCCTCTCCGCGAAAGGCGACAAGGCTCACATAGTCCCGGCGGGCGTAGCACTCGCTCAGCAAGACTTCGATGGCGCCTTTCACATCGGCCAACCTGTTCAGGGCCGCCGAGCCCGAGGCGTCCACCACAAAGACCACCGACGATTCCGCCCGGTGCCGGTGGCGCTTCACGTGGAGGTCGCTTGGGCGCAGTTTCAGACGGCCAGTGCCCCGTCCGCGCAGCTTTTGCCAGGGAGCGGCAGCGCGCAGTGTGGACAGCAAATCAATACGACCGGTGCGGCGCCCGGTGGCTGGGCGGGGTCTGTCCGGGCGACCTTTGGCGCCGCCTCGCATTTTGACCCCGGACCGGCCTTCGGCATGGGCGCGGCGTTGGGCGTCGGCGCGAGCGGCGTCCTGAAGTGCGCCGAGCAAGGCAGCATTGCGCACGGCCTCCACCAGCGTGTCTTCCAACGCACCCTCGGTCAATCCATCGGAGGTATCTTCGGCTGGGGGTGCGGTTTCAGGCGGTGGAGGTGGCGCTTCCCGCTCCGATTCCGGTTCGGGAGGCGGTGCCAGGTGGCCATAGACGAGCACGCAGGCGTTACGTGCGTGGGCTTGCGAAACCCTTGCTTCGCCCCCCAAGGCGGCGAGCGCTTTCGCCGCTCGCAAGCAGAATAATGGAGCGCGCAGCGATGAGATACCGACCTGAATGGCAGCGCTCACAAGGGCTTCCAGCACGGCCTCATCAACGAATACACGCGGATAAAGCGCTTGCGCCTTTACTAAATCCGCGGGCGAAGCCTCGAACGCTGCGGTGATGCGGGAAGGAATGTCGCCCAAGCCGACGGCAAGGCCGAGCCTTTCCGTCAGGTTTTCTGGCGCGCGTTCCTCCAGACCGATGCCTTCATCGAGCGCAATAAGGCCAAACTGGGCTGGGTCGCGCCGGGAAGACCCGGCCCGCTCCACACATACCTCGCCATGTTCGAGGGCAGCTGCGATCGGCGCAGCATCGGCGGGCTCCATCTGTTCTGCCATTCGCAGGAGGGCGATGCCACCGTGGGCGTCTGCCAAAAGCCCGCGCTCCGCCGTGAGTGTGCCCGACTGGAGAGAGCGTTCGATTGACACACCACCAATCAACCGGCCTTCCGGTGTCCCGGCTGGGATAGATACCAGAGGCGCGCGCGCTGGTTTCAGTCGATTGATCTCATTTATCCAGAGATCCCTCACAGGTCCTGCCGGCCCGCGCAGATGAACCCCGCCAATTCCCACGGGATCCACAAGGAAGGTGAGCGCCGCAAGTTCGCCCGTTTTCCAAAGAGACAGCCCCCGTGAATATGCAGCATCGAGGGCGGCCCGCCGACTGTCTTCATCATCGGGCGGCGGGTCGATCGTCATGCCGTCAACACCGAGGCTACGGCCCGGTCTACCCTTATGCTGGCATCGCTATCGTCGAGGGGATCCTTACGCAGCCGGTGCGCCAAAGCCGGGCGTGCAATCGCGCGCAAATGGGTTTTGGTCACCTTGGACTTTTCCTCCAGCGCAGCCAGTGCCCGGGCGGTGCGCTGAAGCGTCAATTCCCCGCGCAGACCGTCCGAACCGAGCGCGATGCAGAGTTCTGCAGCCAGTTCGAGTACGGAGTCGGGTGTTTCGATGTCATCGAGCCGGGCTTTTGCCTTCACGATCTGCCGCTGCAGCTTCATGTCCTCGCGCTTCCACTCGGCGTAAAAACCGCCGGGATCGCGTTCATAGATATCGCGGCGGCGTACGATCTGCACCCGCGCCTTTGCATCTGCGGGGGTGCGCACGTCCACGAAAAGGCCAAACCGGTCGAGCAATTGCGGGCGCAGGTCGCCCTCTTCGGGATTGCCGCTTCCAACCAGAACGAACCGCGCCGCATGGGCGATGCTCAACCCCTCACGTTCCACTGTGTTTCGCCCAGAGGCGGCCACATCAAGAAGGACGTCGACCAGGTGATCATCCAGCAGGTTGACTTCGTCCACGTAAAGAAACCCGCGATTGGCGCTGGCCAGCAGGCCAGGCTCAAACCGCATTTCGCCGTCGACCAGGGCGCGCTCCAGATCCAGCGCGCCAAGCACACGGTCTTCGGTTGCGCCCAATGGCAGCGTGATCACCGGCGCCTGGGATTCTTCTGACGGATGCGTGCTCAAGGCGCTGCAATGGGGGCAGGTGGGGTCAATCGCATCGGGCGCGCAGCGATAGGGACACCCTTCGACAACGTCTTGTGGGGGCAGAAGGGCGGCTAGTGCGCGGATCGCTGTCGTCTTGCCGGTGCCACGATCACCAAAGGCCAGCACGCCGCCAATACTGGGATCTATGGCGCACAGAATAAGCGCACGTTTCAGGTCGTCCTGGCCGACAATGGCGGAAAAGGGAAATGGGGGCACACGCGCTCCGGGTTGTGCTGAATCGATGATGCACACCATAAAAGCGCGAAAGCCGCCGAGCATGCAACTCGGCGGCTTCCGTATTTTACAAAAAGTGGTGTCAGCCTTACTGGCCAGACTCCTGTTTGATGTACGCAATTACGTCTGCGCGCTCTTGTGCGCTCGGCAGGCCAGGGAAGGCCATTGTCGTGCCGCGGATGAAGTCCTGGGGCTTTTCAAGGTAGGCGAAAAGCACTGGCTCGATCCAGACAATGCCTGAGTCAGCGTTGGCGTTGGAGTAGCGGAAGCCTTCGATTGAGCCCGCTTCACGGCCAACAATGCCGTAGAGCGATGGGCCTACGCGGTTCTGGCCTTCCTGCACGACGTGGCAGGACATGCACTTGGTGAAGACCCGGCGGCCAGCGGCTGGATCGCCTGTCAGAGCCTGGTAAGCCGAAACTGTTTCTGCAGTGACCTTGTCAGCGGCAATGCCTGCAGCAGCGGCGAGGTCAATATCGCCAGCGCCTGCAGCCGCATCGGTGGCGGCCTCGGTCGCGTCTTCTACAGCGTCTTGCACGTCAGACGCAGCATCTTCCATGGCGTCCTGGGCGTCAGAAGCAGCGTCGCTGGCAGCATCTGCAGCGTCGTCCATCATTTCACCAGCAGCATCCATGGCGTCATTCGCGGCGTCGCCTGCCGCGTCTACGGCGTCAGAGGCGGCATCACCAGCCGCATCTGCAGCATCGGTGACGGCGGCTGCGGCGGCGTTTGCGCCATCGCTTGCTGAATCAGCGGCGTCGCTTGCAGCATCGGATACGGCGCCCGCAGCCTCTTCGACAGCGCTTGGCGCGTCATCAGCAGGTTCCGGCGCCTCGCCGCCACCACCACATGCGGCCAGGGCAAGCGCAGACGCGCCTATGAACACAAACCCCATCTTCCGGGTCATATTGAAAGTCATGCGTGTAACCCTCCTCTTGGTCACGGACGATAGAAACGGTAGTTCAAACCCACACCGTTCCAACACAAAAAAACAATGTCGGCCAATTAACCCTGTTCCACAAAGCTTTGAACCCCCTGAAGGAAATCAGAGTCTCTTTCAACATCGCGACAGTACCAGATTCCGGTGATGGGCAATCTGTTCGGCATGGCGCTCGAAATACTTCACCAGCCAGACCGCGTAGGTTTCGGGCCGATTTGCGATGTCTTCGCCGAGCGCTTCGAGCCCTATATTCCTGTAGTCAGACACTTCCTCAGGGTTGAGCCGGCCTTCTACCCCGCTGACGCCGAAGACGACGTGGACCAGTTCGTTTTCGATCATGCCATTGTCGAGATCCGCGCGGTAGCGAGCCTTGAACCCTTCTTCGAGCGAGGCGGTGATGCCGGTTTCCTCGGTGAGGCGCCGCTCTGCTGCGCTCAAAACGTCCTCTCCGGGGCGAGGATGACCGCAACAGGTGTTCGCCCATTTGCCGGCCGAGTGATATTTCACCGGCGCGCGCTTTTGCAGGAGTAACGCTCCGTTGGGCCGAAAAAGAAAGACGGAAAAGGCCCGGTGCAGCGCACCGCTGCGATGGGTTTCCAGCTTGCCGGCTGGTGCAAGGGCGGCGTCATCCTCCGTGACAAGGATCAGTTGCTCGCGAATGTCTGTTTCAGAATGCATGCGCAACCCAGAGGGTGAAACCATAGCATATGTGTTGCGCAAGCCTGAGTTGACGTCAAACCCTCTTTACGTTTTTGCGGCCTCGAGCAACACCGGTTTGACGCTCATTCCGCTGCCGCAGGCACGGCTGCTGGGCGCTTTTCATCCAGCGGGTAACTGAAGGCTTCACGGGGCTTGCCGCTGATCAGATAGCCGAAGAAGCGCTTTATATCCGCGCCGATGCCGTAGAGCGCGGGCACAAAGAACAGCGTCACCAAAAGGGCGAATGCCACACCATACGCCAGGCCGATGGCCACGGGGATGAGCCACTGTGCCTGAATCGAGCGCTCCATCATCAGCGGCAACAGGCCGACAAACGTGGTGATCGAGGTGAGCAGGATCGGCCGGAAGCGTCGCGTGCCGGCCTCGACCAAGGCCTCGGCGGCGGACCGCCCCTTGGCGCGGAGTTTGTGGACATAATCGATGAGCACGAGATTGTCGTTCACTGCCACGCCCGCAGCGGCCATGATGCCGAGGTAGGAAAAGAGCCCCAACGGCGTGTCCATAATGAAGTGGCCGACAATGGCGCCAGTCATGCAGAACGGAATCGCGGCGAGGAGGATCAGCGCGGGCTCGAAGTACGATTTAAACGCAACGGCGACCAGGAAGTAGGCAACGCCAATCGCAATGAGCAGCAGGGTGAAGATTTCTGCCTGGAATTCCGCTTCGCCTTGGGCACGTCCGATATTGCCACGCGTGACATCCGGATGCAGGCGGTCGAAATCGTCGAAGAAGTTCTCGTCCAGTTCTTTGCGGATCTCGTCGATGCGTTCCGTGGTCACTTCGGCACTGACGATAATAGCACGCTGGCGCTCGCGTCGCAGGATCTGGGTCACGCCCTTTTCAAAGCTGATATCGGCCACGGTGCGCAGGGGAACCTCGCGGCCATCCCGCGTGCGAATGCGGATATTGTTCAGGAAGTCGAGGGACTCCCGATCTGCGCGCGGGTACCGCACGAAGACGCGTACATCCTCGCCATCGCGCGGCAGGCGCTGGACTTCCTCGCCAAAGAAGCCCTGGCGGACCTGGCGGGCAACGTCTGCGCGGGTCAGGCCAAGGGCTTCCGCGCCGGGCTTGAGGTCGAAGCGGATCTCTTCAGCCGCACTGCGAGCGTCGTTCACGACATTATAGACGCCTTCATAGCTGCGCAGTTGGGCAATCAGGTCTTCTGCAGCGACATTGAGCGCGTCCAAATCGGTGGAGTTCAGCACGTACTGGATGGGCGGTCCGCTCCAATCATTGGTGTAATTCACCGAGATTTCTTCCGCGTCGGGCACGTCACCGATCAGCTCGCGCAGGCGGTCGGCGGTTTCCCTTGCGGTCAACGTCCGGGTTTCCGGCGGCACGAGTTTCACCAGCGCAAGCACCTGATTGTCGCGTGAGCGCGTGTACCAGTTTTCGATCAGCTCACCTTCGCCATTGGTGCTCTGGTTGATCTCTTCGACCAGTGTTTTCTCAGCGACCTGGATCTGGTCCAGCACTTCCAGCGTGCGGTCATAGGGCGTGCCCTGGGGCAGGTTCACTTCAATGGCGATCTGGTCGGACTCTGATTCCGGGAAGAAGGATGTCTTGACGATGCCATTGGACAACAGACCGATGGACAGGATCATCGCAGCGATGAACAGCGAAGCCGTGAGGTAGCGCTGGCGCAATGAAGCGCGCATCACGGGGCGGTAAATATGTTCCGCAAACCAAACGATGCTGTCGGCAAGGCCCTGTTGAAAGCGTGAGATCGGGTTGCGCGGATTGACCGGCTTCAAGTGGGCCAGGTGGGCCGGCAGGATTAGCAGCGACTCTACCAGAGAGAAGATCAGTGCCATGATCACGACGAGGGAGATGGCGCGGGTGAATTCGCTTGTGGCTCCCGAAAGGAACATCCAGGGCGCAAAGAAAATCGCGGTGGTGAACACGGCGAAGATCACAGGTTTGACGACCATGTTGGCGCCATTCACAGCCGCGTCCAGACCGCTTTCACCTTCCTCCGTTCGCGCATGGATGGCTTCGCCAACGATGATGGCATCGTCCACGATGACGCCGATCACAAGCAGGAAAGCGAAGGTCGAAATCATATTCAACGACACGTCGAACAGGGGCAGGAGGGCGAGCCCGCCCGCAAACGCTACGGCAACGCCAATGCCCACCCAGAATGCCACGCTTGGGCGCAGGAACAGGAACAGGGTGATCATCACAAGGATCAGTCCCGTCAGGAAGTTGGAGCCAATCGTCACCATGCGGCCGCGATAGTCGTCGGCGGCGTCTTCCCAGAGCGTCATGGTCACGCCCTCAGGGAGCCGGCCTTCCTGCTCTGCGAGATACCCCCGCACATTCTCGGACATCTTCACAACGTCCATGTTCGGTCCGCTCATTACCTGGACCAGGATGGTGCGCTCACCGTTAACCGTGGCCAGCAGGTTTACCTGTTGAAAGCCATCGATCACCGTGGCGACATCGCGAACGCGGATTACCGCGCCATTGGCGAGCTGCCGCACAACGATGTTTTCAAACTCTTCCTGGCTGTCGGCCTGGGCGCGCATGGCGAGGGTCATGTTCCCGCCATCGGTACGCACACTCCCGGCCGATTGGTTCAGGGATGTGGCGCGCACTGCGCTTGCGACGTCGCCCAGTGTGAGGCCATAGCGGCGCAATGCGTCTTCAGAAACTTCGATGGAGACTTCCTCACCGCGGACCCCAAACAGGTCCACGGCCGGGATATATCCCAGAAGGCCGATCTCACGGCGCGTCTTTTCTGCAAACCGTTTCAGCTGTCGCTCGCTGACGCTTTCATCGCCGGAGACGGCTACCCGGATCATCTCGTTCTGGCTTGCGAAGAGCCGCATCTGGGGTGGTTCTGCCGCTGCCGGGAACGTGCTGATCGAGTCCACTTCGCGCTTGATGTCTTGCAGGAAGGCGGCCTCATCGAGGTCCATATGTCCCTCAATGTAGAGGGCGCCATAGCCTTCGCTTGCCACGGACCAGAGCCGGTTGATCCCCTCAATAGAACTCACCGCCTCTTCAAGGCGCACCACAATCTGTTCTTCCACGTCCTGGGGGGACGCGCCCTGCCAGACCACGCCGACTTCGGCGCCAGGAAACTCCACATAGGGCTCCAGTTCGCGCTCAATGGTGAAGTAAGACACAACCCCACCAATCAGGATCGCGATCATCAACAGATTAGCTGCAACCGGATTGTCAGCCCACCACCGGATAATGCCTTGCATCTGCTTGTTCCTCTTATTCCGCAGCCAGCCCTGGGTCGCCATCATTCGCGGCGAGGCTCCGTTGGTCGACGGTGTTGATTTTCATGCCGTTGCCCGCGTCGCGGACCGGTGACGTGATGACCACTTCACCGGGCAGCAATCCGGCGCTCACCACGGCGCGTTGGCGGTTTGACGACACAACGCTGACAGGGCGGATTTCCAGCGTATTGTCTGGCGTGGCGACAAAAACGCGGTCTTCGCCGCGCAATGCGGTGCGGGGAATGACCACGCTGTTCGGCAGGACGCGTCCTTCAATCTCAGCGGTCACAAACAATCCCACCGCAAGCGGCACACCGCCATCAGCGGCCGCGCCGTAGGGGTCAGACACTTCAGCATAGGCAAACAGGACGCGGGTTTCGGTGTCTATGTTGCTGTCTGTGCGCGTGATGCGGCCAGTCCACTGGTGCTCACGGCCAGCGACAAGCGCTGTCAGAGTGACGCTCGGGCCGGGCACCGCTTCGCTCGCCACAAAGCCGATCCCGAGCCCAAGGCTGGCAAGATCCCGGTCCGTCAGCGCCACCGGGATTTCCACGACATCGCTGGCAAAGATCTCTGCGAGCGGCACGCCCGGTGTGATGTAAGCACCGGAATTCACCATGCGCGAATGTACTCTGCCATCAAACGGCGCGCGTACATCCGTGCGGCCGAGGTTCAACTGCGCTTCCGCCAGCGCGGCTTCAGCCGAGGCCAGCCGGGCTTCGGCCTCAGCCACTTGCGGGCGCCGCAGGGCTAGGTCCGACACGTCAGAGATACCAAGCTCGGCCACATCCTGCTCTGCCGTTCGGGCTTCGGATCTGGCCTGCATCAGCGCCGTCTCGGCCTGGGCGACATTGGCTTGCGCCTGCGTCACGCGAAGACTGAATTCGGCCGGGTCGACCCGCACCAGAAGGTCGCCTCGATTGAAGGCACCGCCGGGCAGCAGCGTGTCTGATACATAGGCAACACGACCGCCAACTTCCGAGGCAAACGTTACCGAAGAGCGGGGCCGGACCTCGCCCTGTGAGACCACACTGAGGGAGACTGTTTCAGACTCGGCGGGGGCCGTCAGCACTGGCAGGGCTTCGACAACGTCTTCATTTTCCTCTGGCTGCGGGCTGAATGCGCTCATCCCGATCACGCCGATAACCGACCCCACGAGAACGAGAGCCGGAAGGGCAAGGAAAATGATCCGCTTGATCCACAGGCCAAGCCGACTTTTGCGGGGCGTGTCCAAAACGACGTCTGACATGGGCGAGTTCCTGAATTGGTCGGATGGCGGAGCGCCAAGTTCGAGCCACAATACTCGAGAATTATCATTTATCAATAAAGTTTTTTTGAAAAACAGCATGGATGAATCGTCATTCTCCCTATGACCGTGTGCGATAGTTGGCCTTGTTTGTACGCACAGAAGAGCGCTTGATGCCGGCACGAGCCCTCTGAACATGACCGTTTTTTCAAGGGAAATGTCTTGCTAAGGGGCGCTGAATGCGATAGGATCAAACCGTGAACAATGTCCGTGGGGGACGCAAGATTATGAAAATGAAACTTCTTAATTCGGTTGTTTTGGGGGGAGCCTTGTTGGCGCTCTCGGGCTGTTTTGACTCGCCTGATCAAGGCAATCAGGGCCCGGGGGAGCTGCCTCCGGCGCCTGAGATTGATATCGCTGAGGGCGATGAGGCCTTTAAGACATGTGCGCCGCTCGGCACGCGTGTATCGGCGGATACGCCTTTGCCGAGCACGATTTCGGTCGATCCTGCGCTTGCCGAAGCCGCATTCAACCGGGCCAGCAAATGGGAGCCGGTGGCGGGCACGCCAAGCCAGTTCCACTTCAATCTGGACTATCCAGATGCGCTACCGGCGCCGCGCGAGATGCCTTGGGATTCTATTAGTCTCAAGGACGAGCCCGAAGCGTACATGGCCTCAGTGCTGGACTATTGCGTAGCCGACCTTGAGGCGAGCGACTTCAACACGCGGGGAACATCCTGGTACCATGCACCCTGGCTGATCCGTGAGCCGATGCGGGGGCTGACCTACGAAATCACGGCGCAGCCTGGGACGCTCCATCCAGATCAGACGCGACCTGTCGAGACCTGGGCGGTCGGACTTTATAATGAGTATGGGGGCTATACGTTCGGCCAGGTCTGGAAAGACCGCCACGCGCCCGACACGAGCAATGTTACTTTCCCGGTCGGTACGGTGTCCTGCAAACTCTTGTTTAACCAGGCAACCCCGGCAGACGCGCCCTATCTGAAGGGATCGAAAACTTGGGACGTGATGACCCGCGGAGGTGCACTCGAAGAGCTCCATCTGATTCAGTTCGACTTTGCCGTTCGCGATACCCAGGCCGATGACACCACGGGTTGGGTGCTTGGAAGTTTCATGCACCTCTCCCAATTGGGCGACGACGAAGCGGCCCCGCCATTTTCCTTTGGCAACCTCGTTCCTATCGGCGTGATGTGGGGCAATGATCCCAATCTGGGTCTGGAGCCTGGGTATGATGCGTCACGCGAAGGATGGATGAATCCCGTCGTGGCAGATCATTTTGCGAGCGTTCGCGCCGGCCACCACAGTCAAACCCTGGGCCGCGATGGCCGGGTCAACGGACCGGTCGACAATCCCAAATCCTCCTGCATGGCCTGCCATGGCCGCGCCCTTGCCTATGATTGGACGGGCCCGACCCGTCAGGAGGCCATGCCCTGGTCCGCCGAATGGGATGCAACTGCTGCAGAAGTCGCCAACTATTTCCGCAACCTCGATCCCGATGAGCCGTTTTGTGAAGGGGCTGACAGTCTGGATTATTCCCTGCAGCTCGCGTTCGGGATTGAGCACTTCAATCAGTGGAAGATTGAGTTGAATGCTGAGGGCAGGCGGGCCGAAGCCGCCCCATCAAGCGGTTCTCTTGTCGAAACAGCATTTGCGTCAACCGTCGCAGACGACTGGATATCGGCTGTTGAGGGACGCACGCGCGATACGCGCGGTGAAGACTGACGTGTTCGTTTTCGCGCAGATTTAACCAACCCGCCGTCCAAACAAGCGGAGGGACGGAGCTACCGTCAATTCCGCGTTAATTCCGATTCGAGTCGCGGGAAGCGTCTCGACTTGGATATCGCCAGGGCTTACGCTCTTTTCATAAACACTCATCTTAGAGGTTTGCAGTGTACGACGAATATCGTGTCACATCCGAAAGTATTGAAGGCCGTTTAGGAGCGGTTAAGAGAATTGTTCTTCAATTTATTATTGAGGGCATGGTTCGTAGAAACTATGATGAGGCCTGTAAGGTCTACGACAAGGATTATACCTTCAACGGTAAGCATCGTCCGTGGGAAGACGTGGTCGCCTGGATCGAAGGCCTGCATGCTCGAAACCCCGACTTCAAATTCGTTGTCGAAGATATTCTCGCAGAGGATGACCGGGTCGCTCTTCGCTGGAAGTTGATCGGCGGCGGAGAAGATGATCGCCCCATTGGCTATACCGGCGGAACAAACATCCTGACCGTGAAGGATGGGCGGGTCGTGGACAATATGCAGAACGGCCTGTTCTCACCCAGCTGGGTGGAGATCGCGAAACACCATTTTCTTCATATCCAGGAGGGGCCACCACTGGAGTGAAGCACAGCGGCACTGCGATGATGAGAACAGGTGTGTGGGGATCTCCGGCACTTCGTGCATCATCGCATAGGGGGACCTGAGGCAGTGGGGGGCTTCAGGTCCCCTGCACATTTTCGCTGCGTTCGGTTGGGCTTTGCGAAGAAGCCAAAGCATTTTGATTTGCAATACTGCTCAGAACGGCTGACCTGAAGTCGAATGATAGGTTTGTTTCGCCAAGGAAGTCAGGCCAGCGGTTTGTGCTCGCCCAATAGTGGCAAAGACCGAGTTTCTCGCAGATTGCAACGAAGCGCGGGTCCTCGCGCATCCCACCATTGAGCCCGCCAAACAGCAGACCAATCAGAAAGCTGCCGCCTGCCAATTGTCCGGCGCTGAAATCGAAACTGGAGCGTTCCGCCCACTCATATGCGTCATCGGCTTGGCCGCTCCGGTGTAGCATGATCAACGTTAGAAAACCCGTCGAGCCATCTTTTTCCAGTTCCCGCGCAGCCAAGTCTCCCAATTTTGCTTTCCGCGCATCGGGCGGCGTACACATGATTTCGGCCACGCGCATGGCCATTTTGAAGGTCGTCTTCGGCGCGGGGTTATCAGATTGGAACTCCGCCACCTCATCCCAGTCGCCCCGAATGGCCGCGGTCATGAGCGGTGCCGCAAGGGTCCAATCCAGCGAAGGCCATTGAGACTTGATGGCTCGAAACGCCGCGTAGGCCCCCTCGATATCACCTAAATCGGCGAGGATATTCGCTGCATTGTTTGCGATGAGCGGGTTCAGTGGGTCCAGTTCGCGCGCCCGCATGATGAAATCATGGCTTTCGCGCAGGCGCCCAACCGATGCGGTGAAATCGGATAAATGCTTTAGAACCTCCGGGTCGTTCGGAGACAGATCGAGGGCACGCCGCAGCAAGGACTCGCGCACCGCAAACGCACTTGGACGCTCCAGCAGGCTCATCGCCACAAGGGGTTGTCCGATGTCTGGATTGATTGCGAGGGCGCGTTCAGCGGCGGTCACAGCGCGCTCCCGATCAGCGGCAAAGCTATCCGGGCTCGATAACCAGCGAGTCTGAAGCGCGTGGGCCATTGCCAGGCTGCCCCACGCCTCGGCGAAGTCTGGCTGAATTTCCACAGCACGTTCCAGCAGTCCTATGCATTTTTCAATGCCGATGGCCGAGCCGGAATGGCGCCGGGCCTGAAGGTATAAGTCATAGGCTGCGGGGTCGACTCGGCTGATTTGCCTTGCAGGGTTCAGAGCCAAGTCGAGTTCTGCCGCAACCGCTGCTGAAATCGAGTCCTGGACGGTAAACAAGTCATTGGGAACATGGTCGTACTGGCCGGACCAAAGACGCTCTTCTGTTCTGCAATCGAACAAGACGGCGCTGATGCGCATACGGTTCTCGCTGCGCTGCACCGTGCCGTCGAGCACATGTGTGGCGCCAAGCACGCGGCCAACCTTTTTCGGTGCCTTTGCTTCTCCCCGGATCTGGAACGAGGAGGCCCTGGAGATAGTCTTGAGCCCGGAACTTCTCGAAACACGGGCCAAAATATCTTCAGCCACGCCTTCAGAAAAATAAGCCAACTCCTTGTCCGAAGAGCGATTTTCGAAAGCAAGGACAGCGAGCAGGGGTACGTTAGTGGTGGCTGGATCACGCTGCGCAAGCCGTTGCTGTAGCGCGCTGTTCACTTCGTATGCTGCTTCAACTTCCGGGCTCGGCACCACGCCCATTTCCCGAAAAAGCACCTCCTTGAGGGATTCGTAGCGGCGATGGGCGGCCGCGAACAATCCTTCGGTGCGCTCTATTCTGATCGCAGCGGCAGCGACAGTTTCATCAAGAGGCGATCGAGAGAGCCAAGCATCCGCAAGGCTGAGGGCGCTCGCGCGCTCTCCCAACTCATCGAGGCGTTTGATATTGCTGAGGATGTCGGCAGCAAGTTCCGCGTCCACGTCCGCACGGGTCTGCGTCAACCACGCCCTGAAGCCGTCGCCAAAGTCCACGTCTTCCAGCAATTGCGCAGAACCCAGCTTCAAAAGGGCCTGTTCCGCGTGGCCATTCATGTTCGCCTTTAGGGTTGTCGCCAATTCGGCAACATCGTTGGACAGGAGACCCTGCTGTAGCCAAACCCACTCTCGATTGGCTTTTATTGGAGCGACCCCGGCCGAACTGAAATCTCGTTTCAGGGCGTGGAGGTTTTGGCGCAGGCTGGCTCGGGCCTGGTCGATGCCACGGTCACCCCACAAGTACTCCTGAAGGCGTTGTCGCGACGCACGCTGGTCGGGCGACAGGAGTAAAATGGCGATCAAAGCCCGGTTCTTCCGAGACTTGATCTCGATTTGCTCTCCCGATGGTCCGGTCAGGGAAACCGGTCCGAACAGACTTGCCTTGATCGGAGGAGAGCCGGTTTCTGAAGGGAGGCCTTGCGTCACGTCCTGCTCGGTATCGCTCGTTGGATTCTTTAGTCTTTGTGATACAGGCAATTAATCCGAACGTGCGCAAGCGCAACATTTCGGTGGGCGTATTTTGCAAGTCAGCGAACGCTCGCAGAGCGTGTCATGAAACGCCCCATTTGGCCGGGGCGTAAGACTTCAGAGCGGCTCCGCCAGTTGTCCCTGGACGTGCGCATCGAGCCGATCCCATTGCTGGCCGATGAAGATATCCTGCCAGCAAGCAAAGACTTCAGTCCAGTTACTGCGGCCTTGGCGCCTGAGGATTTGCCGGCGCTCATTGCGTATGTATGACGCCATTGAGCTCACATAGGTCCGGCATTCGCTACAATCGATTGTGGGATTTGAGCATTTCAACTGGCTTTGGCTCTGGTCCACCAGAAAGGCGCGGTGCATTTCATCAATCCGGTTGGAACAGTTTCGCGCCACTCCGTTTTCATCGAGATCGTAAACCCCGTCGCGCGTAATCCAGTCATCATAAGCCAATGAGTAGACGACCGTTTCCGGATAGTGGTCCATTGCCTGTTCAATGACAGACCTCGCGCGGGCGAAATCGTCAGGTGACAGGATGAGGTTACGACCAGCGTCACTGAAGCGGAAGAAGTCAGTGCGGGCTGCCGCCTCGGCTTTCAGCTCGGCCAGATAGGTCTCTGTGGGTGAGAAATAATTGAAGGTCATCTGCACGCCATGGTCCTGGCAGGCCCGAACCATCGGCATGATTTCGTCTATATTCAGGGCGTTGATCGTATAGACAAACAGTGCGCGCGGGTCATGGGCGTAGTTGCGCAAGGCCTTGGCGTTTACATCGGCGCCGCGGGTCAATTCCGAAGTCTCGTCTGCGCCCCAGAGGGAAATGTGCAGTCTGTAGCCGATATCGTCGGGAATGCGGCGGGTGCCGTTGGTATACACAACACCTGCAGGAATGTGGGCCCATGCTGCCCGGACACGATCGATGGCAAGCGCGGGTTCAGCCCCCGCCAGGAGCGCAACTGTAACGCCGCGTTTCGCTTCCGACGCGAAAAAGTGTTCCCAGCTTTTCGGGTCTGTCTGTTCGGTATGCTTGTAGGCATGATCGCCTGAAAAGAAGAGACAGCCCTCGCAGCGCAGGTTGCATACGGATGTAATCTCGTAAGACGACGTTCGCACGCGGTCCGCAAGTCGACGGACATCGGCCAGTCGCCGCTGAACGGCATCAGGCATGACCCAGCTCCCCTCTATTGCTTCGGGTTAACCAGCATTTTTTCGCGCGAGCAAGTCGGGCGACGCTTGCCTGCGACGCGACTTTTTCGCTCTTTGCGCGAAAACTTCAGAACTTGAAGTAGAAAAATGGCGGGCTCAGGCCTACGAAATGGAATGACACTATCATCAGTACGCCCAGAAAGATCGCCCATCCGAGACTGGGGCTCCAGGCGGGGGGGCGCCAGCCATAAAAGGTGCGTTCCGGATGGGAAACGCGACCGGACAAAAGGATCTGTGTCGCGATCTCGCGCTTCATGATCACAAGAAGCGCGACCAGCCCAACGAGGACGATCCCTTGTTCGATCGAGAAAGCTGCCAGCGTTGTCGCCCAGCCCGAAGGGTCGACTAGGCGCGCGGCGATAAACAGGGCAACTTCCAGATCCGGCGCCATGAAAATCAAGGGCAAAAGCAGGGTGAGGATTACGCGGGAAATATAGTCAGCAGAAGGCTTTAGCCTGCGAGGAAGCACCATATTCAGCCAGTCCACCGCAACAAAAAGTACCCAGATCAACAAGCCCCAGACGATGTATTGGAGACTGTCTCCATGCCAGAGGGCGGAGACGGCAAAGATCAGGAAAAACACGATTGGCAGCCCCAGGGGGACGCCCTCCAGTCGATTTCTAAGCGGCCGATACACATGATCGCGCACAAAATGGTGGAAGGTGATGTGCCAGCGCGCCCAGGCCTCCCGAATGCTTCTTGGGCGAAAGGGCGCGTTGAAGTTGGCGGGCAGGCGGACACCGAACAGCAATCCGATGCCGACCGCCATGTCGCTGTAGCCGCTGAAGTCGAAATAGATCCGTGGGGCGCCAGCCAAGCCGATCTGCCAGGCTTCGAGGAGCGACAGCTCACCGACAGACGCTTTGGTGATCAGAGGCACCGTCAATCGGGCCAGGCTGTCCGCGATGACGGTCTTCTTGAATAGGCCAATGGTGATCCAGGCGAGGCCGAGCGTGGCCAAATCCACCCGATCTGGAAAGGGAATGCCAGCGCGAACCCGGTCAAACTCCTTCATCATTCGTTTTTGGGTGACGATTGGCCCGGCGAGCAGTTGCGGAAAGAAGAGGACGAAGGCGGTGTAGTCAGGGAGGGGCCTGCCCTGGGCTCTGCCACGGCGCAGATCCAGAAGGTATCCGATCTGCTGGAGGGCGTAGAATGATATCCCAAGCGGCATAATGAAGCCGGGCGGCTGAACCTGAATCCAGCCCAGCGTGTTCCAGGTCTCCACGAGGGACCCGCTATACTTCCAGACAAGAAGCGCTGAGAGATTGGCCAACACTCCGAGGGACAGGATGAAATCCCCAAGCGCATTGGGCCGAAATCGAGCGTAGGCGACGCCGCACAGCCAGGTGACACCGATCAGGCTCAATAGCAGGATCAGGTGCGGGATCGAGCTGTAGGCATAGAACGCAATCGACGCCGCGAGGATTGCCGGAATGAGCAGATACCGGGCGCTGACCCATGTCGCCAACCAGGCCAGAAGCACTGCAGCGGGCAAGAAGGTCAGCAGGAAATCATAGGTCGCAAATGACATGGCTTTCCCATGCACCTGTCCGGTGTTTCTGCGCAAGATGCGTGATTTTATTGGTTAATCCGTGCCCTGGGGAATTCGCGAATTCTTTTGTTTACTGCTTCCTATGAGGCGAGTTCTGCCATACGGTTTCAACGTCAGGGTGAACACTCACCTTGACGTTATACTTTTACAGGAGGTGGGTATGAAAACGTTACTCGCGGCTGCGGCAGTCGCTGGAGCTACATTGGCAACGGGCACGGCCAATGCACAATCAATCGGATACGTTGGTGAGGTCAGGGCGTTTGGCTTTGATTTCTGCCCGCGGAACTGGACGCCCGCCAATGGCGCTTTGTTGTCTATTGCAGACCATTCGACCCTCTATGCGCTTTACGGCACGCAGTATGGTGGCGATGGCCGAGTTTCGTTCGCCGTTCCGGATTTGACCGGACGCGCCCCGGTGCACATCGGTCAGGGACCGGGCATGATCAACTGGGTCGCAGGACAGAAGGCCGGCGTAGAAGAGGTCGCGACGATCCCACCGCACACCCACGAATTCCGTGGCTCCAGCGATGGCGGTACGTCAAATGCGCCAACGGGCGGAGCGCTCGCAACATTTCCTGTTCCCGGGTACGCAGCAACTTCAGAAACGCCAGTCTTGGCCTTGAACAGCGCATCGATAGAGCCGAATGCGCCGCCGGGGCTTACGGAAGACAATCTCATGCCGACATTGGCCGTAACCTACTGCGTCGCGCTCGACGGCGTGTTTCCGCCGCGTAGCTGATCCCAACATCATTTCAGGTGAAACTCATGTTCAAGACACTTGTATTGGCAGCGACCGCTGTGTCGGCGCTCGCCATTTCCGGCCCGGTTCAATCGGCTGAGGCCCAGGACGCCTTTATCGGCGAAATTCGCATCATGCCTTACACTTATTGTCCCAGAAACTGGACTGCGACGAATGGGCAAGAGCTCCCTATTGCACAAAACCAGGCCTTGTTTTCCCTCATGGGATCGACCTATGGCGGTGATGGCCGCGTGACGATGGGCATTCCCGAAGCGCGTGGACGCGTTCTTCTTCACACTGGCACGTCTCCGAACGGAACGCCCTATCCCCTCGGCCAGAGAGGCGGGGTCGAGTTTGTTTCTGATGTGGTAAGACACACCCATACGGTGGCGGCGACGACCGCAGACGGTGATGTCGCTGAGCCCAACGGGGCAGCCATTGCCAATGTGACCGTCATTCCAGCGTATACCAACACCAACGTTACTCAGGTCATGCATGTGGGGACCGTCGCGTCGAACGGTGGACCACCCGATGTTGCCAATATTCAACCGAGTTCCGGGGTGCAGTACTGCCTCGCGACCAGTGGAACATATCCGCCGCGCCCCTGATGGCTGAGCGATTCCGGAAACACTTTTCAAGGAGCTTCACATGAAGCGGATTTCTATCGCCGTCGCCGCCATAGGCGCCATGGCAACACTCTCGTCACCTGCCCATGGGCAGGAGGCTTTTCTCGGTGAAATCAAAACGTTTGCAAACACGTTCTGCCCCGATCGTTACGCTGAGGCCAACGGCCAAACTCTACCAATCTCCCAGAACGCAGCGCTCTTTTCACTGTATGGAACGCGATTTGGTGGAAACGGCGTGTCGACGTTCAACCTGCCGAACCTGCAGGGGGTCGCAACGATGGGAGCGGGCCAGGGGCCAGGGCTGAGTCCCCGCATGCTTGGCACGCGGTATGGCAGCGAAAACATCACTGTCGCCGTCGGGCATACCCACGAGTTGCGAGCCGCAACGACCGGACCTGCGGTGAATGCGCCGGCTGGTGCTGGAATTCCAAGCCACGACTCCGGCCTGACGCCGTTCAAGTCCTCACCGGCTCTGAACACCACGATGGCGCCGTCTGTGATTGGTGAGACCGGGCTGGATTCGGTGGAAAACCGCCAGCCCTATATCGTGGTGCGATACTGCGTATCCTTGGACGGGCTCTATCCAAGCCGCAACTAGATCTGAGACGCTCGGCGCGGCGGTCGTTTTCAGTAAATCGGCGGCCAGCGTTCGAAAAAATCGCGTTGGGGCAGCAGTTGGATGCTGCCCCTTTTTTTGTGCTTCCTCGTCGGGATTTTCTGAATTAACCATATGGGACAGGGGTGAGTGTGCTCCGTCCAATATGCGGTTCTTTTGGAGGTGCGAGATGATGAGGTCACTGGCTTTCGCGGCCGCGGCGCTACTATGGATGGCGCCAGGATCGGCAACTGCGCAGTCGGAGGCGCCATCCGACACGCCTTCGGCAAATGCCAGTGGGCAAGTCGGACAAGCGCTGGGCGAAGTTCGGGCCTTCGGATTTAACTATTGTCCGAGGGGCTGGCTTCCCGCCGATGGCAAACAGCAATCGGTAGCCACAAACATCCACCTCTTCTCGCTTTATGGCACGAAGTTCGGAGGCAATGGCACCACAAGTTTCGCCTTGCCAAACCTGATCGGACGACTTCCGGTCAATACAGGTGGTGGGCAGGGCTTGAAGTATTGGGAGCAGGGCGAACAGGATGGCCAGTCCGAAGTGACCCAGATACCCGCCCACACCCACGACTTTGTGGCGTCCAGCGATATGGCCGATGCGGAGATCCTGGAAGGCCGGGCGCTGGCCACCTTTCCTCTGCCGGCCTATGCGCGGCCAACCGAACCGCCGAGCTTGCGCATGAATTTCGCCTCAATCACCCCGAACTCAGGCGCGCGGACCCAGGACAACATGATGCCAACGCTGACGATCAACTATTGCGTCTCAATGTCGGGCGTCATGCCCAGAAGGCCATAGCGGACCTTTTGCAAGCCAGAGGAAATTCCATGTTTCAAGCCAGCACCAAGTGTTCGCTCGTAGCGATGATTGTGTCATTCGGCATGTCGAGTGTCCCGGCGAACGCCCAGGAAGGGTACATCGGTGAAATTCGTATCCTGCCGTATGACTTCTGTCCCGAGGACTGGAGCCAGCTCAACGGACAGCAACTTGATCCGTCTCAGAATGCGGAGCTTTTTTCGGTGATCGGCGATACCTATGGCGGCAATGGTAGAACCGTATTTCGACTGCCGAATTCGCAGGGCCGGGTTCTGGTGCATGAAGGCGCAGGTTATCCCCTCGGCGCAGTAGGCGGCATTGAAAGCCAACCGGACTTTCCAGCGCACTCCCATGATGTACAGGGCTCTTCCCTGGATGGGGATTCGGAGAGCCCCCTCAATCGCGTGTTTGGGTCGGTGCCGTCGATCAATGCGTATGCTGGCGGCGAATTGTCAGAAGTCATGCATCCGGCAACCGTGTCGACGTCAAATGGGCCACAGGCCGTAACAAACATACAGCCAAGCCTGGGGATACAGAGCTGCATTGCGGTCGACGGGCTTTATCCGTCTCGCCCCAGCGAAGCGGAAGCAGCCGCGGATCTCGGCGCGGAGGACATGAAATGAGGCAAGCTTTGCGAACAGCAACCGTAGCAGCGGCGTTGATTGCGGCGTCGGCCGCGCCCGCATTCGCCCAGAATGCCTTTATCGGCGAGGTCCGTGCCTTTGCGAATACGTTTTGCCCGACCGGTTTTGCCGAGGCGAATGGCCAGATCATGTCGGTGACAGACCATCCGGACTTGTTCAATCTTTATGGTAGGCTCTACGGCGGAGACGGCGTCACAACCTTCGCTTTGCCCAACCTGGTCGGCCACGCCATGCAAGGCGGATACACAAGTTCTGGCAGGGCACCGCAACTCGGCAAGGTGTATGGCACCGAAACCACCACGCAAGCCATTGCCCACACCCACGCGCTGATGGCATCGAAAGCGAACCCCACGGAGAATGAACCCGTTGGCGCGGGCATTCCGAGTCATGAGCGGCTCATGCCATTCAAGACCAATACCGGGCGCGATGTGGATTCGACCATGAACAGCGACGTTATTGCTTCGGCGGGCAACGAAGCCGGCGTCGAGAATCGCCAGCCCTTTCTGGTGGTTCGGTATTGCGTGGCTCTCAAGGGCGTCTACCCCCCAAAGCCCTAGTCACCTAAAATACATATGACGGGATCGCCCAGTCTGGCGGTCCCAATCTGGTTGGCACTTTCCAAGGCTGTCTCAATGTCAAAAGCCAGACCCTTTATCTTTCTTTTCGTCCTTCTGGCGCTGGTGTGGCCGGCGGCATTTTACTTCCACAGACTGAACGCAAGCGATGACAACGCGTTTCGAGAGGTCGTCTCATCCGACGCGTTCAGGATGGGCTTGCGTTTGAAGTCTCCCGATGGATGCGTGGCGCTGGCCAGCATGGATCGACTGAACCTTGTCATCGTCGGCAACTCCCATGTGTTCGATGGGATCGACGTCCACGAACTTGCCGAAGCCTATCCGGGTAAATCCGTCGGCGTCTGCGCCCTGGGCCACTGGAACACCGATGCGTTCGCGCCGTTTCTGGGGTATCTGGATGATCAGGGGTTGGCGCCCGAGCGAGTGATCTGGGTCGCAGATTTGGGAACGCTAGGTGTCGTTCCGACGTCGGCAGAATTCCAAACCTATTACGAAGCGCTGTTCTCTGAGCCGAGTGTGCGGGCGGAAACGCAGGATGTCTGGACCGAGAACATTGAAAACGGGCGACCTGCCCTTGGGGTGAGCGAAACAGACTATGCAAATGGTCTGGCGCAGATGCATGAGGCACTTGCCGATGTCGATCCGCAAAACGTGGAGGCGATTGTGCGCGCCCATGATCTCCACGACGAGATTGCCACACGCCAACTCTTGAAGCAGCTTGAGCTCAACCCGCGCAATGATCGCAACTTACGCCAATTGTGTGCGGGCATCACGCAGCGCTCCATAACGTTGGACATCGTCGTGTATCCGCTCCTCCCGACCACCATCGAATTGGGAGACGCCGGGACGGCAGATACCGAACTTGCAATGGATATTGGCGGGTATCTGACTGAAACGATGGAATGCGCGCGGCGTGTCGTGGACGCCCCGCTCGCAGAATGGCAGCTGGACGCGCGCCACTTCATCAATCGATGGGACACGCCCGGTTATGACTACGGTCTCTGGAACGACGCCGAGTCGTTTGCGGCCCGCTACGATGCGCTCAGCGGACCTGATCGCGCCCGCCTCTTCGATACAGACCACCTGAACCCGGTCGGCGCAAAAATATTCACTCGAGAACTTGTCCGCCGCCTGGATTAAGCGGCGCGTGAGGGACAAACACCGGATCGGGCTTTTTTAGTGATCCAGCGAGTAATAGGCGCAGGATCGTGCATCTAGCGGCTGAGAGCACGCCCAAATTCGCGCGAAGGACATCCGTCCATCTTCAGACCGGTCTGGTTGGTTGCGAATGTCGACCAGTGTTTCGGCCTGTAAATCGTTTTCAACGATCTCGAGTTTGGGGCCGGAATAGAGCGCAACCCGCCCAAGCTGCACGCGTTCATTGAGGCTTTTCCAACCAGAGAGCGTGAGCTGGCGCACATAGCGGGCCAGGTCCTGCTCTCCGTATTCTGCTGCCAGACTGGACAGGAGTTTGGCGCCCGCGCCGCGCTTTGGGAACTCGGCAAAAATACAGGTAACGGTGATACCATCCTCAGTCAGCGCCTTGATGTTTCGCAGCACCTTGGACGCCGCCGGCGTCTGGGGTGACCGCGCGAGCAGCAAAATCGTGCGGTCTTCATTGGCGGCGGTTCGTTTGGCCTGGTCTGCCAACGTACGGAAACTCTCGCTCCACCGTTCGTTCGCCGTAGGGCGCGCAGTATTTGGTGCGGATGAGTGTGCAGCTGTGGCCATGGAGCAGTCCAGTATTAGCTCGGTCTGATGTCCACTAAGCCGTCATTTGGTTACTGGGCGGCTAACCCAGAGGCTGCATCGCCAATTGGAACTTAGAACGGGCCTAGCTGGAGGGTTGGTTGCGCTCCGGCCCATTGCCGGCGTTCGCGCTCCCGTCAGGGTCTATCCCGTTGGCTCGATAGTCCTCGGGATTTGAAATCTTCTCGTCATCGCCGGCCACACGATCGGCCAGCCCATTCACAGACTTTTCGATCCGGATACTGATGGCGGTGAGAAGCGTGGCGATGGCTGTGGCGATGCCCTGTCCCTTCCGCCGCTTGACAGATGGTCCAGCGTCTGCAGCACGCGGGTCAGGCATATCACCGATATAGAGTGCGTGGATGAGGGCCTCATTTGCCTTTTCCCGGTCCAGCATCACGACGAGGGGGCTATAGTCTCGCGGAAGATCGTCCTCGCCGAAGTCGAACAGTTCTGCATGGTCGGGCATGTTCTCTGTGATGAGGCGGCGCTTCAGGTCTTCGATGTCATAGGGGACTTGCCTTGCGTAGTCGCTCGCCAGCCAGGCGCGTAGAATGTCCCTGATCTTGTGGGCGTTATCGTCTTTTGAGGGGGGCGGGGCGAAGAAAAAGTCGTCTCGGTCCACAACGAAACGGTATTCATTAATCAATCCGAAGCGGCCTTCCTCATCCAGTTGCTCCACAAGAAGGGGGACGTGGTAGGGGTTCAGTTCATCGGTATGGAACTGGTGAAGTTTCTCGAGCTTGCGAGCGCGCTGCGAGCGCGAGAAGGACTCCGCAATCGCCGAGAAAAACAACAGGACATCAACCACCAATGCGACAGACAATGGAAAGCGGTCGCGCGGCGTAAGCCGGGGCAGGGCCTCTTCCACAACCCGGTCGGTTGGTTGGGTGTTGCGGCTTGTCCCATTGCGCGCGGCGGCTCCGGCTGTGTTGCGCACTCCGGCTTCCGTTGAAGGTTCCAGTGTCGAGGTCGTCACCGTCGAGGTGATTGCATCGCGCGCTTCTGCATCACGGTTGCCACCGCCAAAGGGCCACAGTGTCCCAAGACTGCCCAGCATACGGTCAACGGCTTCGCGTGTCCCTGCAGCGCCGCCAAAGGATGGCAATGTCGGGACGCGCACAGACGGCAAATTGTTGAGCGCGTTTGATGCAGTGTAGAGTTCATTGGCGGCTGGTGGTGAAAAGCACTCGTAGACAGTGCCATTCGGGTCGTCCCTGCGGCGCAGACCGCGCGTGTTGTACTCGTCGGCCCAGGCCCGAAACTGGTTTGAGACGGAGAGAATGGACTGATCCTGAGCAAGCGCGTTGATTTCAGCGCTGGCGGCAAACGCGCGGCGCCGAGCTTCGGCGAATACGCGCTCACGCCTCTCCACATCGGAGATCTCGATGTTGGTCGGCTCAGCCGTAGCGGCGTCAAGCGGTTCACCTGTTTCTGAAGTCTCGGGTTCCAAGGGCTGTTGCTGGGACGGCTCCTCCCGAAGTTCTTCGACCTGTGGAAGGTAGTCGCGTAGCTCCTGGATCGATGGCGTGAAAACATCGAACCGTGCCTGCAGGCGTTCCACCTGCTGGTCCATCTCTCCGGCGCGGCGCATGCGATGGCGCATGCGTGGACCAGGTCCGGGTGGGGAACTATCGCCGCACGTGCCGCCGGATGTTCGCTCTGTCTCTGCCAGCGTTTCGAACTCCGTGCTCAGATTATCCAGCAGGATGATTGTTGAGCCAATTCCAGATGCCGCCGTCTCGATTTCGGAGACGAACTCTTCGAGGCGCTCCACCGCAACATCAATCGACTGGCGTTGGGCCTCCATATACTTCCAGTAAAATGTGAAGCCGAAAGTCACCGAAAAGATGAGCAAGACGATGTAGACGGGCAGAAAAAGGGCGCCCTTCCCAAAGGGCTTTCGCAGGAAAGCCCGCAGATAGTGCACCATCGCCAGCGTGGCGAGCAGGACGAGAATGAAGAGCACCGCGTCGGTCACGAAGCTGCCAAAAGCGCCGTCTGGCACATCGCCTGAGCGCACTATCTGGCGCAGCCCGACAAATGTGCCGACAAAGGAAAGCGCACTGAATCCCCAGATAAACAGCGTAGCGCTACCGGGGTCTTCGGCATGCTCGTGCATCTTTTCCAGGCTGTTCAGCCTGATTTGCGCCGCCTTGATCCGATCTTCTGATGGTTCATTGCTCATGAAGCAGGATCCTCTTGGGCCAATGGCGCGGCGTTCATTTGTTTGTTTCCAGATCGTGCAGGACCGTGTCCACGACTTCTGACAGCCAGCCGGCACCACCGTCACGCGCGAAGGGCACGGAAATGTCCCCAGATCCGGCAGTAACCACATAGGTGTAGGCTCTGCCGTCTGTGAAGCGGATCGCGCCTGCCAGCCACCAGTCAGATTCATTAAACCCGTTCTTTTCGGGGGCGGGCACCGTGCCTGTTTTGGCGATGTGAAGCCGCACGGCCGGATTCTCAGAGGCACACCAGTCTCGAAGCTGGCGAAGGGAGGCCAGGCCGTCATTGTCTCGATAGCAAAGGGGCGCTTCGAGGACTTCGCGCACAAAGCGGCCGTTTCCTGGCGCCAGAATGTCTGACAGCTTCACCGTTTCGGCGTCGGCGTCTGTAAGCCCTTCGTCCAGGTAGGTGTCGGTTGTCGGATTGAAGCGACGCCAACGTTCAATGAGGTGGGGGCGCGTAATTTCAGCGTCAAAGTCGCCTTCAGCATAAGCCAAAGCCATTTGCATCAGCGTATGTACAGTGTGGGGGCGAGCGGAGTAGTTGCCGAGCGCAACATTGGTTGCTGGAGGAGTGCGCTGGTCTTCCCGGGGCAGGTTGAACCCTGCACGCGCCATGAAATCTTCTATTCGCAGCGTGTTGACCTGAGCACTGAGCACATTGACGGTCGCGGCGTTGAGGGATTCTGCGAACGCCTTCTCGATCAACACGCTGGGATAGCCGCCTGTGAATGAGACCGGGCTCATGCATTTTTCGGTCAAACCATCAGGGCACCGATTGCTGACGGGGGTGCGCAGGCTCACGCCGCCGGACTCGCCGATCAGCAGTGCGGCGGCCACTTTGCCGATCGAGGCGACAGACCGAAACTCCGAGTCAAGAATATAGCGCCCGTTCCCAAAGTTCCCCACATCTCGCCTTTGCGCCGCACCGCCTAAATAGTTTGCGTCAAAGCCCGTATTGACCAATCGAATGATCCGGCCTTGTTCGTCCGCGACGGCGACCATAATGGGCACCCCCGCATTCTTTTCGAGCAGGAACGGAACGGTCCGGGTGGCTTCCGCATCTGGGTCCAGCGATTTGCCCCAACGTTCCGGTGACGTCAGCGTTCCGGGAAGCAGCACACCGCGCCGGCCTGCATTGTCTTCAAGGCGGGCGACTGCGCCGTTCATCGCCTGGGCGAGGCGAAGATTGCGCGGCATATCAAGCGTAAGTGCGACTTCAGTGGCCTGTCCGCGCCATGGATTACGGTCCTGTTGCCAATCTGTGTCGAGGGTATCGGCGAGTGACGCAACAATCTCGGATTGGACCCCATAGGTCACGAGCCAGGATGCTATGCGCTGGGGTCCAACACGTGGCCCCGCCGAGTGGGCCAGCAGCGGCGCGATATAGGGCTCAAGATCCGGATCAACGAAGGGAAGTTCCTCTGTGTGCAGCCTGAGCAGGCGGGCCCGGGCTGCGGCTCTCACCGCAGGGTCTGAAATCACGGGCTCGCCATCGGCCAGAATAGCATTTGGGCTGGCGCACTGAAGGGCTCGGCCCGGATTGTCCTCGCTGCCAATATGGCGCTGAAGCGCGCTGGCCCGGTCTGCCTTGTCCTGGCGGATTCGCAGCGGCTGGCGCACCATGGCGGACAGGACCAACTCTTCCGCAGGGTCCAGATCATGGGCCGAGCGACCGAAAATGATGCGGCCAGCTGCCTCGATGCCAAAGACATCCTGCTCATCGCCCACCGCCTGCACCAGGGCGATATGTTGGACGATCCAGGCCCGTAGCCTTTGGGAGTCGTGGCGACCGCCGAGTTGTCGGCGCAGCGTTGGGGCCACATGCCACTCGGAGAGTTTACGAACGAACGGGTTGGAGTTGTGAGAGTAGCTCTTCCAGATCGAACGGGCCAATTGCATTTCCAGCGTAGATCCGCCCGCCGGGCGAACCGGGCGGCCCGCCCTCACACTGCCAGCAATCATCCGGAATGGGATGAGCAGCGTGCCGGTGAATGACACCCCATAAGGATTGTCCCATGTGCCGCGGCGAACATCCTCATGGTAGACGAGGCAACGCCAGAAGAAGTCCGGCGCGTCCGCTAATGGAATAGACTTATGGTCGGGATCCAGAACGAACCCGCTATACTGGGTTCGTCCGCCCAATTCACCCAAATGGTCTGTTTCGAAGCTAGAGTTGAGAACGCCGACAAATCGCTCCTCGGAATCCAGCATGGCAACGCCGCGGGCGCGGATCGCGGCGCGCTCGAAATCCGCCCAGATATCGTCATCGCTGAACTTGGTGATGTGGGGGTGGACCCATGCAATATAGGCGGAGAATGTCGGCCAAAGCAGAAACAGAAATCCTGCCGAAAGCGCACCGGACCAAAACAGAAGGCGAAGCCGGATATCTGTTTTGATTGCCGATCGCAGGCGACTGAACAGCAGCCGTCGCTTCTCGCGCGTTTTCACGGCTCGAAATTGTCTCAACGCGAAGGCTTTCAATGCACCAACCCGATATTAAGTCACCCCCAACGCAATCGTCCAGGGTTCGGCCAAACACTTTGCCTTCCAAACGCTCGACTGGGGCAGTGCACTTCCGCCCGCTTTTTTGAGAAAAGTGATAGACTGCGAACACCTCAGGCCGCAAGGCGCGTTGAGCCTCTGATATGTTTTGAAAGCAATGGTGGGCGGTACTGGGATCGAACCAGTGACCCCTACGATGTCAAGCCATCGGATGAAGGCTAAGCCATTGAAAAGATTGAAGTCGAACGAAGCGTAACGTTGCCAATCGTCGGATAACGTAGCCCAAAATAGAGCATCGCAGCCTTCCAACGTTGCCACAACGTTGCCAGGCGAAAAGCGACCTCGAATGACCACTCTACGGACATTGGCAAAGCTGGGTTCGTAAGGCTGGAATTCGCCGGAAGCTGTCATCGAGAGCACTTCCCATATCGCGAATTCTGCTTGGCAATGCCGCAAACAATCTGCATGAGCGATCCTAAATTAGGCCGACAATTTTGCTAATGAGCGAGGTGACATCTGTTATGGCCTTTGCAGCCTTCTTGGCTCGATCGGTGGCTCTTTTGAACTTAGCGGCTTCAGTCTTCAGAACCTTCGCGGTGCGGTCCAGTTCAGTTTCTGCGGCTCTCAGGCTCGCTTTGTCGAACGCAATCGTAGCAATCAACCTTTGCACCGTGAAACGCTGGTCCGCCAAGGCTCGCAAAGCCACGCGCAATGCAGGTGTTTCGGTTAAATCCCTTTCGGGATTTTCAAGCTCCAGTTCAATCGGCAACATGGCTGCATCAATAGCCTCGCGTGCGGTTTTCAGGGCGACTTCCAGTCCATCATCCACATCGGCTTCCAATGCGACTATATCCGTCATGATGCGTCGGGATGGGCCGGAATTGGCAGCGGACACGGTCAAAGATTTCATATCTGGAACGCCAGCCGGATATTGAAACAGGGCAATGTCGGAGCCCGTTAGTTTCGGAATACCATGCAGTAGACTGTCCCAATTATACTTTTTGGATTGACTGATAAGAATTACGAGAATGCCGAAATAGGCGAGGAAGCCCACTAGCAGACCGACACCGTATTTTCTTCATCAAGCTGCTTCAAGCGCTTCATCTCCGACGGCATGAGACCACCATACTTTTTGCGCCAGTTGTAAAATGTCGCCTCGGCGATCCCAGCCTTGCGGCAGACTTCCGCAATCGGGGTTCCATCCTCAGTCTGGCGCAAAATGAATGCGATCTGGGCGTCCGTGAATTTGGATTTTCGCATCGAATCTTCCTTCTCCCCGACGGGATCATAACTGGAAAATTCCAATCTCAAGTGGTCCGAAAATCGGGGATCAGGTCAAGCGGCTTTCAAGTTTCTCCGCAAAGCCATGAAGCGGTATGGCGCACCCAGAGCCATCGTCACAGACCGTCTTCGATCCTATGGCGCAGCGATGAAAGAGCTTGGAAATCACGACCGCCAGGAGGTCGGTCGACATCTCAACAATCGGGCTGAGAATAGCCACTTACCATTTCGACGACGGGAGAGGGCGATGACCAGATTTCGAAGGATGAGCCAGCTTCAGAAGT